>JBEEFX010000127.1:0-3076 GCA_041166365.1 Acidimicrobiaceae bacterium
GACGGCCGTCGCGGTCATGCTGTCGGCGTTCTTACCTTCGCGGGCGACAACGCGACGCAGGTCGCGCTCTACCCGCTCGTGGGACCCGGCTACCACCTCGAGGTGCTCGTAGCCGAAGGTCGTTTAGGACAGCCCGTGCCCGAACGGGAACAGCGGCGCCGCGGGCCCGTCGGTGTAGTCGTGCCAGAACTGCGAGCGTCCTCCACCCGATCGATGCGTGCCGTGCACGGGAACCTGTCCGACGTCACGCGGCATCGTCACCGGTAGGCGCCCGCCGGGGTTCACGTGTCCGAGCAGGACGTCGGCGATGGCATTCCCGCCCTCCTCGCCGGGGAGCCAGGCCTGCACGACGGCGCCCACGTTGGCCGCGATCCACGGCAGTGCGAACACGCGACCGCCGATGACCGTGACCACGGTGGGCCGGCCGGTGGCCACGATGGCTTCGACCAACTCCTGTTGCGGGCCGGTCAGCGCGAGGTCGCTCGCGTCGCGCGCTTCGCCGACCGTGGAATGCGGCATCAGCCCGGACTCGCCGCCGACGAACACCAGCGCAACGTCGGACCGCTCGGCCGCCAGCACCGCGGCGTCGATGCCCGATCGGTCGTCGCCGGTCACGGCGCAACCGATCTCGTAGTCGAGCTCGGCCCAGTCGCCGACGGCCGTCGTCAGCGCCGCCAGTGGAGTGACGTGCGGTGTGTAGTGCGGTCCGGGGGCGAACGCCCCGCCGGCCTGAGGCAGGATCGACGGAGCCGAAGACTCGAGCTCGAAGACGATCTCCGTGTGCGCGGGGTAGTGGTAGTCGCCTTGCAGCCCGCGAACGGAATCGGCGAGCGGTCCGATCACGGCGACCCGGCCGAGCCGGTCGAGATCGAGTGGGAGCAGCGCGTCCTCGTTCCGTAGCAACACAATTGATCGCGTCGCCGCCCACCGGGCCAGATCACGTTGACCGAACGTGTCGAACACCGCGCCGGCGCGCGCCGCGTCGACGTACGGCTGCTCGAACAACCCAAGGCGGAACTTCGATGCCAGCACGCGGCCCGCGGCGCGGTCCACCAGACCTTCCTCGACCTCTCCGACCTGGACGAGCCGCAGGAGGTGCCGGTAGCAGTCGAAGGCCGGCAGCTCGAGGTCGAGCCCCGCCGACAGTGCCTGCGCGGCGGCGGCCGCCTTGTCCGCCGCGGTGTGGTGGTGGGTGACGAGCAGCTCCACCGCGTTGTAGTCCGCGACGACCACGCCATCGAAGCCGAGCTCGTCACGCAGTAGCCCGGTGAGAATCGATGCGGCGCCCGCGCAGGGAAGCCCGTCGACCGAGCTGTACGAGTTCATCATCGACGCCAGGCCGGCGTCGCGAATCGCGGCGGCGAACGGCTCGGCGAACACCTCACGCAGCTCTCGCGGTCCGAGCTGCACTGGTGCGTGGTTCAGGCCGCCCTCCGGTAGGCCATAGCCGAGGAAATGCTTGCCGGTGCAGATCACGCCGTGGCGGAGGTCATCGGTTTGTAGCCCGCGGACGTATGCCGTGCCGAGCGCGCCCGCGAGCACCGGGTTCTCGCCGTACGTCTCCTCGACGCGACCCCAGCGCGGATCGCGGGCAATGTCGAGCACAGGCGCGAGCGTGTGGCGCGCTCCGACGGCGAGCAGCTGCTCGCGGATCACGCCTGCCACCTCCTCGACGAGCACGAGATCCCAAGTGGCCGCCAGGCCGATCGCCTGCGGGAACACTGTTGCCTCGCGCGCGCAATACCCCCCGGTCGATTCCTCGTGCACGACGACCGGTATGCCGAGACGGGTGTGTTCGACGGCGAAGCGCTGCACCGCGTTCATGAGCGCGGCGCTCTCGGTCGGCCGCAGCCCGGTGGACGCCCCGATGCGGGTCACGTGCCCGATGCCGTGGGCGAGTCGTTCCGCGGCCCGGGTCTCGTCGAATCCGGCCGGTGACACGAGATCGGTGATCCAGACGCCGCCGAGCTGCGCGACCTTCTCCTCCACCGTCATCCGGCTCAGGAGGTCAGCGACCCGCGCCTCGACGGCGAGCGCGGGGTCGTGGTAGGGCTCAGGCATCGAGACAGCATCCACCACCGGCGCAAGTGACGTGGCGATCGACGTCACGTTCCTGACCGACGGCGGACAGCCGGCGGCCGCGACCCGCGATCGGTTGTTCGCGTTCCTCGACGGCGCGCGCCGGACACTCGACCTCGCCATCTACGACGTTCACTTCGACGACGACACCGGTGACCGCCTGATCAAGGTCCTCGACGCGGCCGAGGCACGCGGCGTGCAAGTGCGCGCCGTCTACAACGACGTGCACCGCAGACGCGTGCCGATCCCGCCGCCGCCCGAGGGTCCTTCGTTGCTCGAACGTCTGGCGAAGGCCGTGCCGGCAACGGCGATCCCTGGCCTCCCGGATCTCATGCATCACAAGTACGCCGTGCGCGACGGGGAGACCGTATGGACCGGCTCGACCAACTGGACGCACGACGCGTGGACACGGATGGAGAACCTCCTGGTGACGGTCGAGTCGCCCGATCTCGCGGCCGCCTACACACGCGACTTCGAACAGTTGTGGACGAAGGGTCATGTCGAGCGCACCGGCACCTTCGACGACCAGCCGGCGACGCTGCCGGGCGGGACGACGGTGCGAGCCCTGTTCTCGCCGGGACGGGGCCGCAAGCTGAGCCAGCTGATCGCGACCCGCATCGGTCAGGCCCGCGAGAGAATTCGCATCTGCTCGCCCGTGATCACGTCGTCGCCCATCCTCGGCACGCTCGCCGAGGTGCTCGACGACGGACGTTGCGAGACCCTCGTCACCGTCGACGGTCCGCAGATGGCCCAGGCGCTCGAGCAGTGGCGGCGCGACGGCCGCGCCGCGTGGAAGGCGCCGCTCTACGAACGGGTCGTGCAGTCCGGGCGGGTCGCGGCCAAGCCGTCGACGCCGTACGCCCCGAACGCCGTCCACGACTACATGCACGCCAAAATCGTCGTCTGCGACGACTGGATCATGACCGGTTCATACAACTGCTCGCACTCCGGCGAGTTGAACGCGGAGAACGTGCTCGACATTCGCGATGCTGCCCTC
>JBEEFX010000128.1:0-5514 GCA_041166365.1 Acidimicrobiaceae bacterium
TCGCTCATCGTCGTGGGTTGGTGGCTGCTGAGCACGCAGTCGGTCCCGCTGCCGCGCCTGCTCGGGGGCGTCGGCGCCGGCGCGCGCGAGGGCCGCGCGGTGAGCGACGACGGCCCGTCGGAGAAGAAGCCCGAGGCGCGCATTGGCGGCGTCGGCCGCTTCGCCCGGTCCCGCGCCGACAACGCCACCAAACTCCGCTGACTCGTCCCCAACTCTTTGCCTAGGACGTAGCGGGGAGCTTCCAGCCGGGGACCCAGGTGGCGTGGAAGCCGATGGGGACGCGCTGCGGAAGCAGCACGCGGGCGACCGGTCCGGCGGCGATGTCGGCGGCGTCGAGAATGACGACCTCGGAACGATCCTCGAGTTGGTCGTACACGAAGCTCACGAGGTAGCCGTCGTCGTCGCTCACCGCGTTGGCCCGCGGCGCGAACGGTGACTCGCTGGCCCAGCGCCCTGGTCCGCACCACCAGCGCGTGTCGGTGCCGGTGACGACGTCGTACTTCACGATGCCGTCGAACAGCAGCGTCGGCTCGGGCGAGATGTGCACGTTGTACGCGTACCGGTTCGGCCGGCCGACGCGCGACAGGTCGATCGACGGGAACTCGGTGTTGTCGTCGTCGAGGTATTCCTCGTGGGTTGCGCCCGTGCGGAGGTTGAAGCGATAGCGGTACAGGTGCGCGTCGAGTCGCAGGTACGACAGCAGCTTGGCGATCGGGCCTTCCGCGTCGACACGAGGCTCGGGCTTGGTGACGCGGCAGAGGTCGAGCACGACCTCGTCGCCCTGCTCCCATGCGTTGACCGAGTGGTACACGTAACAGGGCTCGGCCTCGAACCATCTGATCTGGCTGCCGTCGCCGTGGCGCGGCAGCACGCCGTAGCGGGCGGGCATCGCGTCGTCGAACATCAGCTTGTGCCGGCCGGCCTTCGCCGCTTCGGGATCGGCGACGAGCGGAAGGTCCATGAGGATCGAATGGCGGTCCGTGATCGCCATGTCGTGCGGCAGGCGCGGGCCGGGCAGATCGATGTCGGTGGTGTGGGTGACGCGTCCGTCCGTTCCGGCGACGCCGTAGCGCAGGTACGGAGGCCGCGGCCCGTAGTCGAAGAAGAGCAGCTCGTTCGTCTGCTCGTCGACCTTGGCATGCGCCGACATGCGACCGCCGAACCCGCGCTGCCCTCGTGTCACCAGCGACACCGGATCGAGCGCGTACGCCGCGCCGCACAGGTAGAAGAGCGAGAGTACGTCGCCGTTGAAGAACACGAGGTCGGTGTTGGACGAGTCCTTCAGCGGCATGTCGGTGGGGTTGCCGGCCAGCGGCTCCATGATGCCGAGCCACTGCACCTCGCCCGCGGCGCGCTCGCGCTCGAACGCATCGGTGCGCACCCAACGGTTGCGATAGGTGGCGCGGCCGTCGTGGAAGTGCACGGCATGCACCATGCCGTCGCCGTCGAACCAGTGATACCGGCCCACGGGATCGTGTTGTGGGTTCGGCCCGTTGCGCAGGTACACGCCGTCGAGATCGCGCGGGATCTCGCCGATGACCTCCAGGTTCGACGCGTCGACCTCGTTGCCGACGGGCGCGTACGGTCCGCCGAGGTACGGGTTGTCCTCGACCAGCGTCGAGGTCGTGCCACGGCCGCTCCCGCTCGCGGTCGCGCTTCCGGTCGCGCTAGCCAAGGTGCGGCGCTCCCGACATGCACTCGATGCGTACGCCGTCCGGATCGGTGAGGTAGAGGAGCTTCACGGACTGACCTCCGACGCCGGCACCCGGCAGCTCGGAGAGTGTATGACGGTGGACCTGCCCGCCGGCCTGCTCGGCGGCGGCCACAAGGTCTTCGATGTCGTCGACGCGGAAGCACAGGTGCGTCATGCCGAAGCTCGTCATCGGCCGGCGTGCTCGAGCGCCTTCCCCTTCCGGCTCGAGCCAGTGCAACAACTCGAGCCGTACGTCATCCCGCTGCAGCATGCGCGACTCGAAGCGGATCCCGTCGCGCTCCATGGTGGCCGCGACTTCGTCGCCCATCTCCATGGTGAACAGCTCGCTGAACCCGAGCACGTCGACGTAGAAGCGCGTCGAGCGTTCGAGGTCCGAGCAACAGACGCCTACGTGCGAGAAGCCTTGGATGCCCACGTCGACGACGGAGTTTTCGTCGGTCTCGTCGGTCAGTCAGCCGAGCAACAGCGAGCGGAGCTCGTCGAGGCGTTGGTTGACGCGGGCGACATCCCGCACCGACGCGGGTACGTCCATCGGATCAGAGACCTGCGCCGGCGCGGTCGACCGCTCGAAGGAGCTCAACGCCAACAACACGGAGTGTTGCAGTGACGCCGCCACGTTTTCGAGATCGGCCGCTTCCCACTTCGCGTGCACGACGGGCGGGGACTGCGATGCCATCGTCGCCTCGAGACGGAACGCCAGTTGCGCCACGGCCGAGGAGACCGCCTCGGTGAGCGCCTCGCGAATCGCCTCGAGCGCAGCGGACAGCGACACGGTCACCGCGCGCGCCAGCTGTTCCTCCAAGTCGATCATCGAAGAACCCGCGCTGCTGCCGCTCCCGCTCCCACGCATGGCGGCTGCGGCCAGTCCGACTTCGTTCCGAAGCTCGGAGAGCTGCGTGGTGACGGCATGCTCGAGCTCGGTGATGCGTCCCGAAAGGACCTCGACCGGATCCTCGTTCAGGTTCGCATCTGCCCATGACACGCTCGCAGACTACTTTCGGGCCACGGACCTGTTCGCACGACTGACCGAGGCGCTGGGAGCCCCGCACGTTCTCGTCGGCGAGGCGATCAGCGACGACTACGCCCACGACGAGGCATTGTCCGCCGAATGGCACTTGCCCGATGTGGTCGTGCGGCCGTCATCGGCCGGCGAGGTGGCCGCCGTGGTGCGCATCGCGGCCGAATCGGGCGTTCCCGTCACCGCACGGGGCAGCGGCACCGGCCTGTCGGGCGCGTGCATCCCGCGACAAGGGGGCATCCTCGTCTCCTTCGAGCGGATGGCCGCGATCCTCGAGATCGACACCTCGAACCACGTGGCGGTGGTGCAGCCGGGCGTCACCCTCGATGTGCTCGACAAGGAGACCGCGCTCCATGGGCTCGTGTACCCGGTGTTCCCCGGCGAGAACAGCGCGTCGCTCGGCGGGAACGTGGCCACCAACGCCGGCGGCATGCGCGCCGTGAAGTACGGCGTCACCCGCCATCAGGTGCTCGGCGTCGAGGCGGTGCTGGGCACCGGCGAGATCATCCGCTGTGGCGGCAAGTTCGTGAAGGCGACGACGGGGTACGACCTCACGCAGCTCATCACGGGCTCGGAGGGCACGCTCGCCATCGTGACCGAGGCGATCCTGCGGCTGTACCCGCGGCCGGCCTTCTCCGCAACGGTGCTCGCGCCGTTCGCGTCGATGGAGGGGATCACGGGCGCGGTTCCGGCGATCGTCGGCAGCGGGGTCGGGCCGATGATCCTCGAGTACATCGACCTCGTCTCGATGGTGGGCATCACCAAGAATGCGGGGCTCGACCTCGGCATCCCCGACACGGTCAAGGCTGCGGCGCTCGCGTATCTCGTGGTGGTCGTCGAGGCGCGCACGGCCGAGCGGCTCGACGAGGACGTCGCCGATGTCGCCGCGGTGCTCGCCGACCGCGAAGCGCTCGACGTGTACGTGCTGCCGCCGGGCGCGGGCACCGCGCTGATCGAAGCGCGCGAGAAGGCGTTCTGGACGGCGAAAGCCAGTGGCGCGAACGACATCATCGACGTGGTCGTACCTCGTGCTTCCATCGCCGTGTACCTCGACACGGTGTCGTCGCTCGCGTCGGCGTCGAGCTCGTTCATCGTCGGCTGCGGACACGCGGGCGACGGCAACGTGCACTTCTCGGTGTTCCAAGCGGACGACGCCGTCCGGTCGCAGGTCCTGCACGACATCTTCTCCGCAGGGATGGACTTGGGCGGCGCGATCTCCGGCGAGCACGGCATCGGTTCGGAGAAGAAGCACCACTACTTGTCCCTCGAGGACCCGGCCAAGGTGGCGCTGCTGCGCCGCATCAAGTCGGCCTTCGATCCCGCCGGCATCCTCAACCCAGGAGCGATCTTCGATTGAACGGCGCACACGCTCTGCTCCGCACGCTGGTCGACTCGGGCGTCGACGTGTGCTTCACCAACCCCGGCACGTCCGAGATGCACTTCGTCGCCGCGCTCGACGCCGTACCCGAGATGCGGGGGGTGCTCACGCTGTTCGAAGGCGTGGCCACGGGCGCCGCCGACGGATACGGACGGATGGCCGACAAGCCCGCGGCGACATTGCTGCACCTCGGACCAGGGCTCGGCAACGGGCTGGCGAACCTGCACAACGCGCGCAAGGGTCACACCGGCATCGTCAACATCGTCGGCGATCACGCGACGTATCACAAGAAGTACGACGCCCAGCTCGAGTCCGACATCGAGACGGTGGCGCGCAACGTGTCGACGTGGATCCGCCGTTCCGAGACCGCGGCCGACGTCGCCCGCGACGCCGCGGAGGCGGTGGCAAGGGCCCGGGACGGTCAGGTCGCGACGCTGATCCTTCCCGCTGACGCGTCGTGGAGTGAGGGCGCGGAACCGGCGGAGCCGATCGTGATCGCGAAGACGCTCGAGTATCGCAAGCCCCATCCACTGCCGAACGATGCCGTGCTGTTCCTCGGTGGACGCGCGCTGCGCGAGCCCTACCTGACGGCCGCCGCTCGGACGGGCAAGCGCCTGCTGGCCGAGACGTTCCCGACGCGTCTGCAGCGCGGTGCCGGGATTCCCGCCGTGGAGCGGCTCGCGTACCTCGCCGAGTTCGCGGCGATGCAGCTGGAGGGCATCAAGCATCTGGTGCTGGTGGACGCGAAGTCGCCCGTGTCGTTCTTCGCGTACCCAGGCAAGCCGAGCGATCTCGTGCCGGAGGGCTGCGAGGTGACGACGCTCGACCCGGATTTGTTGGAGCAGCTCGCGGATCCGTCGGCGGAGGTTTCGCTGCAGCCGGCGGCGCGTCCGGATCGCCCGACCGGCGCGCTGACCGCGGAGACCGTTGCGGCCGCGGTGGGCGCGCTGCTGCCCGAGCACGCGATCGTGTCGGACGAGGCCAACACCGCCGGCCTGTATGCCCCGGGCGCGACCGCGGGCGCGCCGCCGCACGACTGGCTGTGCCTGACGGGTGGCGCGATCGGCCAGGGGCTGCCGGTCGCGGTGGGCGCGGCGGTCGCGTGCCCTGACCGCAAGGTGATCGCGCTGCAGGCGGACGGCAGCGCGATGTACACGATCCAGTCGTTGTGGACGATGGCCCGGGAAGGACTCGACGTGCTCACGGTGCTCTACAACAACCGCGCCTACGACATCCTCAACCTCGAGCTCGGGCGCGTGGGCGCCAGCGGGGACCGCGCGAAGGAGATGTTCGACCTGTCGACCCCCGCGCTCGACTTCGTCGCACTCGCCAACGGCATGGGCGTCCCCGCATCGCGCGCAACGACCGCCGAAGCGTTCACGATCGCGCTCGAGAAGGCCCTCA
>JBEEFX010000129.1:0-7387 GCA_041166365.1 Acidimicrobiaceae bacterium
ACACGCCGTTCAAGGCGCCGTGCACGAAGATCCTCAAGCCGCCGCGGCCGGGAGTGTGGATCGTGACGTCCACGTGATCCTGGTGAGGCGAGCCGGAGCCGAGGAACTGCCAGTACAAGACGGCGACGTCCTGACTGACCAGGACGGCGTTCGTCACGCGGTAGCGGACCTCGTAGACGTGACGGCCGGAAATCGTGACATCGGCGTCGCCCCACTTCACGAACCCGGGTCGGGCTTCGGCGATCGGCACGGATTCGCCGTGCTCGGTGACGGTCAGCGGCCCGATGTCATAGAGCGACGAGCCGAGCGTGTCGTCGGCCGTGATGGGTGCGAGGTCGAGCTCGCGTATGCCACCGTGGCAACCCTCGTCGAAATCGAACGAGAGCGTCTCGACGACATCCATGGAACCGTCGGCGTTGACGGTGGCTTCGGTGCTCGTCGCATCGTGTGCGTCGCCGCACGGCAGTGCCGACGCGGGCGGTACGCCGAGGACGAGGAAGCCGCCCGCGAGCGCGAGAGCGACGAGTAGGCGGCGGATCAAGCGAGTTGCTCGTAGATCTTCGCTTGCAACCGGCGCATGCCGGTGATCCACCGATCGGGGTCGTCGGCCTTGCGCCGCACGTAGTCCGCCACCTCCGGGTGGGGGAGGATGAGGAACGTCTCCGCCTTCAGGCCTTGGATCACTGCTTCGGCCAGCGCTTCCGGCTCGATCGCCCCCTGTGCGAGCACGACCTCGGTCGACGGATCGCCCGGCGCGCCGAGAAGCATGTTCGTCCTCACGCCCTGCGGGCACAGGCAGGACACCTTGATGCCCTTGTCGCCGTACGTGATCGCCAGCCACTCCGCGAGCCCGACGGCCGCGTGCTTCGTGGTCGTGTAGGGAGCGTTGCCGATGTTGGTGAGCAAGCCCGCGGCCGATGCGGTGTTGAGCAAGTAACCGTCCCCGCGGGCGAGCATCGACGGCAACACGGCGCGCGCCGCGTACACGTGCGCCATCACGTTGATCGCCCAGATGTCGTTCCACACTTCGTCGGTGGCCTCGATGCCGCCGCCGCCACCGATGCCGGCGTTCGAGCAGAACAAGTCGACGGGACCGAAGTGGTCCTCGGTGCGTTCCACGACGTTGACGATGTCGGCCTCGACGGCAACGTCGGCCGTGAGGCCGAGCGCACGCTCACCGAGCTCATCGGCCACGGCGCGAACGGCATCCGCGTCGCGGTCCACGACCACGACACCGTGAGCGCCCTCGGCGACGAACCGGCGACTCAGGGCTCGCCCGATGCCGTTCCCGCCACCCGTGACGACCGCGACCTTGTCAGCGAGCTCCATGTTTCACTCCTCTGCCCGGGCAATCCGGGTCACCGTGCAACCGCTTCTGCCCGGGCCGGCCGGTCATCGGATTGCGGCGACGATCGTCGCCTCGGTGACGGCGCGCCGGTCCGGGCCCCATGGCATCGGCATCACCACCGGTACCTCGACGCCCGCATCGACGTACTCGAGCACGGCGGACCGAACTCGTTTGGCGTCGCCCATGATGTCGATGGCGTCGACGAAAGCGTCGGACACCGCGGCAACCGCCCCTTCTCGATCGCCGGCGGCGTGACGCTCGCGGATGGCGGCGATGTCGTCGCCGAAGCCGGCGCGTTCGAAGTTGCGGGCGTACGAATCGACGACGGCGTACGACCAGAGGTCGCGGCGAGCCGCTTCGATGCCGTCCTCGCGTTCGCACACGCCCACGTGCACGTAGGCGTAGATCTTCGCGTCGCCCCCTTCGCGAACTCGTTCCACCGACCACGGCACATGCGATGCCGGGAGGTAGTTGAGCAGTACGCCGTCGGCCACCTCACCCGCCATCCGCAGCATCGCGGGATTGAGCGCGCCGACGATCACCTTGGGACGCTTCTCGCCGAGGCGAACGCCGAGCCGGAAGCGACTGCACTCGTAGAAGTCGCCCTTGAAGCTCACGCTCTCGCCCGTGAGGCACTCCTTGACCAGTGTCACGAACTCCCGGGTCTGCGCCACCGGTCGATCGCCGTAGGGCGCTCCATGCCACTTGCCCACGACGACCGGCGACGAGATGCCGACGCCCAGGAGGATGTCGGCCTCCGGATGGAGGGCCTGCAGGGTGGCACCCGCCATCGCGACGAGCATCGGGGTGCGCAGCTGGAGGGCGACGACGCCGGTGCCCAGGTCGATGCCGGGAGCGGCGGCCCCGGCGGCGGCGAGCACGCTGAACGCCTCGGGCCCGGTCGTCTCGGCGGTCCAGAACGAGGTGTAGCCCAGCTCCTGGGCCCTGGCCGCGATCTGCGGGGCGGCGGCTGCTCCGAGCGACATGAGGCTGGCGAAAGTGACCCCCATCTCCGCGCCGGCGACCATCCCTCGAACCTAACCGGAACCGCTGAGGGCCTCGGCAGGTGGGGGCCGTTCACAGAGCGAACACAAACGTGACGCTTGCGCGTCACAGGTCGTGGGTATGGTGGTGGCACATCAGCCGGTCACCTCCGGGGAAATGCTCAAATTTCGCCCCAGATGTGACGATGAACACGGAAGAGGAGTCCAGCTCCCGGAGTTGGAGAGACGATGACCGACACACGAGAACTCGATGTGATCACCGAAGCGTTGGCGATCATCGACCGCGGTTTGGGCGAAATGCTCCATCGAGAGCTCGTCTCGACGGACGAAGTCGCAGATCTTCTCCTCGACGTGCGCACTCGGCTCACGCAAGAGGAGCTCACGCAAGAGGAACCCGCAGCGAACTAGCGGGTCCACCGGTCAGCCGACGCTCAACAGCTCGGCGTAGGCATCCTCGAGGCACTCTCGCAGCAACTCCGGGTCGTCGACCGCGGCCAAGTCGATGTTCACGCCCATGTCGAGCGATCCGCCCGACGAGAGCACGGTGAGATTGAACGCCGTTCCGCCCGTCGGACCCATTGGATAGTTCGCAAGGATCTTGGCCCCCGCGATGAACAGGTCGAATGGCGCCCCGCGCACGTTCGACGTTGCGAAGTCGACGGTCTCCACCTGCTGCCGGGCGATGCGCACCAGCATCGACGTGGGCAGCACGTTGATCACGCCGGCCAACGCGTCGGCGAACTCGAGTGCACGCTCCTGCTTCGTTGCCGTCAGCCGGTCGCGTATCGCGGAGAACTGATCGATGGCGCTCTTCCCGGCGACGGGAACCGTGAGGCGAGCAGGGGTGAATGCGTTGCCGCCCATCGAGCGGTCGCTGCGTGTCGACACCGGCATCGTGATGCGGAGCTCGCTGATCTCCGCCCCCTTGGCCCGGTGGTACGCGCCCGCCGCAGCCGCCGCGCCCGCGACGAACACGTCGTTCACGCTGCCGCCGAGCGCCTTCGCCGCCCGCTTGGTGTCGTCGAGGGGGATGCGCAGCACCTCGAATCGGCGGCGCAGGGAGCGTTCCGTCCAGAGCGGGGAGCGCGAGTGATCGGTCACCGAAGCCTGACGAGCCAGTGATTGGACGGCGCCCACGAGCTCGGCAGCCATCGTCGGCACCTTGTTCGGGTGTCGGGCCACGTCGGCCAGATTCGTCACGGCTCGGCGGGCGATACCCAGTTGCCGGCGCGCGTTGTGCGCGGCGGTTTCGATGACGGTGTCGACGAGCGACGATGGGTCCGGTTTCTCTCCCTCGGCTTCGGCCGGCGGATCGACGCGCTCCTGGTCCTCGCGACTGAAGTCGATGAACTCCGCGGACATCCGGACGCCGCCTTCGCCGTCGGTGATCGTATGGTGGATCTTCTGGAACAGGGCGGCGCGCCCGCCTTCGAGACCATCGATGATGGTGAATTCCCACAGCGGCCGCGTGCGTTCGAGCGGCTGCGCGGCGAGCGCCACCGCGAGGTCGAACAAGGCGCGCTCGGTCGCGGGCGCCGCGAGCGCGATGTGCCGGATGTGGTAGTCGAGATCGAACGCGGTGTCGTCCTGCCACTCCGGTGGCGCGAGACGCCCGAGCGCGGGCACGACGCGTTGGCGGAGCCGCGGTACCACCTTCACCGCATGTTCCATCGTTCGTCGCAGGCGATCGGCATCGGGCGGCTGATCGAGGATCGTGACGTTGGCGAAGGACGAGGCGAGTGCGGGGTCCTTCTCGAGGTTCCACATCAGCGCCTCGACGTCGCTCATGCGCCGGTCACCGCGGACAGGGCGTGCGGTCGGGTCGGCCATGTCGCAGAGGCTAAGCCGTCTCAGACGGGGCGAACGACCTGAACGTGTCCACGACGTCAGCGCGCCAGTCACGCAGGGCGGAACCCATCTCCGACGTCGACCGACCGAGCCGAACGGTCAGCAGATCGAGCCCAGGACACACGAGGATCGCCTGGCCCTCGTAGCCGCTGGCGCGAAACGAGCCCACGTCGTCGTCCACCACCCACCAGTGCGCGCCGTAGCCGTTGCCCTCGTCGTCGACAGAACGTGGACGGCGGCCGTGATCGACCCAACCTTCGGACAAGAGGCGCCGCCCGGCCCATGTCCCGTCGCGCAGATACAGCAATCCAAAACGCGCGAAGTCGCGCGCGGTCGCGCAGACGTACGAGGAGCCGATGAACGTCCCGGCCGCGTCGAGGCGCGGATCCGCCGTCGTGATGCCGATCGGATCGAAGATGCTTCGGCGCAGCAGGTCCACGAGTGCGGCGCCACCGCCGACCGCCCGGCCCGCGATCGCCGCCACGATGTTCGACGTACCGGACGAGTAGTTGAAGTGCGTGCCGGGGGCGTGGCGCGGGGGCCGAGCCTCCGCGTACGCGGCCACGTCGTCCTGCCCGCGGCCGAACAGCATCTCGATGACGTCGGAGACCGCGGCGTCGACGTAGTCCTCGGCGAAGTCGAGACCGTCGCGCATCGCGAGCAGATGCTCGAGCGTGATGGCCGCCCGCGGATCGTCGGCGTCCGCCCGCCACGCCGGCACGTCGGCAGGGGAGTCGAGATCGAGCCGCCCGTCACCGACGAGGACGCCGACGGCGGCGTGCAGGATCGACTTGGACATCGACCACGAGAGCAGTTGCGTGGAAGGTCCCACCGGCTCGGCCGGCTGGTCGAAATGGGGGATCTCGCCGCCGTAGCGCTCGACCAGCAACCGTCCTCGGTGGACGACCAGCACCGCGTATGTGGTGCCGTAGCGATCGGTGTCGTCGATCAGTTGGCCGACGAGCTTGTCGAGGCTCGGGTGGCTCGCGCCGAGCGGCCAGCCCTCGGGATCGGGTGACGGCCACGGCACACCCTCGGGCTGCGAGGGGAGCGGAACGAGCGTCAGCGCTTGATGCCCGTGTGCTTGAACTCGTTGAGGTTGGGCCAGCCATCCAGGAGCTCGACGACCTGCTCGATCGAGCGGCGGGACGCTTCAGCATCCGTACCGTTCGGAGACCGATCCATCAGCCGCACGAAGACGGCCTCGTCGCCGGAGATGAACGTCGGCACGCCCCACACGTTGTGATGCTCGACCGCGGCCTCGTGCTCGGTACGGATCTGCTTGAGCGCCGTGCCGTCGTCGATGGCCGCAAAGACCTCGTCGACGTCGATGCCGTGTCGCACGAGGACGTCGCGCACCACGTCGATCTCGCTCAACTTCAGGCCGTGGTCGTGGCGGGCGGCGAACAGATCGCGGTGCACGGCGAAGAACTTCTCGGGAAAGCGATCACGGACGACGACTCCAGCTTGCAGAGCAACGATGCCCGTGTCCTTCTCGGGCTCGTCCCACACGTCCGTGTCGCCCTCACCGACATGCACCTGACCGAGGGAGAACGGCACGAAGTGCACGTCCCAGTCGGCACCGGCCTCCAGCGCGGTGAGAACGTGTTCGTGGGCGTTGCGGGCGAAGGGGCAGCGGTAATCCCAGGTGACAGCGAACGACAGGCTCATGCGGGCTCCAACCCGCCTTTTCGCCGGATCATTCCGGTTTGGGCCAGAGCCTCCGTGCGAGCCGCCCGATGGCCACGCCGGTGATCGCGCCGGCCACGACATCGGACGCGTGGTGGATCTTCACGTACGTCCGGCTCGAGGCCACGACTGCGGCGGCGGCGTAGTACACGGGCCACAGCGGATCGTCTTCGGCGAGCAGTGTGGCGGCGGCGAACGCGGCGCTCGCGTGTCCGCTCGGGAAGCTGCTGCTGCGCGGGCGGCGGAGGCGGTGAGGCCGAGGCGTGTCGGACAGCCACTCTGGGCGTCGGCGCCGGAAGAACGATTTCACGACCCCGTTGATGAGCAGTGATTCGGCGGCCAACACGCCCGAGAGGCGAAAGGCCTCGTCGGCTCGTCGCTCCGAGGTGAGGCCCCGCGCCGCGCCGAGGAGATGCCAGATCAGCGAGAAGTCGCCGAGCTCCGATGCGGCGTAGAAGAGCCGGTCGGCAGTCTTGTGGCCGCGCAGCGCGTCGAACGCGCCATCGACGCGATCGTCGAATGCCCGAAGGCGCGAGGCGAGATCAGTCAGCGAGGGCTGCGTGAGGTTCAACGGCGGCAAGGTGTTCGAGAGTAGCGGCCGACCGAATGGCGGCCCCCACACGCGCACCCTCGGCGATGTCGCCGCCGAACGCGGGGCAGTAGACCCGGAAGGAGCAGTACTCGCACAGCTTTGACGGCTTGGGGCGGAAGTCGTCCCGCTCGCAGGCACGCTCCACGGCTGACCAGATGGCGCCGACTTTGCGCTCGATGGCGCGGCTCGACTGCTCGGAGGGCGTCGTGCTGATCTCGAGCGGATCGGCGAGGTAGAGCAGCTTCACGCGAGCCGGACGGCGGCCGAAGTTGCGCTCGCACAGCAGTGAGTAGAACTGCACGCCGTCGAGGCGGCCGTTCTCGAACTTCTCCAGAGGCGCACGGCCCGTCTTGTAGTCGACGACGACGAGCTCCCCGTCGCCGTCGAGCTCCAAGCGATCGATGATGCCGCGGACGCGCACTCCGCCGACCTCGGCGTCGAGCATCACCTCGATACCGATCGGCCGGATCGTGGTCGGGTCTTCCAACAGGAAGTACTGCCGCACGAGGTGCTCGGCATCGTCGAGGAACGACGCTTCGTCGTCGGGGCCGAGGTGGAGATCGACGAATTCCGGGTCGGTGCGGATCGCACCGAACGCCGTGTCGAGGCAGGTGAGCGCGGCCGCGATCGTGCGCTCGGCGGGCTCGAGCAGGAAGAGCCCTTCGAGTGCGGCGTGGACGAGCGTGCCCTTGGTGAGCCAGGGAGAAGCGGGCTCGGGGAGCCGGTCGATCGTGGCGAACCGGAACGCCAGCGCGCAGTCGGTGAAGGCGGCGACCTTCGATGGCGACAGCGTGCGGGGTGGTTCCAACGGCATGCCCCGATTGTGCACGAGGGGTGAGACAGTGAATGGGACCCCTCGCGGGTTTTCCCTGGCAAACAGACACAGATCTGTGTCGTTTTGCCAGG
>JBEEFX010000130.1:0-12039 GCA_041166365.1 Acidimicrobiaceae bacterium
GGCCGAGCTGACCAAGGCGTTCCGGCAGGCCGGCGTCGACGGTTCGGAGAAAGTGCTGGAACAGGCGCTGAAGACGCTGAAGTTCACCGCGCTGGACGACCTTTACGTGTCCGTCGGCAACGGCAACACGGGATGCCTTCCTCGAGTGCGGCGGCCAGGACGAACGGTTTGAACGAGGAGCCCGTCTGGCGGCCGGGGAACAGCACGCCCGTGTTGTACTGGCTCGAGTTGAAGTCGCGTCCGCCGACGATGGCGCGCACGTAGCCCGTCGGTGGCTCGACGGCGACGAGCGACATCTGCAGGTTCGCGTCGTTGTTGCCCATCGACTTGGCGACTTCCTCCTCGGCGGCCTGTTGCACCTTCGGGTCGAGGGTGGTCTTGACGGTGAGCCCGCCTTTGTCGAGCAGCGGGCAGTCGCCTTGCACGCAGCCGGGAAGGTTCTGCTCCAACCAGTTGTGGACGTAGTCGCTCCACCACGGCTGACTGCTCTGCGCGGTCTGGGCGGGGTACACGACGGTGGCGGGGGCCGGCGGATCACCGTTCACCGCGAGCCACACCGGTTCGGCGACCGCGGCGTCGTGGGCCGCTTGATCGATGCGGCCCTGCGCCAGCATCTCGTCGAGCACCAGCACCCGGCGCTGTTCGGCGAGCTCGGGCGCGACGCGCGGCGAGTACTTGCTCGGCGCCGGAATCACCGACGCCAGCAGTGCGGCTTGCGACAACGTGAGCTCCGGCACGGCCGTGCGGAAGTAGGTCTGCGCCGCCGCTCCGAGTCCGTAGGCGCCTTCACCGAAGTAGATCGTGGAGAGGTAGTCGTACAGGATCGTCTGCTTGTCCGAGGTGCGTTCGAGCTGGCTGGCCAGGATCGCCTCGCGGATCTTGCGGCCGATCGTGCGTTCACCCGTGGTGAACGCGTTCTTCACGTACTGCTGCGTGATCGTCGAGCCGCCCTGCACGGCCCCGCGGTTCTGGAGGTCATCCCACAGCGCACGCATCGTGCTGCCGATGTCGACGCCACCGTGGTCGAAGAAGTGCTTGTCCTCCGCCGACACGACGGCGTCCTTCATGACCTGCGGGATGTCCGTCGGCGCGACCTTGATGTACGTCTCGAACTGTTTGAACACCGCGATCTCGTTGCCCGCGGTGTCGAGCACGTGCGAGACGTCGCTCTCGAGGATCGGCTTGGGCTGCGGCAGCGTGGCCGGCAAGGGCAGGAAGATCAGCGCGCCGATGATCACCATCACACAGGTGACCGGGGTGACCACGGAGACGAGCGCGAACGCGGCGACAGAGCGAAGGACCCGGGTCACTGGTCTCTACGATTCCACGCCGTTGCCAGACGAAACCGGTCAGCCCCGTTTCCGGCGCGATCCGGCTCGCTTGGCGAGCGCCGCGAGGCGTCGGTCCCAGGCCGCTCCGACCTCGTCCATCCAGGCGCCGGCGTGCTCCAGGCCCGCCGGTTTGAGCCCATAGCGCACGTCGCGACCGTGCTTGTCGCTCTCGACCAGGCCGGCACTGCGCAGCGCGTCGAGGTGCTTGGCCACCGCCTGCCGTGTCACCGGCAGCTGTGCGGCCAGCTCGGTGGCGGTCACGGGACCCTGCCGTCCGACGAGGGTCAACACCTCCCGACGGGTCGGATCGGCCAGCGCCTCGAAGACCGCGCCCGGCGGATACCTCATACGCGGATGGCGGTGCGGGTGAGGCAGAGCAGCTCGAGGTCGAGGAGGCGGTCGTCCCAATTCGCGCCGATGGGGAGACGGCGGATGCCGCCGGCCGCAGACGCGCGCAGGGTCGTCTCGGTCACGGTGAGGCGAGTGCCGCCCTCGACCTCCTCCAGCAGCAACTCGACGTTGCTGAGCTCGCGTCCCTCGTCAGACCAGACGAACCCCACGCGCCGATCGCTCATGACGTCGAGCTCGAAGTCGACCGGCCGGCCGAGCCACGCCGCCAACTCGCCGGGATCGGTGAGGAGCTCCCAGGCTTCCGCCGTCGAGCAGTCGAGCACCACTTCTCTGGTCACGCGCATGGGGATCATCATAAACGCAACTCGATAGTTGCACATCATTCTCATATGTGCAACTGTCTGATTGCACATTCCCAGGAGGACACATGCTGATCCCGACCGTCATCGAGCAGACCAACCGCGGCGAGCGCGCCTACGACATCTACTCGCGGCTCCTGAAGGAGCGGATCGTGTTCTTCGGCACCGCGCTCGACGACACGGTCGCGAATGTGGTGACGGCACAGCTGCTGCATCTCGAAGCCGAGGACCCGAGCCGCGAGATCCAGCTCTACATCAACTCTCCCGGCGGCGAGATGACCGGACTGTTCGCCATCTACGACACGATGCAGTTCATCAGCTCGCCCATCAGCACGATCTGCGTCGGCCAGGCTGCGTCGGCCGCCGCCGTGCTCCTGGCCGCCGGCAGCCCCGGGAAGCGCCTGGCGCTGCCCAACGCCCGCATCCTCATCCACCAGCCCCACGGGGGCGCCCAGGGTCAGACCACCGACGTCGAACTGGCGGCGAAGGAGATGGTGTTCATGCGTCACCGCATGACCGAGATCCTGGCGGAGCACACTGGCCAGAGCGTCGAGCGCGTGGCGCAGGACATCGAACGCGACCACATCATGCGCGGTGAGGACGCGGTGGCATACGGAATGATCGACCACGTCATCACCCGTCGCGAGCTCCACCCGGTGATCGCGGTCTCTGCCTAGTTAAGTTGTCGCCCGATGGGCGACACGGCCGCCACAGGGGCGGCGACCGGGAACCGTGCGTTCGCACTCGGGATCGGTTCCGGTCTCCCGGTCGGATGAGCGTGTTCATCGTGCTGGCGATGATCGTCGTGGTGATCGGCATCGCCGCCTTCGACCGACGCGACGTCCGGGAGTGAGCGCCGTGCGCCCGCCGTCGGTCGACGCGCTCGCAAGATCGCTCGCGGATGTCGGCCTCCCCCACCCGCTGCTCGTGGACGCCGCCCGCGCCGCGATCGCTATGGGCAACCCGGACGGGGCTCGTGCCATCGCCGAGGCGACCCGCGCGGCGTTGCTGCGACCGGTGGTCAACGCCACGGGGGTGCTGCTGCACACCAACCTGGGCCGCGCTCCACTCGGCGTCGAACAGCCGGCGGCGTACACGAACCTCGAGCTCGACGTCGTCTCGGGCACGCGCGGTTCGCGACGCGATCGAGCCGGTTCCCTGCTCGCGCGCGCCGTCGGGGCCGAGGCCGCGCTCGTCGTGAACAACGGTGCCGGCGCGGTGTTGCTCGCGCTCGCGGCCCTGGCGCGAGGCCGAGGTGTTGCCGTGTCGCGCGGCGAGCTCGTCGAGATCGGCGGCGGGTTTCGCGTGCCGGAAGTGATGAGCGAGTCAGGCGCGCGCCTCGTCGAGGTCGGCACGACGAACCGCACGCGCCGCGACGATTACGCGCGCGTGTCGGCCGACGTCGCTCTGCTGCTCAAGGTGCACCAGTCGAACTACCGCATCACGGGCTTCACCGAGGAGGTGTCCGTGGGCGACGTCGCCTCGATCGGTCCTCCCGTCGTCGTCGATCTCGGGTCGGGACTGCTCGACAGTGCGTGCCCGTGGCTGCCCGACGGTCCACCGGCGTGGCTGCGCGACGAGCCCGCGGTGCGCCAGACGCTCGCCGCGGGCGCCGCGCTCGTCGTGTTCTCGGGCGACAAGCTGCTCGGCGGCCCGCAGGCGGGCGTGCTCGCGGGCCGCGCTGATCTCGTCGATGCCTGCGCCCGCCATCCGCTGTACCGCGCCTTGCGACCCGGCGGCCTCGTGCTCGGAGCCCTCGAGCAGGTCGCACTCGCGTACCTCGAACGCGACGGTCGCCGGATCCCGTTCTGGCGCATGGCCACCCTGTCGGTCGACGAGCTGCGCGCCCGGGCGCACGCGCTCGCGCGCGGTGAGGTGGTGGAGTGCGCATCAGTGACCGGGGGCGGGACGCTGCCGGGCATCGAGATCCCGTCGTCCGGCATCGCGCTGGCGGGCGACATCACGGCCGCGCTGCGGGCTGCGACACCCAAGCCGGTGATCGCTCGGGTCGACGACGACCGCACGATCCTCGACC
Source organism: Acidimicrobiaceae bacterium (assembly GCA_041166365.1). Classification (GTDB taxonomy): domain Bacteria; phylum Actinomycetota; class Acidimicrobiia; order Acidimicrobiales; family JACDCH01; genus DASUCS01. The sequence continues at coordinate 4,077 of JBEEFX010000130.1, forward strand.
TGCGCACCGTCGACCCCGCGGACGACGTGCTCTTGTCGGCGGCGATCTCGTGACGTCAACGGTGCCGCAGAGCCTCGACATCGACACGATCTAGTGGGTCGCTGAGCGTGCACGTCGTCGCCACCGCCGGCCACGTGGACCATGGCAAGTCGACGCTCGTCCTCGCGTTGACGAACATCGATCCCGACCGCTTCGCAGAAGAGAAGCGCCGCGGGCTCACCATCGATCTCGGGTTCGCGTGGACGACGTTGCCGTCAGGTCGAGGGATCGCGTTCGTCGACGTGCCCGGTCACGTGCGCTTCCTGAAGAACATGCTGGCGGGTGTCGGCGCGGTCGATGCCTGCCTGTTCGTGGTGGCCGCGACCGAGGGGTGGAAGCCGCAGTCGGAGGAGCACCTGCGCATCCTCGAGCTGCTCGGCATCACTCACGGGGTGATCGCGCTCACCAAGGTCGGGGTCGTGGACGACGACCACGCCGAGCTCGCGCGTCTCGACGTGATCGATCACGTGGAGGGCACGTTCCTCGAAGGCGCCGAGATCGTCGGGGTGGATGCGCCGACCGGTGTCGGATTGGGAGCCCTGCGGCTGGCGCTCGACCGGTTGCTGACCGACACGCCGACCGCGGCGGACCAGGCGCGCCCGCGCCTGTGGGTGGACCGTTCGTTCGCGGCGCCAGGAGCAGGGACAGTCGTGACCGGAACGCTCACCGGCGGATCGATCGCCGTCGGCGACGAGTTCGTCGTGGCCAGTGACGCCGGCGAACAGACCGTGCGCGTTCGCGGCTTGCAGTCGCTCGGCCAGGCGCACGAGAAGCTGGGCCCCGGCAATCGCACCGCCGTGAACCTCGTCGGCGTGCACCACCACGAGGTGGCCCGCGGTCACGCGCTCCTCCGGCCCGGGCAATGGCATCGCACCCAGACAGCCGACGCGTCGCTGCGCGTCCTCGATGCCCTCGACAACGAGGTGTCACGGCGCGGCGCGTACGTCGCGTACATCGGTAGCGGCGAACACCCCGTGCGCTTGCGGATCCTCGGGCCGGACGCGATCGCGCCGGGTGAATCGGGCCTCGTCCGCCTGCACCTGCCGATCGCACTGCCGCTCGTTCCGGGGGATCGCTACGTGCTGCGGGAGAGCGGACGATCCGAGACCGTCGGTGGTGGCGAGATCCTCGACATTGCACCGGCGCTGCGCGCGTCGAGGGCGCAACCGGATCGTTCGGTCGATCGGGTGATCGCCGAGCGGGGCTGGGTCGATGCCGGCGAGCTCGAACGCCTCACGGGCGAACGCCGGCCCGCGACCGTCGGCCGCTGGGTCGTCGACCCGGATGCGCTGGCCGACACGGTCGACCGGCTTCGGGCGATGGTCAACGCGGCGGGCCCGCTCGGGCTCGACGTGGCTGCTCTCGACGAACGCGACCGGGCGGTGCTGAGCACGCTCGACGCCGTGCACGTCACCGGGGGCCGCGCCGCGACCGCGGGGGTGGGCGATCCGTTGGCGGGCCATCCTTTCGTCGCCGCGCTCGAGGCCGCGCCCTTCATGCCACCAGGCGCGACCGAGCTGGGCGTGGACCGAGCCGAGTTGCGGGAGCTCGTCCGGCGCGACCTCGTCGTCGAGCAGGACGGTGTGTGGTTCGCGCCGGCGGCGATCGATCAGGCCGCGGCGACCATCGGCGCGCTGTTGCGGAGCCGCCCGGAAGGCGTCACCGTGGCCGAAGTGCGCGAGGCGCTGGGCACGACGCGCAAGTGGGCCGTCCCCCTCCTCACGGTCCTCGACGCCCGCGGCGTCACGAGGCGCCGCGGCGACCTCAGGGTCGCCGGGCCCCGGCTACCGCTCTCGCACACGGAAGGGCCCGGGGGCTAGAGGCCGCGGTGTGCGAGGAGCTGCTTGCGCTCCAACTCGTTCAAGCCGCCCCAGATGCCGTGAGGTTCACGGATCTTGACGGCGTAGTCGAGGCAGGGCTGGCGGACGGGACAGGAGACACAGATCGCCTTGGCCCGCCCTTCCCGCTCGACCTTCTCGTCTTTGCGTTCGAAGTGCGACGGCGGGAAGAACACGGCCGATTGGGGCCCCCGACACGCCGCTTTCACCTGCCAGACGTCATCAATGCGAACTGCGCTCACTGAAGCGTCCCCCTTTCGCAGGAGCGACCCTACAACCGGGTTTTTCCTGGTGACAAGGGTGAACTTTCGCGAGCGCGGCCCGAAACCGCAGGTCAGGGGTCGCGCTCGGCCGCTCAGGCGTCCGTGGAGGGCTTGTGCTCCCGGTAGTCGCGGGCGGCGCCCACGAGCGGCTCGACATCCAGCACCAGCCCCTCGATGGCCGCCACACGCACGGGATCACCGACGGCGATGGGGGTCGCCCGGTTCGTGCGGGCCCGCCAGGGGGCGCCCCGGACCACGACCGTGCCGTCGGGGGCGATGGCCGTGCGGGCCTCGCCCTCCTCGCCGATCATCCACTCCCGGCCGATGGTCGGGGTCGAGAAGCGGGCCCGGACCATCGCCGGCATGCCGGCGATCATGGCGACGGTCATGCCCGCGACGCCGGCGAGCAGCGTGATCCAGGAGAGCGAGACGCCGTCGTAGAGCAGGAGCGACCCGATGGCGAACGAGGCCGTGGCGATGCCTGTCCACAGGCGCGGCACGCCGGTCTGGATGTCGATGGCGTAGCCGAACATGGCGAACAGCAGCAGCACGATGGCGAACGGCCTGGTGGGCAGTACGGCAAGGCCGAAGCAGCCGAGGAGGAACGCGAGCGCCCCGACGACGCCGGCCACGCCCACGCCGGCGGTGAACAGCTCGAAGATGAGCAGCGCCATCCCGATCACGAACAACAGGTACGCGACCGGCGGGCTCGCAACCGAGTGCAGGAGGCGGTCGACGAGCGACAGCTGCGCGAACCGCGTCTGGCCGGTGGGTTCGATACGCGTCTGGCCGTTCTGCTCGACCGCCTTGGTCGGGACACTCGGGATGCTCACGACGAAGTCGCCGATGGTGGCCGTGCAGCCCTCCGTCGACCCCTGCGCCCGCTCGCAGTTCGCCGGCACGTTCGTGACTCCGAGCGTGAAGGCCTCGTCGGCGCCGACACGGCGGGTGCCGATGTCGAGCCGGCTCCCCGGCGCGAGCCCTCGATACTTCGCCGCCGTGAGGACATCGGCCGCCCGGCCCAGCGCCACCGCGCCCGACGGCCCGACCCACACACCGATGTCGACCGTCGCGTCGCGGATGCGGCTGGACAGCCCCGTCAGCTCCTGCGCGGACACGACGGCGCCCGGGCTGTCGAGCTGGATCACCAGCGCATCGACTCGATCGTCCTGCGCCCGCGTGATGGACCGTTCGACGAAGTCGACCTCGATGGGATCGAGATAGCCGTTGACCTGGATCACCATCACCACACCAGTGCTGGTGGCCGGCGACTGCTGCGCGTCTGCGGGCGCGGCCAGGGGCGCGATGAACGCCGTCGCCATCAGCAGAATGCCGAGGATGGCGGCACGCCTGGGTAATCTGCGCACGCTCGCTCCGAAGGGTTGACCGTGGATCCAGCGCAGTTCTTCGCTGCATCCCGGCTCGTCATCGTGGCCGGGAAGGGCGGCGTGGGCAAAACCACCGTTACGGCAGCACTGGCGCGCGCCGCCGCGCTCTCGGGGCTGTCCACCCTCATCGTCGAGGTCGAGGGCAAGTCCGGCCTGGCCTCGGTGTTCGGGCGCGAACCGCTCACCTACGAGGAGATCACCCTCTCGCCCGGCGGCGGGCCCGAGGGGGCCGCCGACATCCGGGGGCGCACGCTCACGCCCGACGACGCCCTGCTCGAGTACCTCCGCGACCACGGGATGTCCCGCATCTCTCGCCGGCTGGCGTCGACCGGAGCCCTCGACGTGGTGGCCACCGCCGCGCCCGGGATCAAGGACATCCTCATCCTCGGCAAGGTCAAGCAGCTCGAGCGGGCGAAGGCCGCCGACCTCATCGTGCTCGACGCCCCGGCCGCCGGCCACGCCATCACGTTCCTGCTGGCCGCCCGCGCGCTGCTCGATGCCGTGCGGGTCGGGCCGATCAACACGCAGGCGCGCGAGGTGCTCGATCTGCTGACCGACGCCGAGCGGTGCCAGGTGATGCTCGTGACGCTTCCGGAGGAGACGCCGGTGAACGAGCTCGTCGACACGGCGTACCACCTCGAGGATCGCGTCGGCGTGAGCCTCGGCCCTGTCGTCGTCAACGGGATGTACGCGCCGATCGCGGGGCTCGACACCGACCCGGACGCCGCGGCCGATGCCGCGTCGACATCGCTGCGCGACGGGGAGGCGAGCTCGCTGCGGGAGGCGGCCGACTTCCGCCGTCACCGCATGGATCTGCAACGCGAGCAGGTGGAGCGGCTCGGCGCGCAGTTGCCGCTACCGCAGCTCCAGCTGCCCTACCTGTTCAACGCGGACCTCGGGCCGGCGGAGCTGGAGCAACTCGCCCGCGAGCTGCTGCACGCGATTGCGAAGCTCGAGGGCGTGCGCCAATGAACGAGTTGCTCGCGCTCGCGCACGACGCCGACATCATCGTGACGGCTGGGTCCGGTGGAGTCGGCAAGACCACCACCGCGGCCGTGCTCGCGCTGGAGGGAGCTCGTGCCGGGCGGCGCGCGGTTGTCGTCACCATCGATCCTGCGAAGCGGCTCGCCGACGCGCTCGGACTCGAAGGGCTCTCGAACATGCCGTCGAAGATCGAGGGCGACTGGCCGGGCGAGCTGTGGGCGATGATGCTCGACACGAAGTCGACGTTCGACGACCTCGTCGCGACGCACTCGGCGGACCCGTCGCAGGCCCAGCGGATCCTCGGCAACCGGTTCTACAAGAACATCTCCGGTGCGCTGTCCGGCACGCAGGAGTACATGGCGATGGAGAAGCTCTACGAGCTGCACGTCGCCAGTGACTTCGACCTCGTGGTCGTCGACACCCCACCGACGCGTCACGCGCTCGACTTCCTCGACGCGCCGCGCCGTTTGACGCGCTTTCTCGATCACCGGCTGTATCGGATCCTCATGGCGCCGACACGCGGGCTGATGAAGGCGGCCAACGTCGCGACGCAAGCATTCGTGCGCACACTGTCGAAGGTCGTCGGCGCGGAAGTCCTCGAGGACGCGATCACGTTCTTCACCGCGTTCTCCGGCATGGAAGAGGGATTCAAGAGCCGCGCCAACGTCGTGTTCGAGTTGCTGGCGTCACCCCGCACGGCGTTCGTGTTGGTCGCGTCGCCGCGGCGCGACACCGTGGCGGAGGCCGACTTCTTCGCGCGCCGCCTGGCCGAGTCGGGCATCGGCGTGCGGGCGCTCATCGTCAACCGCATGCATCCGCGGTTCGGCGACGGGCTGGCCGAGGCGTCACGGGAGCGGGCGCGAACGCTCGACGGCACCGACCTCGGGGGCCTCTACGCCAACCTCGCCGACTTCCGCCTCGTCGCCTCCCGGGAGGAGGAGCACCTCGCTGGCCTTGCGGAACGCGTTGCCCCCGCGCCGGTGATCCGTGTGCCGTTCTTGCGCACCGACGTGCACGATCTCGACGGTTTGTCTGAGGTCGGCGAACACCTCTTCGCCTGATCGGTCTCGACTGGAGCGCACGGGCGTGACGGAAGCGTCACGTTGGTGCATTTCCGTAGGTCAGCCGCTCTCGTCGGCGGTCGCGAGGGCGGACGCCGCCGCTTCGACCGTTTCGGTCACCGGGACGATGCGATCGAAGCCCGTGGTGTGCAACAAGCGCGTCAACGTCGGACGGCTGCATGCAACCGCGACATCGCCCCCGGCTTCGCGGGCGCGCCGGATGCCACCGATCAACGCGCCGAGGCCGGCGGAGTCCATGAACGGCACCGACGACAGGTCGATGAGCAAGCGACGCGAGGTGGCGAGTTCGGCCAACTGCTCACGGAACTGACCGACGGTGTAGGCGTCGAGCTCGCCGACGGGGCGACAAACGATGTAGTCGGCGGACGACTCCACCTGGATCTCGAGCAACAACATCCTCCTGGAGGGGGGCGAGGCCGATGGTAGCCACCTCAGCGCAAGATGCTTCCCTCGACAGAGGGCCACTAGCCTCGCCCGGTGGCAGACATCCTGGTCGCAACGGATGCCGACTGGATCCGTGACGAAGTCGAGGCCGCCCTCGCGGGCCCTGACCGCTCGGTGCGGTGGGTGCGTCATGGCATGGACGTCCTCCCGGCCGTTGCCGAGGAGACACCGGGTCTCATCGTCCTCGACCTGCAGATCGGCAACATGGGCGGGATGGCGACGTGCATGGCGCTGCACCTCGAGTCGGGCGTCGGGCGTCTGCCGCGAGTGCCCGTGCTGATGCTGCTCGATCGCGAGGCGGACGTGTTCCTCGCTCGACGGTCGGATGCGGACGGTTGGCTGATCAAGCCGATCGACGCGTTCCGCCTGCGCAAAGCGGCCAACGCACTGCTCGACGGCGACAACTACCACGAGGGCGTCCCCGCCGACGCCGCCGAGCCCCTTGTGACCTGACCCTCTCGAGCACTCCCATCGCAACGTGTCGGCTCACGTCCGGCTTTCGCCGGATCTCCGCCGACACGTTCGGGCTTCGGGCGATCACGGAGGTCCGATACAGTCGTCAGGCTTTACGGGGAGTGGCGCAGTTTGGTAGCGCGCTGCGTTCGGGACGCAGAGGTCGTGGGTTCAAATCCCGCCTCCCCGACCAAAGATCCGCAGGTCAGCCGGGACGCGTGTCCCGGCTGATTTCGTTGGCTACCGAAATTTCCCGCGTATTTCCCGCGCGCGGATGTTCGGTTCGCTTGTGCGACCACTAGCGAACGAGTCCGAACAAGCAGGAAACAGGAAGACCGCGAGCCGCTGCCACCTGCCGCACGGCGCGAGCGGAGACATCCTCAAACCCGATCGCCGACGACGTTGGCACTCGACACAAGCGGGAGGTCGTGTCGTACAGCTGCGAGCGCTATCGCCTCCGCAAGCGCGCCGCCTGGCTAGGCCAGCTCGCGCCTCGAGGTAGCGAGGGCGTCGAGCACGGCCTTAACAATCGCGGTGACCGTCGCCGTCGACATAACAAGCCGCGCTGCAATCTCCTGATTCGAGAGTCCCGCCGCGATCATGTGTAGGACCTCAAGTTGTCTTGGCGCGAGAAGATCGGCAACCGCGGAGCCGTCAGAGTCAATGAGCTCCGCCAAAGGAAGGGGTGGGCTTCCAACATCCATGATGACTGCTGAGTGCCCCGAGTTGATCACCTGCACGTAGCCATCCTCGTGGACAACCCTCACGCCCGTAGCGTTCTGCTCAGGAGTAAGGCCTAACGACTTCCAATGGTTGATCACTCGACCCTTGACGTCGTCCGCAACCCCCGGCCCAAGCTCTCTCGCTGCGGCCTGCATTCCGATCGTGAAATACGACACCCCTGGTTCAATGTGTGGCTCGAAACGGGACCAGGTGAACTTCAGATCGGGTGCGGCGTCATCGAGCGCGCTATGAGCAAGGTCTCGAAGTCTGGCTTCAGCGACGGGCGCAATCGGCACGCGGTGCCCCTTTACTGCCGCACCATGGAGGCGTCTGTGCGGCCCAGGATACTCGCAGCCACCTGCTCCAGCGCGGGTGAGGCGAGGTCGTAATACGTCGTGTGCGCCCGGTAAAGGCCCCATCCCGGGTTGCCACGGAGTCGGGTCGCCCCAAATGCTCGACGGTGCGGAGGTCGACCAAACCGGCCCGACTGCGCGACAGGATCCGTCCGGTTCGCGCACGCCGCCAACTCGGTACCTACAGCCAGGCCAAGAGATTCGCGAGTGTGCGCCAGCATTCCGGGAGAGCCCGTGACAACCACCGTTCCTACCGGGAGGCCAGCCTGGGCGGCTGCCCCAAGCACCACGCTTCCGTAGGAGTTGCCGACGACCGCGAGTCGGGCGTCCGGCGCTTCCGCACGAATCAGACCGAGGAACTCACTGAGACGAGGCCCGCTCTGCCACGCCGCTCTG
>JBEEFX010000131.1:0-12783 GCA_041166365.1 Acidimicrobiaceae bacterium
CGTCTTCCGCGCGTTCACCAAAGCGCCGAGCATGGGCCAACTGTTCGCCACCTTGGTCATCGGCATCGCGTCGGGATGTGTCTACGCCATCGCCGCCAGCGGGCTCGTGCTCACCTACGCGACCACGGGCGTCTTCAATTTCGCCCACGGTGCCGTCGGCATGATGTCCGCCTACCTGTACTGGTCGCTGATCCAGCAGCACAACCTGCCCGTGCCACTGGCCCTCTTCGTGATCCTGTTCGTGTTCGCACCGCTCGTCGGCGTGGCCACCGAGCGCGTGATGCGGTTCTTCAACGACGCACCGGTACAGACCACGGTCACCGTCACCATCGCGGTCACGGTGATGCTGATCGGCCTCGCGCAGAAGATGTTCCCGCCGGACAGTGGCTTTCGCCTGGACCCGCTGCTCGGCCTGAAGACGGTGCACATCTGGGAAGCGCGCCCGAGCTACGACAACATCCTCGCCCTCGTACTGGCCGTTGCGGTGGCCGTCCTCCTGCGCGGCCTCCTGTTCGTGAGCCGCACGGGTGTCGCGATGCGCGCCGTGGTGGACAACCCCACGCTCGCCGGCCTGAACGGGGCGCCGCCGAACACCATCGCCCGCTACAGCTGGATCCTCGGGTCCGTGCTGGCCGCGCTCGCCGGCGTCCTCCTCGCCAGCCAGACCGGCTCCGCCACACAGATCGAGCTGACCTTCTTCATCCTCGCGGCGTACGGCGCCGCCGTCATCGGGAAGCTGAAGAGCCTGCCGCTCACGTTCGCCGGCGCGATCGTGCTCGGCATCCTCAAGGAGCAGGCGTTCTTCATCCTGCCGAAGGGCAACTTCTGGAGCTCGATGCAGATCGCCCTCCCGGGCGTGTTCCTGTTCCTGTCCGTGCTCCTGGTTCCCGCGGCGCGGCTGAGCGTCGGCCGCGTCGTCGGCGTGAGGGCGCCGCGCGTTCCCAACCTGCGGGAGTCGCTGATCCGGGGGGCGGTCTTCCTGGGCGCCATGGTGGTGCTCTCGCGGATCGCGCCCGCCGGCAATCTCACCGACATGACGCGTGCCCTCATCTACGGCGTGCTGCTGCTGTCGCTGGTGCTGCTCACCGGATTCAGCGGCCAGATCTCGCTGTGTCAGTACGTGTTCGTCGGCGTCGGCGCGTGGGCCATGGGCTACTACTTCGGTGGGCACAGCATCTTCGGCATGCTCCTGGCCGGGCTCGTGGCGGTGCCCTTCGGCGCGCTCGTCGCCCTGCCGGCGCTCCGGCTGCAAGGGCTCTATCTCGCGTTGGTCACCCTGGGCTTCGCGGCCATGTCCCAGGACCTCGTGCTCAGCCACTCGTACCTGTACGGCGGCGGAGACGTTCGCGTCGGTCGACCGCACATCCTGGGTGTGAAGTTCGACAGCGGTCCGATGTTCTTCACCCTCTGTGCCGTCGTCTTCACCTTGATGGCGATCGGCCTCCTGGCACTCAAACGGGGACCGCTCGGGCGGAGACTGGCAGCACTACGCGACAGCCAGGCGGCCTGCGCCACCCTCGGGCTCGACGTGCGGCGCACCAAGCTCGTGGTGTTCTCGATGTCGGCGTTCATCGCCGGACTCGCCGGTGCGCTGTTCGGCGGCTTGAACGCGTTCAACTCGGTCGTGCAGTTCGACCGCATCAACAACATCGTGCTGCTCTTGTTCGCGGTCGTCGGCGGCATCACGACCGTCACCGGCGCGTTCATCGGTGGATCGCTCTTCGCACTGCTTCCGTACGTGCAGAGCGAGTATCCCGACCAGGCCGGGCTCGTCTTCGCGGCCGTGGCCGTTGCGGTCGTCGCGCTGGGCCGGCAGCCGAATGGGCTGGCCGGCATGTTGTTCGAGACCATCCGCGGTCGCGGCAAGGCGGGCCGCGAGGCCGTCGACGAGTCCACGAGCGCAAAGGAGCTCGCACGTGCGGCGGCGTAGACGAACACTCCTCGGGTTGATGGGTGTCGCGCTGCTGGCGGCGATGGGAGCGAACGGCTCGGCGCGGGCCCAGACCAGCGGGACGAGCGACCTCGCGTCACAGTTCGGCGGGTACGCGCTCGACGCGGACAGCGAAGGCATGTCGTTCACGTACAACAGCCCCGGGCTCATCCCCGGCACGCCGTCGCCGCTGGCGCAGGTCAGCTTCCCCGAATCGCTCACCAACATGAACAAGAGCCCGAGCGCCTACGCGCTCGCGAGCCTCGTGTACCCCGGTCCCCTGTTGGCCGACCTGCCGACGGTGCTCGCCCTCGGCGGGTTCGACCAGCAGACCGAACCGCTCGGCGACAACCGGCCGATGACCGGTGACATCCCCGCCTATCCCGTGCGCGCCGAGGCGTTCTATCCTTCGGGGCCGACCTCGATGTCACAAGACATCGGGAGCGGACGCGAGACCGTGAACACCGCGGCCGATTCCGCCAACTCGCTCGCCCTGTACGGCGCCGCCACGCTGCCGCCGCTCTTCACCACCGGCTCGGCGACCTCGGCGACCGAGACCCATCTCGAACAGGGCATGGCCGTGAGCCGCACACGCGTCGAGCTCACCGGCGTCGACCTGTTCGCCAGCCTCATCCACATCGAGTCGATTGTCACCGATCTCGTCTCGACGAGCGATGCCACCGACTCCGCAACCGCTGGCACCACCGTGCTCAGCGGCGTGACGTTCCTCGGCCTACCGGCAACCATCGACGGCACCGGCATCCACCTCGCGCCGCAGGCCGCGGTTCCCGGCGCACCGGTGACGCTGCCGCCGCTGGGCGGTCTGACCGATCCGCTGCAACCCGTGCTGACGCAGCTGAACGATCTCATCGTCTCCACCGTCGGCACGGGGAACGCCGGCGTCAACGAACTGCTCAACGCCGGCGGCATCTCCGTGCAACTGATCCAGCCGACGGAGACCAAGAAGGGCGCCGAAGCCAGCCGGCTGGCCAGTGGTGTGCTCGTCACGATCGAGTACACGGGCGACAGCGAGCCCGTTCTCGGCGACATCCTCAAGCTCATCGATCCGACACAGGTCCCCGCCGACTACGTGGACCCGTGCACGACGTTCCAACAACCGGCGCCGTGCCCCATCCCCTTCTCGTCGCCGCAGACGCTCGTGCTCGCCATGAAGGCGACCCACGTCGAGTCCATCGGGCTGGCCAGCGGCCATGTGCATTCCACCGCTTCGCCGCCCTTTGCGCTGCCGACCTTGTCGTCCCTCGGCGGCATCACGACGCCAGGCGGCGCGGGGGCGTCGTTCAGCACTCCGACTCCGACGCCGGGGGGTGCGGGAGGCGGCTCGGGCGGAGGCGGATCGAGCGTCGGCTCGGCGAGCCCGTTGGCGTTCGTCGGCGGAAGTCCACTCGCGGCCGTCGCCTCGATCATGCTGTTGCTCTTGACGGGTTCCGCGTTCTGGTTCGGATCGGGCCGACTGGCCGACAACGTCCTGTCCGTCGCGAGCTCGTCCTGCCCCGAAGGACTCGACCGTGCCTGATCGCCCCCGGCGCACGCGCCCGCTGACCGTCGCATCGCTCGTGGAAGCGCCGAGCGCTTCCACGAGCGCACCTACGAGCGCGCCACCCGACGATCTGGCGGTGCGCGACGTCGTGCTCGTCCCGCAGCCGGCGCCACCGGGCGACGCCGCCGCCGCGTCACAAGCGACCGGGTACCAGCGCCTCGCCGAAGGCGTCCGCTCGTTGCGCACGGGCGGGGGCACGTTGAACTTCAGCGAGCACACGCTGATGATCCTCGGCGGGATCATCGCTCCGCTCGGGCTCGTCATCGTCGCGATCGGTTGGTATGGCGCGGCCCACTCGCCGTTCCTGTTCCAGCAGGTGCCCTACCTCATCTCCGGGCTCGGATTGGGCCTCGGGCTCGTGTTCCTCGGGTCCTTCTTCTACTTCGCCCACTGGATCACCGAGCTGGTCAAGGAAGGGCGCACCCAGTCGGCGGCCATGGTCGAGGCGATCGCTCGGCTCGAGGAGACCGTGAAGCAGCAGGCCGGTGCCGACCGACTCGCCGGCGCGTTGGAGGGTGACTCGGCGCCCAGCTCCAACGGGGCCGCCGCCGGCGACCTCGTCGCCACCGGCAAGGGCACGATGGCACACCGTCCGGACTGTGTCGTCGTCGCCGGCAAGCCCGGCGTGCGCCGCGTCGGTGCCGACGACGGGCTCGTCTCGTGCAAGCTCTGCGAACCCTACGCGGAGGCCGCGACAACGCAGTGACCCGTACACTGCCTCCAGGTAACGGAGGTGGGACTGAGTGGTCCTGTTCTGGGTGGTATTGGTGGTGGGGCTCCTCCTGTTCGAGCTGCACCACCTCGCGTTCTACTCGCTGTTCTTCGCCATCGGTGCGTTCGCGGCCGGCATCGTCGCCGTCGTCGCACCGACGGCGATCGGTCTACAGGCGCTCGTCGCCGTGGCCGTCTCCATCGCCGGGGTGATCCTCGTTCGGCCCTACGTGAGCAACACGTTCCACACGCACAAGGGCGGCCACGTCGCTCGCGGCGTGCATGGCGGGCTGGTCGGGCAGGAGGCCGTCACGCTGGACCAGGTGGGCGACCTCCACCAGGTGGGCCATGTCCGCTTGGCCGGCGAGCGCTGGCTGGCGGTCACGGGTGGGCCCACGATCGAGGCGGGCCGGTCCGTGTTCGTCACGGCCGTGCGCGGCACGACCCTCGAGGTCTGGCCAGTCGACCTCCAGAGCATCGAAGCGCCGGACGGCGCAGACGGGAGAAGGTCATGAGCGCCGGCGCATTGGTCGCGATCGCGGTTCTCGGCTTGGTGGTCATCGTTGCGCTGACCGCGCTGAGCCAGATGATCAACATCGTGCAGCAGGGTCAGGTCGGCGTGGTGAAGCGACTCGGTGAGTATCAGCGCACCCACGAACCCGGTCTCGTCATCATCGCCCCGTTCATCGAGGGCTTGCAGCGGGTCGACATGCGCGAGATCCCGCGCCCGGGTGATCGGCAGGAGGTCATCACCAAGGACAACGTCGTCGTCACCGTAAACGCCACGATCTTCACGCAGATCGTCGACGCGAAGCAGGCGCTCTTCAGCGTGGCCAACTTCGACGTCGCCATCGATGCCCTCGCTCGCACCGCACTCCGATCGGTGATCGGCACGATGACGCTCGATCAAGCGCTCTCGGAGCGCGAGCGCATCAACACGGACGTGCAGCAGCAGATGGAAGTCGTCACCGACAAGTGGGGCATCCGCATCAGCCGCATCGAGATCGTCGAGATCGCGCCGCCCCCGCAGATCCTCCAAGCGCTGGCGCTGCAGAAGACGGCTGATCAGGAGAAGCGCGCCAGCATCTTGCAGTCCGAGGGGCAGCAGCAGTCCGCGATCAACGTGGCCGAGGGCGCGGCCCAAGCCACGATCCGCGCCGCGGAAGGCGAGAAGGCCGCCGCCATCCTGCGCGCCGAAGGCAACCGGCAAGCGGCCATCCTCGAATCCGAGGGTCGATCGCAGGCGATCACCACGGTGTACGAGGCCATCAAGGCCGCCGACCCCGACAACAAGCTCGTCGCCATCCTGCAGCTCGACACCTTGTCGAAGTTCGCCGAGAGCGAGAACTCCACGATCGTCGTGCCCTACGAGAGCGTCGGCCTCATGGGTGCCGCGCAGGTGCTGAAGGGCGTCCTAGGCGACAACGGCTCCAGCGCGTAGATCGGCGACCTCGGCGTTGTCGTAGCCGAGCTCCTCCAAGATGTCGTCGGTGTGCTGGCCGGCGTAGCACGCCTTCACCGCGAGCTCGCCCGGTGTGCGATCGAGCCGAGGGGCGGGCGCGGGGTGCCGGACCCCGTCGACCTCCACGAACGTCGAGCGGACGACGTTGTGCGGGTGCATCGGCGCCTCGTCCAGCGAGAGCACGGGCGCGACACACGCGTCGCGCCCGGCGAAGACCTCCGCCCACTCATCGCGTGTACGAGCGCGGAAGCACGCCGTGAAGACGGCCCGAAGTGCTTCCCACTGCTCGCGGTCGTCGCGATCGGGCAGCGCTTGCGCGTCGAGCCCGAGACCATCGAGCAGCTCCGCGTAGAACTGCGGCTCGATCGCCCCCACCGCGACGTACCCGGCGTCGGCACACGCGTAGGTGTCGTAGAACGGCGCGCCGGTGTCGAGCATGTTCGTGCCGCGGTCGTCGCTCCAGAACCCGATCTGGCGGGCGGCGTAGAACGGCGCCATGAGGAGCGCGGTGCCGTCGACCATCGCGGCGTCGACGACCTGACCCTTGCCGCTACGGGCCGCCTCGACGAGCGCGCAGGCGATGCCGTAGGCCAGCAGGAGTCCTCCGCCGCCGAAGTCCCCCACGATGTTGAGGGGTGGTACGGGCGCGCTGCCCGCCTTGCCGAACGAGGCCAGCGCTCCCGCGAGCGCGATGTAGTCGATGTCGTGGCCGGCGCGGTCAGCCAGAGGGCCCTCTCGGCCCCATCCGGTCATGCGCCCGTAGACGAGCCGAGGATTGCGAGCGTGGCAGTCCGCCGGCCCCACACCGAGGCGCTCCGACACGCCGGGCCGGTAGCCCTCGATGAGGACGTCCGCTCCGTCAACCAGCCGGAGCACGAGCTCGCGTCCCGTTTGCGACTTCAGGTCGACGGCGATCGAACGCCGGCCGCGATCGAGGACGTTGCCGGGCGCGCGGGACGGATCGGCGAACGCCGCGTCAACCAGCTTGTCGACGCGCACGATGTCGCAGCCCATGTCGGACAGCACCATTCCGCAGAACGGGATCGGCCCGATGCTGGCGAGCTCGACGACCTTGACGCCGGCGAGCGGCCCGCTCATTCGTCTGCAAATCCCACTCAGGCGTCTACAGATCTGTAGACGTTTGAGTGGGATTTCGGGAAGGGGTGGGGCGGATGCGGTGCGCGACGTCGAGGCAGGCGTCGAGGAGGGGTGGGGCGAACGCGGGCTTGGCGCAGAGGAGATGGCCGTCTTCGACGGAATGAATGGACGCGCCCGGGATCGACAACGCCATGTCGGCCTGCGCGAGCCGTGGGATGGCACGGTCCTTGGTGGTGATCAGCACCGACGTCGGAACGTCGATCTTGTCGATCCACTTGGCGCGGTAGTTGCTCATGGCCACGCCCGCTTCCATCACCATCCGCGCGCTGTGGCGGCCCATCTCCGCTCGGGCCCACGCCCGGATGCTCGATGGGCGTTGCGCGCTGGCGACCGGGAGCAGTCGCTGCACACGCTTGACGGGCACCTTCGTGGCGATCTGCCCGAGACGCGTGCTGCCCGCGGCGACCGCCATCATGGTGGCGAAGATCCACTGCTCGCGCACGCCTGGCATCAGTCGGTGGGCCGTCGAGCAGAGCACGAGGCCTTCGACCTTGTCGGGATGGCGGCGCCACAGCAGCTGCGCAACGGGCCCGCCGAGCGAATAGCCGACGGCGATCACCGGACCGACGCCGAGCGCGTCGAGCGTGGCCGCGGCATCGTCGGCGCAATCCGCCAGCCGGAAGCGCCGGCTGTTGCGAATGCCGCGCCCGTGGCCGCGCATGTCGACGGCGACGACATTGAAGTGCTCGCCGAGCGTGTCGAACACACGGAACCAGTTGAGCCCGCCGCTGGCCATCCAGCCGTGGAGCAACAGCAGGGTCGGAGCGCCGGCGGGTCCTTCGACCTGCCGGACGAACGTCGTACCCCGCCCCGGGAGCACGAGCCGCTTTCCTATCGGGAGCGGCGGACCGCCCACCGGGTACACGGTCAGATCAGCAGCGCGAGGTGCGTCGTCGAGCATCGCCACAGCGGCCACATTAGGCATGTTGCTAGGACCTGACGTGCATGTCCGCGGAGCGCCCGATGCTCAGCAGCTCGTCGAGCGCGGCTGCCATTCCGTCGGTGATCTCGTGGGGGTCGGTGATGTGCTCTCGGCACGCGATGACCCCCACGTTGAGCTGATCGCAATAGCTCCACACGGTGACGTTCAAGCCGATGCCCTCGAGGATGGGGCCGACCGAGTAGATGCCCTCCATGCGAGCGCCGGCGACGTAGAGCGGGTCGCGGGGCCCCGGAACGTTCGACACCACGAGGTTGATCGGCGGGCGGTGCTTCTCCGCCAACCCGTAGCGGCTGTACTGGCGCATGAACCACGAGTACGGCTTCGGCGGCGTGTACTCGCTCCAGTCGGCGAGCATGTCGGCGCCGAGGATGTTGTGCATCTCCTTGGCTGCGCTCGTGACGTCGTGGATCGCGCGCAGACGCTCGACCGGATCCTCGACGTCCGTTGCGAGCGTGGTGAACATGTTGGAGACCTTGTTGCCACCGAGGCGGCGGATCGCGTCGGGGTCGTCGGTCGAGACCGGCACGCCCGCAACCAGGGCCCGATCGGGCAGCGCGCCGCGCTTGTCGAGCCACGAGCGCAGCGAGCCGGCCACCATCGCGAGGACGATGTCGTTGATCGACACGCCGAAGGCGGTCTTCGCCTCCTTCAGGTCCGCCAGCGCGAGCGTGCTCGTCGCGAACGAGCGGTGAGCCGTCAAGGATCCGTTGAACGGCGTGCTCGCCGTGTCGAGGATGGGACGCGGTGTCGCGACCTCGGCGGTCTTGCGGTGCGCGGACGCGCGCTTCAGGCCTGCGACGGTTCGGCGCAGCAGTGCCGGCAGTTGCACGAGGCGCACGACGAGATCGCGCAGCGCGTCGACCAACAGCCGCGACCGCGTCGGCATCTGCTCTGGGCGCCACGCCTCGACCGGAGGCGGCGCATCGATCTCGTCCGCCGAGGTCGCCATCACGTTGGCGAGCATCGCGGCGGCCGCGACACCGTCGGCCATCGAGTGGTGGATCTTGGCGAGGAAGCCGACGCGTCCGCCTTCGAGGCCTTCGAGCATCCAGACCTCCCACAGCGGCTTCGTGCGGTCGAGCGGCCACGACGCGATGTCGGCGATCACCTCGTCCATCTGCTCGCGACCGCCGGGCGGCGGCACGCCGATGCGCCGCACGTGGTAGGCGAGATCGAAGTTCGGATCCTCGATCCACACGGGATGGTGGAGTTGGCCGGGCACCTGGACGACGCGGCGCCGGAAACCCGGCAGCAGGTGCAGGCGGCGATCGAGCTCGTGCTGGAAGCGGTCGAAGTCGTAACCGCCGGGCACGGTGGACACGTCGAGCACCGTGTACTTCAGGGTGTGCATGTGCAGCGTCGGGGTCTCGTTGTAGAGAAAACTCGCATCGAGGCCGGACAGTCGTTCCACCGTGCACCTCCCTCCCAGGGGCGCGAGTATCGCACCGATGATCAACAAGAAGGCCTTCGCCGTCCTGGTCGATCGAGCCCGGCGGGAGGTGGACGAGGGCATCGTGCCGTCGTGTCAGCTCGCCGTGGCCGAGCAGGGCGAGGTCGTGGAAGTCGTCACGCTGGGTGATGCCGCCGGTGGCGACGACACGCGCTACGTCATCTTCTCGTGCACCAAGGCACTGGTCGCGTCGACGGTGTGGCAGCTGCTCGCCGAAGGCTCGATCCGGCTCGAGGACCGGGTGGCAGAGCACATCCCGGAGTTCGCCGAGAACGGCAAGGACATGGTCACCGTCGAGCAGGTGCTCCTGCACACCTCCGGCTTTCCGCGCGCCCCACTCGGCCCACCCCGCTGGCTGGAGCGCGAAGCACGCATCAGCGCGTTCGCCAAGTGGCGGCTGAGCTGGGAGCCAGGTACGCGCTTCGAGTACCACGCCACGTCTGCGCACTGGGTGTTGGCCGAACTGATCGCGCGCTCCGACGGTGTCGACCACACAGAGGCAATCCGTCGGCGCGTGCTCGAACCGCTCGGCCTCACCCGCCTTGCGTTGGGTGTGCCCAAGGAAGCGCAGCACGACATCGCGCCGCTCGTGCACGCCGGACAGGTGCCGACGCCCGAGGAGTTCCAGGCGGTGTTGGGCGTTCCGGGGATCGATCTCGGCGAGGTCACCGAAGGCGCTCTGATGGCCTTCAACGAGCCCGACAGCCTCGCGGTCGGTGTGCCCGGGGCCGGCGGCGTGTCGACCGCGGGCGACCTGACCCTCTTCTACCAAGCGCTGTTGCACAATCCCGGCGAGCTGTGGGACCCGAAGTGGCTGACGATCGCGACGAGTGACGTGCGCAACACGTTCGATGACGCACTGGCCGGCGGCATCCCGACGCGCCGGACCATCGGGCTGGTCCTGGCCGGCGACGACGGTCTCGGGCCGCGCCGCGGCTTCGGGCACGGCAACAGCGGGGGGACGTTCGGCCACGACGGCGCCGGGGGGCAGCTCGCCTGGGCCGACCCGGAGTCCGGCTTGTCGTTCGCCTACCTCACCAACGGCATCGACCGGCATCTGATCCGCCAGTGGCGGCGCAACATCAGCATCGGCAGCAAGGCCGCCGCCGTCGGTTTGGCCGCGTGAGCAGGGATGCAAGCCGCGGCCCGAGAATGAGTCCTGAAGGTCTGAAAGGGAGTCCGGTATGAAACCGCTCAGCGGAATGGACGCGTCGTTCCTGTACATGGAGACGCCGTCGCAGTTGTCCCACGTGGTGGGGACGATGATCCTCGACCCCGGCGCGGGCTCGGGCTTCTCGTTCGAGCGCATGGTCGAAACGCTCCGGAACCGTATGCATCTGCTCGAGCCGTTCCGTCGCCGCCTCGTCTCGGTGCCCTTCAACCTGGGCCATCCCGTGTGGATCGAAGATCCCGACTTCGATCTCGAATCGCACATCCACCGCGTCGCCGTACGCCCGCCGGGGACCATGCGCGAGCTCGCCGAGATCGTCGCCGACATCGCCAGCCATCAGCTCGACCGCAGCCGTCCGCTCTGGGAGCTCACGCTCATCGAAGGCCTCGACGACGGCAAGGTGGGATTCGTCACGAAGATGCATCACGCGGCGATCGACGGCGTCACCGGCGCGGACCTGATGGCGAATCTGTTCGACCTCTCCGCCGACGCATCGGATCCGGAGCCACCGGCAGTGCCGTGGCAGGGCGAGGCCGTCCCCAGCGACTTCGAGTTGATGGTTCGCGCCGCGCAGGGAATCGCGAGCCGGCCGCAGACGATGGCGAGGGTGCTGAGCCGCACCGTTCGATCGGTCGGCAGCATCATTGCCCGCCAACGCGAGGCTTCCGCCGACAACCGGCCCAGCGCCGCGCTTCCGTTCACCGCGCCGAAGGTCAAGTGGTCGGGGGCGATCACTCCTCATCGATCCGTCGCCTTCGGCAAGGCCGCGCTCGACGACATGCGCCACATCAAGTCGGTGTTCGGCACCACCGTGAACGACGTCGTGCTCGCGGCGTGCACGCAGACGCTGCGTCAGTACCTCATCGCTCACGACGACCTCCCCGACGCACCGCTCGTGTGCAGCGTGCCGGTCTCGGTGCACGGCAAGACCGAGCACGAAGGCACGAACCAGGTGTCGACGATGTTCGTGCGCCTGCCGGTGCAGATCGACGATCCCGTCGAGCAGTTGCGCACGATCAACGCGGAGACGCGTGAAGCCAAGGAGATGCAGAACGCCATCGGCGCCGACCTCCTCCAGGACTTCGCGCAGTTCATCCCGCCGACGCTGTTCAACCGCGCGATGTTGCTGTACTCCAACCTCAACCTCGCCGACCGCCACCGGCCGGTACACAACCTCATCGTGTCCAATGTTCCGGGCCCGCCGATCCCGCTCTACACGGCCGGTGCGCAGGTCGTGGGCGTGTATCCCTTCGGGCCGCTCCTCGAGGGCGCGGGGCTCAACCTCACCGTCCTCTCGAACATGGGTCACGTCGACTTCGGCGTCATCGCCTGCCGCGAGCTCGTGCCCGATGTGTGGGACATCGCCGACGGCTTCGCCGAGGCCGTGCTGCTGTTGAAGAAGCGCGCAGACGAAGAAGCCGGGCGACCGAAGCCCACGAAGAAGCCGTCGACAAAGCGGGCATCCAAGCCGAACACCGCAAACGGCGAGTAGCGCCCGCGCCCTTTCCGCTCCGCACGATTACCTGTACCCTCCGACGCGGGAGGGCAGGGCGTGCGCGTACTCATCTGCGACGACGAGCCGGACATTCGGCTGCTGTTCCGGACCGCATTCGAACGCGAGGGTGCGATCGTCGACGAAGCGTGCGACGGCGATGAGTGTCTCGAAGTCGCGGGCGCGAATTGCCCCGACGTCGTGATCCTCGACCTGATGATGCCGAAGCGCGACGGTCTGTCGACCCTGCCGATGCTGCGGCGTCAGTGCCCCTCGTCGGCGGTCGTCGTCGTCACCGCCCACGCGGCGATCGAAGCCTTCGAGGTGAGCCGATCACGTGGCGCGGCCGCTTGCTTCGACAAGCTCGGATTCCTGCCGCGTGTCCCTTGGGTGGTCTCCAAGTTCACGGTCGCGAACGGAAGTACCGCCCCCGCCTGACTGCGCTGGGGAGTGGCGCGCCGAGCGCGGACTAGCTTGTGAAGCGCCATGTCCCGCCGGATCGAAGTCGAATTGACGAGCGCGCGCGACGACGGCTCGTGGACGTGGCGGGCCGCCGGCGCCCGCGAGCCCCGTGGGGCCGTCGCCGCCGACGTGCTGCCCCCCGGTGCGAAGGTCGGGGATGTCCTGCGGGCCGAGGCCGACTTCGATCTGGACGGCGTGACGATCATCTCCGTCGCTCCGAAGCAGGAGAAGAAGCGCAATGACGCCGAGCGCATCGAGATCATCGGCCAGCCTCGACGCGACGAGCAGCTGGTCACCTCGACGCTGACCTCTCGCCCCAAGTCCGATCGGCGCGGGGGGCGGGACAAGGGTGACCGCGGCGACCGCGGCGACCGACCCGACCGACCGGGGCCCGGCCGCCGGGACCGCAAGCCGCGCGAGGCCGGCGACCGCGAGCGGCCCAA
>JBEEFX010000132.1:0-4908 GCA_041166365.1 Acidimicrobiaceae bacterium
CGGGCGGCGCTGCCGCGGGAGGCGATGGTGCGGGAGGCGGCGGTGGTGCCGCGGCCGGAGGAGTGGGCGGCTCGGCGGGAGCCACCACCACGACCGGCTCGGGTGCCGCGCCGCGGCGAACCGCGACCGTCTGTTCGGCCGCGAGCGCCGCTCCGAGCGCGACGGCGTGCTTCGGGTGGGCGTCGACCGAGACCGGACGCCCGAGGTTCTCGGAGACCATCTGCGACACGAGCGGGATGCGTGACGTCCCGCCGACGAGCAGCACGGTCTTGATGTCCTCGGGTTCCACGCCCGCCGACCGCAGCGCCCGGCGCAGCGCGGCGATCGTGTCCGACAGCCACGGTCGGACCATCCGCTCGAGCTCGTCGCGCGTGATGCGCACCTCGGCCTGCACGTTCGACAGCAACACCGGGATCGACGCGCTGGAGTCCGTCGACAGCGCTTCCTTGGCCTCGACGCAATCGGATCGCAGCCGCGCGACACCCGCTTGGATCAGCGCATCCTCGGCGTCGAGACCATCGAGGGCACCACCGAGCGCACCAGCGACATGCGCGAAGACGGCTTCGTCGATGTCGATCCCGCCGAGATGCTCGATGCCCTCCGGTGTGCCCAGGATCGCGAACCCGTCCTCGGTCTTGCGCAGCACCGCGGCATCGAATGTCCCGCCTCCGAGGTCGTAGACGGCGATCGTCTCGCCCGGCTCCACTCGTTGCGTGGAGGCGTAGTAGATCGCCGCGGCCTCGGGCTCGCTCAGCGTCGAGGTCTCCCCCATCTCCGCCATCCGTATGGCCTGGCCGAGCAGGTCGAGCTTGTACGCGCCCCAGTTGGCCGGGTGCGACACCGTCACGTGATCCGGCGGCCCGCCTTGCATCTGGATCACATGGTCGAGCGTCCAGCGCAGCATCTTGCCCATGAGCGCTTGCGCCGACATGGGCGAGCCGCCGAGCAGGAGCGGCGTGGTGTCGCCGACGCGGCGCTTGAACTGGCGGGCGACGCGGCCCGGCTCGCTCGCCGCTCGGCGATTGGCCGTGTCGCCCGTGAGGATCTGGTCGTCCTCGCGCAGGAACACGACCGTCGGCACCACTGGTGCGCGATCGCCGAGCGCGACGATCGACGCCTGACCGTTCTCGACGATGGCCGCCGCGGTGTACGTCGTGCCGATGTCGATGCCGAGCCGGTAGGCCATTGGGCGGTCAACCTACAGACCGCTCAGCTCCACCGCCCACACTCGACGCACACCGGCGGGGCCTCCGTCGTAACTTCTCCAGATGTTGTTCGAGCAGCGCTTCTGGCCGCTGATCGCGGACGGATCGATCACGCTGACGTTTCGTCGCTGGCGTCGCCGGCAAGCGATCGCCGGACGGCGGTACCGGACGGCGGACGGCATCATCGAGGTCGAACGCGTCGACGTCGTGGCCGCCGCGGACATCACCGACCGCGAAGCCCGTCTGTCGGGCTACCCGTCGGCCGACGCGGTCGTCGGTGACCTACGCGGCGAAACGTCGTCGCCCATCTACCGGGTGCAGTTCCACCTCGTCGACGAGCCCGACCCTCGGACCGTGCTGGCCGAGTCGGACGGGTTGAGCGCCGACGACCGCGCCGACATCGACCGTCGCCTCGATCGCCTCGATCGCGCCAGCTCCCACGGGCCCTGGACGCGAGCCGTGCTCGACGCCATCGCCGCCCAACCGGCGACCCGGGCCGCGGACCTTGCGGTCGGCTTCGGGCGGGAGACGCAGCCCTTCAAGCTCGACGTACGGAAGCTGAAGAACCTGGGGCTGACGATCAGTCTCGAGAAGGGGTACCGGTTGTCGCCGCGCGGCGAGGCTTATCGCCGAGGGGGCAGCGCGGCCGCCAGCCGCCGAACTCCTTCGGCCAGCTGAGCCGGCGTGGCCGTCACGAACGACAACCGCATCGCGTCTCGATGATCGCCGTCGACGGAAAAGGCCTGTCCCGGGACGTAGGCCATCCCCTGATCCAGTGCCGCGGGCAGCAGCTCCTGCGTGTCGATGCCCTCCGGGAATCGCCCCCACACGAACATGCCGCCGTCGGGCGCGCTGAACTCGAACCGATCGCCGAGCCCGTTGTGCAGCGCGTGCACGAGGGCGGCGCAGCGATCCCGGTACAGCGGCCGAAGCCGATCGAGTTGCGCGTCGAGAAAGCCGGGCGCCGTCACCACGCGATGCACGGCGCGCTGCGAAAGCGTCGAGGTGTGCAGATCGACCGCCTGCTTGAGCAGGACCAGCGCCGACGCCAACGGGCGCGGCGCGATTGCGAACCCGATGCGGAGGCCCGGGCAGACGATCTTCGACACGGTCGCGAGCGTGACGACCCGGTCGCCGAACGAGGCGATCGGCGCTACGGCGGTTCCGGCCCACCGCAGTTCGCCGTAGGGGTCGTCCTCGACGATGACGAAGCCGTAGCGGTCGGCCAGGCCGGCGAGGGCGGCTCGGCGCTCGAGCGACAACGTGGCCCCGGTCGGGTTGTCGAAGTTGGCCACGACGTACACGACGGCCGGGCGTTCGCCGCGATGAAGGCGGCCCGCCAGAGCATCGACATCGAGGCCATCCGCGTCGCTCGGTACCGGCGCCAAGCGGGCTCCGGTGAGGCGCAACGCCTGAATGGCCCCGACGTAGCCCGGGTCGGCGAGTGCCACCGTGGCCCCCGGCTCGATGAGGGCGCGGGCCACGAGGTCGAGCGCCTGCTGCGAGCCGTGCGTGACGAGCACCTGCTCGACGTCGACACCGTGGCGTTCCGCCACCCACTCCCGCAGCGGGAGGAAGCCTTCGGTGGTCGAGTACTGCAGCGCGCCGGGGTCGCCGGCCAAGATGTCGGTGAACGCGTCCGCCAACACAGCCGCCGGGAACGTCTCCGCTGCCGGCAGCCCGCCTGCGAGCGAGATGACGTCGGGCCGGTCGATCACGTGGAGCAAGTCGCGGATCGCCGACGAGTCGACGCGCATTGCCGCGCCGGCCAATGCAAACGGTTTCGTGGTCTGGACGGCCACGGCCTGACCGTGTCATAAGTGGCCCATGGAGAGAAGGGCCAATTCTCGACAAGTGGACCAGCGTGACGCAGTGGCGGATCTCGTGGCCGAGCTCGGCGACTGGGCCATCGGTTCGACGCCACTGTTCCGGCAACTGGCGCGGGCCGTGGCGAGCAGCATCGAGCGCGGGGTGCTCGGCCGGGGAACGCGCTTGCCCGCCGAACGTCCGCTCGCGGCTGCCCTCGTCGTGAGCCGCGGAACGGCCGTCGCGGCGTACGACGTGTTGGTGGCGGACGGTCTGATCGAGCGCCGGCAGGGCAGCGGCACCTACGTGCTCGGCGCCGGTGCGCTCGGCCTGCCGGCCGGACGCGAAGGCTCGGCGTTGGTCCACCGCCTGGTCGAGCTCAGCGCGGGGCCATCAAGCATCATTGATCTGTCGATCTCGGTGCTCCATGACGCCTCAGGGCTCCCGCCCGTGACCCTCGCGTCGGGCGAGCTGAACGCGGTGGAACCCGACACCGGCTACAGCCCGTGGGGGTTGACCGGCTTGCGCGAGGCAGTGGCCGAGCACGTGACGGGTTGGGGCCTGCCGAGCGTCGCCGACGAGATCGTGATCACGACCGGCGCGCAGCAGGCCATCAGCTCGGCAGCGGCGTGCTGGTTACGACCGGGCGACACGGTCGTCGTGGAGGACCCGACGTATCCCGGTGCGCTCGCGGCGTTCGGGCAGGCCGGCGCCCGACTGCGCGGCGTGGGCGTCGACCGAGCCGGCGTACGCGTGGGCGAACTGGCCGACGCGCTCGCCGACCGACCGGCGCTCGTCTATCTCCAGTCGACGCTGCACAGCCCCACCGGCGCCGTGCTCACCGACAGCCGCCGCCGCAAGATCGCCACGCTCATTCGGGAGGCCCGGGTGCCGCTCGTCGAGGACCTCGCCCTGGCCGACCTCGCATGGGAGCCCGCGCCACCACCGATCGCGTCCTACTGCACGGATGCGTCGGTGGCCGTCGTCGGTTCGCTGAGCAAGCTGTTCTGGGGAGGGTTGCGCATCGGCTGGGTCCGCGCGCCGGCGCCGCTCGCGATTCGCTTCGCCAACGTGAAGGCCACGCAGGATCTCGGCTCCTCGGCCGTGAGCCAGGTGCTCGCCGAACGGTTGCTACGCTCGTTGAGCGCACCGGAGTCCACCTACGTTGATCGGCTGCACCGCCAACTCCGGTCGCGCTACGAGACCCTCACGCTCGCATTGAGCACGAGACTCCCGAGTTGGTCGTGGGATCCGCCGTCGGGCGGACTGTCGATCTGGGTGCAGCTGCCCACCCCCGACGCGGAGGCCTTCGCTCAAGCCGCCTTGCGCAACGGCGTCGCGGTGGCCACGGCTCCGGCCCTGTCCCCGTCGACGCGTCACGCGGACCGGTTGCGGCTGTCGTTCAGCGGACCGTCGGCTCTGCTCGAGGAGGGCGTGCGGCGCCTGGCCGAGACCTGGGAGCATTCCCGCTGAGCAGGGCGTTCGCGCCTCAGGGTGGAATCGTCAGGATCGTCCCGACATACAGCAGGCTGGGGTTGTTCGGCTTGGGCAGCTGCTCCCGGTTGGCGTCGATGAGCGCCCGCCACATCGCATCGACCGCCGAGGTCGTGGCCTGCCCGCCGGCGCGGGTGTCGGCGATCGCGACGGCGACGCTCCAGAAGCTCTCACCCGGCTGCACCTCCCACTGAGTGGGGCTCGTGGCCGGGGCCTGCGGCGGCGGTGAGGGAGGCAGCGGTGAGGGAGGCGGCGGTGCGGGAGGCGGAGGCGGCGAGGTCGACGTGGTCACGGGGGCGGTGGTGGTCGTCGGGGCCGGTGCCGTCGTCGTGGTCACGGGGGCGGTGGTGGTCGTCGTCTCCGGCGCGGCGGTCGTCGGCGCTGCGGTCGTCGCGGGCGCGGT
>JBEEFX010000133.1:0-6403 GCA_041166365.1 Acidimicrobiaceae bacterium
CCTTGCGCCACTCGCGCGCGGTCTGCAGCGCCGCGAACGCGGCGGTGGCGGAGTACAGCGCCGCCACCGTCCAGCGTCCGCCGGCGAGCGCGACCAGGGTGAGCGCGAACCACCCGACACCGAGGCGCACCCGGGGTCCGTTGACGTCGTACACGACGGCGAGCCGGCGGCGCTTGTACTTGCGGTTCTGACGAATGCGGTTGCTGACCTTGCGCTGCTCGCGCTCCTCGACTTCCTTCCAGACCGGTTTGCGTTTGGCCGGCGCCTTACGAACACGAACGTTCTTCTTGGCCGGTCGCTTCGCCATTCAGCCACCGCCCGAGACGGGCGGGAGCACGGCGACCTCGTCGGACGGGCCGACAGGGGTGGTGGGGTCGGCCGTCTCGCCGTTCACCCAGATGCGGCACGTCGGCAGCACGGCGCCGAAGTCGTCGCCGTAGCGGGCGCGCGCGCCATCGAGGATCTCGCGCACGGTGGAGCCGTCGATCACGTCGCGGCTGGTTCCGGCCGCTTGCCGAGCGGCGGCGAAGAGACGAAGTACGGCTATGCCTCCACCTCGGCCCATCCGTTCTTCACGACGACCGCGCCGGCGGACGTCGCTTCGAACGCGAACGCCTGGCGCCCGCCGTCGGCGCCCGCGTCGAAGATCGCGACATCGATGTCGTTACCGGGCAGCACGTTGGCCGCGAACCGCACGGCGAGACGCTTGAGCCGCGCCGGATCGCCGTCGGCGACGGTCTTGACGACGGCCTGGCTGCACATGGCCATCGTGCACAGACCGTGGGCGATGATCCCCGGAAGGCCGACGCTCTTGGCGAACGCTTCGTCGAGGTGGATCGGCATCTCGTCGCCCGATGCGTCGCGGTAACGGAACGTCTGGTCGTCGTCGACGTGGATCGTGAACGTGTCCACCGGCCGGCTGCGCGCGTCCTCCGGGAAGTCGTGCTCGGGCTTGTCCGGTCCGCCGGATTCTCCGTCACTCATGCCCCGGATGAAGATCGTGACGTACTGCGTGAGGACGGGCTCGCCGTGGTCGTCGGCGCTGTCGGCTTTCACCACGAGACGCGTGCCGGAGCCGCCCACGCGATAGGCGAACGTCTCCGCGGTCGTCGTGAGCTTCGTGCCGGGCACCAGGGGCTGGTGGAAGTGCATGTCCTGCTCGCCGTGAACGATGAACATCATCGCTTCGGGCGGGATGACGTCGGCCGACGCCAGCAGGATCTGCGACCACGCGGTCACGACGCCGAACACCGGCGGCGCGTACTTTCCCGATTCGTACGCCGGGTTGTCGTCATTCGTCGCGGCGGCGTAGGCCTTGGCGCGGTTGGCGTCGATCTCGATGGTGGCGGGTGCTTGGCGCGTGCCGAGCTTGTCGATGGGGAGCACGGTGCAGACGGTAGCGTCCGGCTTCGTGAGCAGCCGTGTCCTCCTCGTGCGGCACGGCCAGTCCGAGTGGAACGCACAAGGCCGATGGCAAGGTCATGCCGATCCTCCGTTGAGTGACCTCGGGCGGGAGCAAGCGCGCGCCGCCGCCCGCTCGCTCGGCTCGCTCGACGCGGTGTACGCGTCGGACCTTCAGCGCGCGACGGAGACGGCGGTGATCATCGCCGAACAGCTCGGGATCGGTCCGGTGATCCTCGACGCAGACCTGCGTGAGCGCGACGCGGGCGAATGGTCCGGCCTCACTCGCGACGAGATCCATGAGCGCTATCCCGGATACCTGCCGGACGATCGCCACAGCGCGTTCGCACCTGAACGGGGGGAACCGAAGCGGCCGCCGGGATGGGAGCGCGACGACCACCTGCGTGACCGCGTGCTGCGGGCACTCCAGCGCATCCACGAGGCAGTTCCCGACGGGGACGTGCTCGCGGTCACGCACGGCGGTGTGATCTACGTCCTCGAGGACCATCTCGGCGATCCGTTCCATCGGCTCGCCAACGGCGAAGGGCGATGGATGGAGATCGACGACGACAACCTCGCGCTCGGCGACCGCGTGTTGCTGGTGAACGACGACGGCACGCCTGTCACCGTGCCGGATCAACTGTGAGCACGCTTCCCTACCGCGTCGAGGTGGTGCGCTCGAAGCGCCGGCGCAAGACGGTCTCGGCGCACCTCGTGGGCGACGTCGTGCGGGTGCAGATGCCCGCCTGGATGTCGAAGGCGGACGAGGAGCGGTACGTGACCGATCTCGTCGGCCGAATCATCCGTCAGGAGAGTCGCGAGCGAACAGACATCGCGACCCGTGCCGCCACGCTCGCGAAGCGCTATGACTTGCCGACGCCAAAGGCCGTGATGTGGATGCCGAACCGCAAGACGCAGTGGGCAACCTGCCTGGTTGCTGCCCGAGAGATCCGCGTGGTGGAGCGGTTGGCCGACTTCCCTGCATGGGTCCTCGACTACGTGCTGGTGCACGAATTGGCCCACCTCGCCGAGGCCAACCACTCGGCCCGCTTCTGGAAGATGGTGAACCGGTATCCCAAGGCCGAACGGGCGAGGGGTTTCCTGATCGCAAAGGGCAACGACGAGCGATGAAGCGCCGGGTGGTCGCAGTTGCCTTGCTGCTCATCGCGGCCGCCTGCTCGTCGGGGAAGACGACCAGTTCGCCGGCGACCACGACAACGACGCGACCGCAGTACACGCCGGTGTTCGCCAAGGGGGCATGCAACGATTCGGTGCCCGTTGATCCGCGTGTGGAGTGCGGCACGCTGACCGTGCCCGAGGATCGGTCGAAGCCAACGAGCCGGCAGGTCGTCATGCCCGTGGCCATCGTGCACACCGCTGATCCGAACCCTGCGCCCGACCCGGTGCTCTATCTGTCGGGCGGTCCGGGCCAAGCCGCCCTTCCGACCTCGGAGCGGTTCCTGACGACGGCTCAAACGGGAAACCGCGACGTGATCCTCTTGGAACAGCGCGGCACCGGTCGATCCGAGCCGCATCTCGACTGCCCCGAGGTGACCGAAGCGTTCACGACGATCCTCGGCGCGGCCGCGCCCTTCGCGACAGAGGCGAAGATCGGCAACGACGCGCTGATCGTCTGTCGCGATCGATTGCGGGCCGCCGGTGTCGACCTCAGCCAGTACAACACCGCCGCCGTCGCCGACGACATCGCGGACCTGCGCATCTCCATGGGCATCAAGGAGTGGAATCTCTTCGGCGTGTCCTACGGAACGATGGACGCGCTCGTCACGATGCGGGCACACCCTGAGGGCATCCGCAGCGTCGTGCTCGATTCGGTGATCCCACCGGACGTCGGGACCGGAGCGCCGGAGCTCGAGGCGACATTCGAGCGCGTCAAGAAGGTGCTCCTCGACGGTTGCGCGAACGACCCCCGTTGCGTCGCCAAGTATCCGGACCTTTCCGGCGACGTGAAGGCCGTGGTGCAGAAGCTCGACGCCACGCCCTACCAGGGCACGATCGACAACCCCGAGCTCCATCGGAAGTCGTCGATCACGATCACCGGAGCCGATGCGTCCGCCGGCCTGTTCCTCGCGTTGTACGAGACCGATTTGATTCCATCCTTGCCGAGCGTCATCCAGCTGTTGAAGGGCGGTGCCGCCGGCGTCGTCATCGATCAGCTCGCGGCCCAGGCAATCACCTCCGCCACCGCCTTCGCGGCGGCCGACGCCGCCGCGGTGAACTGCTTCGACCGCGCGAAGTTCATCCACGAGGGTGACGACACGAGGCTCGCGTCAGAGAAGCCGGATACAAGCACACTCCTGCTCTTCAGCACGGTCTCGTGCAAGGACTTCGGCGTCGCGCCCGCCCCCGACGGTTACAACGACGCCGTGCACAGCGACATCCACACGCTGGTGCTCGCCGGCGAGTACGACCCGGTCACGCCGCCGGAGCAGTCCAAGCACGCGGCGGAATCGCTCTCACACTCGACGTACGTCCTGTTCCCCGGCATGGGTCACTCCGAGGTGTTCGCCTCGCCGGAGTGCCTGGAGATCATCTTCCGGGCGTTCCTCGCTGATCCGGCGGCCAAGGTCGACACGTCGTGTGTGGCGTCGATGGGGCCGCCCAACTGGAACTAGTGACTGAGTCGGAGATTCTGGCATCGACTTCCGACTCACGCCATCAGGCGCCCGCTTCCGCTTCCGCTTCCGCTTGATGAGCGATGCAGAAGCGGGCCGCGGGCATCGCTTCGAGGCGGTCGTCGCTGATGGCGTGACCGCACGCCTCGCACTTGCCGTAGGTCCCGTCGTCGAGGCGGCGCAGCGCTCGGTCTACGTCGGCCAGCTCGGCTTCGACCTGCTCCAGTATCGAGAAATCCTTCTCCCGCTCGAAGGTCTCGGAGGCAACGTCGGCCGAATGCTGTGCGAGATGCGAGAGCTCCGACGTGCTCTCGTCCTCCGATTCGTCGTGCAGGTGGTCGGCGTCGAATCCCGCCCGGACCTGTTGGAGGCGGTCGCGTTCCTCGGTCAAACGGTCGCGTGCATCGTCGGACTCCATCGGAGAGCGAGCGTAGCGACGTGGCAGGATCGCCGTCGTGGGCGCACTCGAAGGACACAACGCCGTCGTCACCGGTGGTGGCGCAGGCATCGGAGAGGCCATCTGTCGGCGGTTCGCCGCGGAGGGGGCGCGGGTGGCCGTCCTCGACCGCGACCGCGACGCTGCAGAGCGTGTCGCCGGCTCGATCGGTGGGATCGCGCTCGAGTGTGACGTGGCCGACGCTGCCGCGGTGGACGGCGCCATCAGCCGGGTCTACGAGGACATCGGCGCCGTCACCGACCTGGTGAACAACGCCGGCATGGGGATGAACAAGCCGCTGCACCGGTACCGCGACGAGGAGTGGGCGCTCGTAATGGCGGTGAACCTCACCGGCACGTTCCATTGCCTGCGGGCGGTCATCCCGCGCATGCTCGAATCGGGCGGTGGCAGCATCGTGAACAACGCGTCATTGAACGGCCTGCGCCCGCTGTCGGGCGAGGCGCCTTATTCCGCGGCGAAGGCGGGTGTGATCAACCTCACGATGACGGCCGCGGTCGAGTACGCCCCGACCATCCGCGTGAACTGCGTGTCGCCCGGACTCATCGCGACGCCCCTCACCTCGCTCGTCACGTCGAACCCTGCGTGGCTCGCGGCCGCGGAGTCCGGCACGCCCCTGCAGCGCGTCGGGTCCGCCGACGAGGTGGCGAGCGTCGTGGCGTTTCTGTGCTCGGACGCGGCGTCGTACATCACGGGTCAGAACTTCGTGATCGACGGCGGCGCCGGCCTCCCCAACGCGCAAGCCGAGACGCTGATCAAGACGATCATGTCCAGCCTCTGACCGCGCGCTTGCCCACATGGGGTTCCAGGCGCCCAAAACGGTCGGTGAGATTCCCCAGACGTGAGGGTCTGCGGGTCTGGGGAATCTGAGCCCCCGGGATCAGTGGCAAGGCTCCCCAGACCGGTCGGTACGCTCGGCAGACCCCGGGGGCGTAGGTCAGTGGTAGACCGGCGGCCTTTTAAGCCGCGCGTCGCGAGTTCGATCCTCGCCGCCCCTACGAGGAACGGTCCCGCGACCGAGCATCCAGCAACGAGGCAACCGCGAGCAGCACGTAGACGATGGCCGTTGCGATGGGCACCCAGCGGAACGCGTCGTCCGTGACGGGCACGAGCAACGCGCACATCACGGCGAACACCAGGAAGACAGCAGCGCGCCGATCCATCAGTTGAACACCGCCACGACCCCGTAGCTCGCGGCGGCGATGAGGAACGCGCCGGGAATCGTCAACACCCACGCCCACACCACCCGCCCGGCGACACCCCACCTGACCGCGGAGAGCCGCCGAGACGCACCCACGCCGACGATCGCCCCCGTGATCGTGTGCGTCGTCGACACTGGAATGCCCTGCGCGGACGTGAAGAAGAGCGTCACGGCGGCCGCCGACTCTGCCGCGACGCCGCCGGCGGGCTGCAACTTCGTGATCTTCGTGCCCATCGTCTTCACGATGCGCCATCCACCGGAGAGCGTGCCGAGGCCGATGGCGGCGTGCGCACACAGCACGACCCACAGCGGCACGCCTGACGTCTTCGGCACCTCGTGCTCCGCGATGAGGACTGCGAGGATCACACCCATCGTCTTCTGCGCGTCGTTCGCACCATGCCCCAGGCTGAACGCCGCCGCGGACACGAGCTGGCCGACGCGAAACCCGCGGTTGAGGCGCTCCACGTTCCTCACGCGGTGGAACAACCACATGATCGTGACGGTGAAGATCATCCCGAGCGCCAAGCCGATCAGCGGCGACAGGATGATGAACACACCGATCTTGCGCAGGCCGTCGGATTCGAGCACATGCCATCCCGCCTTGGCCACCGCCGCACCGGCCATGCCGCCGACGAGCGCGTGCGAGGAGCTCGTCGGCAGCCCGAGGTAGAACGTGATGAGGCTCCACCCGATGGCTCCGAGCAGGCCGGCGAA
>JBEEFX010000134.1:0-20740 GCA_041166365.1 Acidimicrobiaceae bacterium
GACGCCTTTCGAGCCCTCCTGCACGACGGCACGCGCATGCCCGACCCTTCGATCCTCGTCAGCGTTCCGTCGATCGACGAGCCGGCCATGGCGCCCGACGGCTGCTCGGTGCTCTACGTGCTCGAGCCGGCGCCGAATCTCGACGGCCGCGTCGATTGGACGACCGAACGCCTACGGGCGCGCGATCAGCTCGCCGCCAAGGTCGCCGCGCTGGGCTACGGCGACGCCATCGCGGTCGAGGCCACGGTCGACCCGCTCGAGTGGGAACGGCAGGGCATGGAGCGAGGGACCCCGTTCGCCCTCTCCCATCGCTTCTTCCAGACCGGTCCGTTCCGGCCGGGCAACGTCGACAAGCGCGCCCCCGGCCTCGTGTTCGCCGGCAGCGGTACCGTGCCCGGCGTGGGGGTACCGATGGTGCTGATCTCCGGCCGGCTCGCGGCCGAGCGCGTGGACCAACTGCGGCGATGACCACCCTCGACGAGTCCTACGACCTCTGCCGCGCGCTCAACAAGCGGCACGGCACGACGTACTACTGGTCGACCTACGCGTTGCCGCGCATCAAGCGTCATCACGTGCACGCGCTGTACGGCTTCTGTCGCTACGCCGACGACATCGTCGACGACCTGGGTGACGTCCCCACCGACGTGCGAGCGAAGGAGCTCGCCGCGTTCGGCGACCGCTTCTTCGCTGACGTCGAGCAAGGCCGCAGCGACGACCCCGTGTTGAAGGCCGTCGTGCACACGGTTCGCAGCTTCGACATCGACGTCGACTGCTTCCGTCGCTTTCTGCGC
The DNA here is from genome assembly GCA_041166365.1 of Acidimicrobiaceae bacterium. GTDB lineage: Bacteria > Actinomycetota > Acidimicrobiia > Acidimicrobiales > JACDCH01 > DASUCS01. Next base: position 792 of record JBEEFX010000134.1, read on the forward strand.
TCGATGGCGATGGACCTCACGATCGACTCGTACGAGACGTACGACGATCTGCTCGGCTACATGGACGGATCGGCGGCCGTCATCGGAGAGATGATGCTGCCGATCCTCGAGCCGAGCTCGCCGGACGCCCTCGCCCCCGCCCGCGATCTCGGCAACGCCTTCCAGCTCACCAACTTCCTGCGCGACATCGACGAGGACCTCGATCTCGGCCGCGTCTACGTGCCCCAGCAGGACGTTCGCCGGTTCGGAGCCGAGGCCGCATTCGCCGAACGCAGGGTCACGCCGGCATTCGTCGCGCTGATGAGCTTCGAGATCGACCGAGCACGACAGCTCTACACGTCCGCCGACGGCGGCGTCGCCTTGTTGCCGCCTTCGTCAGCGCGCTGCATCGCCGCGGCTCGGAACCTGTACAGCCGCATCCTCGACGTGATCGAGGCCAACGAATACGACGTGTTCCGCCGGCGGGCCTCAGTGCCCACCTGGAAGAAGGCCGTCGTAGTCGCGAAGGGGATCACGAGTCACCGCTCGCGCTCGCGTTCGTAGGTCGCCCGGCACGACGGGAAACAGGAACCCGAAGGGCTCGCCCGCCCAGAGATGGTGGATGCGGTGCGCTTCCCGCACGCGCTCGAGCGGCGCCCACTGCCACGTGAACGACGGGATGCGCCGGTGGATGTAGAGGTCGTGCACGAACAGGTAGCCCGCGCCGTACAGCGTGATGCCCGCGCCCACCCAGGCGAGGTCGATGAGCGAGTCGACCGCAGTGCCCAACGCGATGATCACGATCGAGATCGCGGCACCGACGAGCGGGTACAGGTCGTTGGTCTCCAGCGGGCGCACGCGCACTTGATGGTGGCTGCGGTGCCATGACCCCAGCCGGCCGTGCATCACGAATCGGTGCGTGAGATAGGCCACGGGCTCCATGAGCACGAAAGCAGCGAGCACGAGAACCACCGGCGGCACCCAGGAACCTTACGGCCGCCGCAGCGGCCGCGGCCTTCGCACCCGGCCGCGGAAGGGCGAGGCTGAGGGTCTACTCGCCTCCCGAACGGACCCACCGGGCGAGCACCCAGTGCAGGAGCGCGAAACCGAAGGCGAAGTCTTCGATGGGGATGTCCCAGGGGAACCGCCACGGGGTCTTCTGATCCGGGTCGTACGACACGATCGGCGCCGAGAGCTTGGTGAGCCACCCGTTCACGAGGATCATGAAGAAGAGGCAGATCCCGATCGCGGTCCAGTACACGGGACTGCGAAACAGGCCCGTACGCCAGACACGCAGGTCGACGATCACGACCAGCACGGCCGCGGCGAACGCGGCCACGGTGTACTCGGGGATCACCGGCCGCCCCGCCGCATCCACTTGACACTCTCGTACGAGAGCAGCGCGCAGATCGGGATGACGACGAAGAAGGCGAGCTCCTCGACCGGGACGTCGAAGGGCACACGCCACCCGGTGGTGTACCGCGACGAGAACGTCCAGTGCCCACGAGCGATCGCGATCGCGTCCCAGACCACGAAGGCAACGAACGGAAGCGACAGCGCGCGAAGGAGCCGAATCGGCTGCCGGTAGACGCGTGCCCGAAACGCCCACTCCAGAGGCAAGGTGCCCGCGGCACAGCCGCCCATCAGCAGCAGATACTGATACCGGTCCATCGCTCCGGCGACAGTAGGTGAGCGCATGATTTGCGTCGGCCATTACGTCGCGCACGGCGCGATCACCAACGACCAATCGTACGTTCGGTGGGCTGTACCCTTGGGCCCGTGGAGCCCGCAGAGGCCGTCGCCCTCGACGACCTACTCGGCGACGAAGAACGCTTTCGAGCACTCATCGTCGAGCACGCGTCCGACGTCGTGCAGTTCATGGATGCCAAGGGCCGCATCTTGTGGACGAGCCCTGCCGTGCGCTCTGTCCTCGGCTACGAGCCCTCCGAGCTGATCGGACGCCTCGGCTCCGAGATCTGCCATCCCGACGACTACGACCGCGTGTACACGCAGTTCATCGGGATGCTCGGCGATCCTGGGGCCGAGTCACTGCGCATCGAGTCACGCTCGCTACACAAGAACGGAACCTGGGTGTGGGTCGAGAGCATCATCCACAACAAGCTCGGCGACCCCGCCGTTCGGGGGGTCGTCACGAACTTCCGTGACATCTCCGCTCGGGTCGAGACCGAGCATGCGTTGCGGGACAGCGAGGCGCGCTACAAGTCGGTGGCAGGCGCTTCGCCGATCGGCATCTACGAGATGGACGAGACCCCCGTCCTGCGGTTCGTCAACGAACGCTGGCAGGAGATCACCGGCTTCGACGCGTCAGACGCGCTCGGCCACAACTGGCAGCAGATCATCCACCCCGACGACCGCGCGGTGATGGCGGAGCAATGGTCATCGAGCGGCGCGCTGGGCCTGCCGTTCCGGGGCATGGTGCGCGTCGTGCGCCCCGACGGGGCGGTCCGCTGGGTCATGTCGGCCACCGAGCCGCTGTTCGACGAGCGCGACGCGCTCACCGGCCACGTCGGCACGCTCGATGACATCACCGAGCGCCTCACGGCCCAACGCGACACCGAGCGGCTGTCGGACATCGTCGAGGCCACAAGCGATCTCGTCGTGATCACCGATCGACAGCAGGGCCTCCTCTACATGAATGCCGCCGCCCGGCGCTTCTTCGGCCTCGGGCCCGAGGCGTCCCTCGAGGACTTCGACTTCACGCCGTTCACACCGCACTGGGCCCAGGAGCGCTTCATCAACGAGACGCGGCCGGCGCTGCGGGAGCACGGCATCTGGAGCGGTGAGTTCGCGTACTTCCATGACGGATTCGAAGTCTCGGTGTCAGCGTTGTTCCTCGCGCACCACGACGGCGACGGCAACATCGAGTTCGTCTCGTCAGTCACGCGCGACATCAGCGAGCGCAAGGCCTTCGAGCAGCGGCTCGAGTACCAGGCCACCCACGATCCGCTCACCGGTCTCCCGAACCGCACGCTGTTCCTCGACCGGCTCGAGCTGGCGTTGGCCCGCAGGCGCCGCAGCAATCGACCGGTCGCCGTGCTCTTCTGCGACGTCGATCACTTCAAGGTCGTGAACGACAGCCTGGGTCACGGCGCCGGCGACCGTCTCCTCGTGGCATTGGCCGAACGTCTACGCGACGTGCTTCGCCCGGGAGACACGGTCGCCCGCTTCGGCGGTGACGAGTTCGTGATCCTCTGCGACGAGCTCGTGACCGAGCACGACGCCGTCACGATCGCCGAGCGGGCCAACCATGCCGTGCACGAACCGCTCACCGTCGAGTCGACCGAGGTGTTCGCGGCGATGAGCATCGGTATCGCCTTTGCCAACGCCGACACCGAGCCCGAAGGCATGATCCGCGATGCCGACGCGGCGATGTACCTCGCGAAGGAGCGTGGTCGGGCCCGCTACGAGGTGTACGACGAACGCATGCGTTCGACGCTCGTCGAACGTCTCGACATCGAAACCGCTTTGCGCCGCGCGCTCACGCGCCACGAGCTCCGCGTCGTGTACCAACCCACGATCAGCCTCGACAGCGGCCTGATCGTCGGCGTGGAGGCGTTGTTGCGGTGGGAGCACCCGGAGCGCGGCCCGCTCGTCCCCTCGGAGTTCATCGACGTCGCGGAGGAGACCGGGCTCATCGTGCCCATCGGCATGTGGGTCGTCGAGCAGGCCTGCCGCCAGGCGCAGCGATGGCAAGCCCTGCGCCCGGACGGCGAGCCGATGTTCGTCAGCGTCAACCTCTCGGGCCGCCAACTCGACACCGTCGCGCTCGTCGAGAACGTGGACGACGTCCTCAAACGCACCGGGCTCGAGCCGAGCCTGCTCGGCCTCGAGATCACCGAGAGCGTCGTCATGCGCGATCCCGAGACATCGACCACGCTCCTGCGCGCACTCAAAGACCTGGGGGTTCGACTCGCGGTGGACGATTTCGGCACCGGCTACTCGTCGCTCGCCTACCTCCGAAGGTTCCCTGTCGAGCTTCTCAAGGTCGACCGCGCGTTCGTCGACGGTCTCGATTCTCAGGCGGGCGACGCCGAGGATCGCGCGATCGTGGCCGCCGTCGTGAGCTTGGCCCACACCCTCGGCATGCAGGCCATCGCCGAAGGCGTGGAGACGGCCGGGCAGCTCGAGGAGCTGCGTTCGCTCGGATGCGACATGGCCCAGGGGTTCTTCATCGCCAAGCCACTCACCCCGCACGCCCTCGACGAGCTGCTGGCCCGCAATCCCCGTTGGTAGAGGCATGACTTGAGTCGGCCATCCGCTCGCCGTCGGGCAAGCGATCGCTCGCGAACAATCACGCCTTGTTGATCGACGTACCCGAGTGGGCGATGGTCGCACTCGATGTCACCGTGTGGGGCGCATGGAGCGCGCTCGTCGGTTACGTCGCGCACCGCCGGCCGGCACCGGCGTTCGGACGCGACTCGTGGTTATACCGGCTCCGCGCCGTGGAGCGCGGCGGACGCCTCTACGAACGGTTCGGAATCAAGCGCTGGAAGGATCGGCTTCCGGAGGCGGGGGCGCTCTTCACCGGGGGGATCTCGAAGCGATCGGTGCGCACACGCGACCGTGACGTGCTCGAGCGATTCGTCATCGAAACACGCCGAGCCGAGTGGACCCACTGGACGATCATGCTGGCCGCACCGGTGTTCCTGGTCTGGAACTGGTGGTGGGTCGAGATCGTGATGGTGGCCTACGCGCTGGCCGCCAACCTTCCGTGCCTGCTGGTGCAGCGCTACAACCGCGCGCGACTAGCGCGTCTGTTGCGAACGCAATAGGTCGCGGATCTCCGCGAGAAGCAGAGCCTCATCCGACGGCGCCGGAGTGTCCTCTTCAGGCGTCTCACCACGCTTGCGGCGCTCGGCGAGCATGTTGAGCGGCTTCACGACGAAGAAGAAGATCGCGGCCGCGGTCGCCAGGAAGGTGATCAGCGCGTTCAAGAAGAGGCCGTAGCCGAAGGTGCTGTCGTTGACGGTGAAATGCAGTCCCGAGAAGTCCGTGCTCCCGAAGATGCCGATGATCGGCGTGAGCAGGTTCTCGGTGAACGACTTCACGACGGCGGCGAATGCGGCGCCGATCACCACCGCAACCGCCAGGTCGACGACGTTGCCTCGCATGATGAAGGCCTTGAACTCTTTGAACATGCGTTGTTTCCTTCCGATCACGCCCCCGCGTAGTTCGCAAGGGCATCCGCCAGCGGCAACGAGAGCACGCCGGGCTCGCGCACAACGGCCTCGACCCAGTCCGGGCGGTTGACCGACGCGACCGTAATCGGATGCTCGAGCGCCGACGCCTGCATCGCGAGCCGCGCGAAGCTGGAGGCGTAGTCGGGCGGCCGGAGGTCGCGCGACAGCTCGGCGAGAGCGAACGGATCGGGCGGGGCCGGCGCGGTCGAGTCGACTGCGGCGACGACCGACGGGCCCGGGCCCGTCCCGCCGCCGAGGATGCCCGGGCCGTCGAAGAGGATCGCCCCGCGCACCGCGTCCGGACGAGCGCCGGCCAGGAGCAGCGCGACATACGCGCCGAGACCCCGGCCCAACACGGTCGCCTCGCCGAGATGACGCAACGCGGTGTCGGCGTCGGCCAACAGCATCTCCGCGGTGTAACCACCGCCGTGAGGGATCGTTGACGCGCCGTGGCCGACGAAGTCGAGCGCACAGACCGGACCTGGCCATCCCTCGAGATACGGCGGTAGTGCCTCCGGTGCCCGTTCGGCGAGACCGTGGAGCAGGAGCAGCGGCCTCCCGGAGCCGGCGCGCAGTTCGTGCAATGCCAGCTCGGCCCGGGCGTGGCGCAGGCGGATGATCGGTGCGATGGACACCGGCACCGCCGGAGCGCGCTCCGGTGCGGGTGTGCCCTCGCCGACGGGACCCGCGGACGCGGGGGCGGGCGGAGTGCCGATGAAGTCGCGCACGAGGTCGGCGACTCGGCGCGGGTGCTCGATGTGCACGAAGTGGCCGCTGTCCTCGAGCGGGACGAGCGTTCCGCCCGGCGGGAGGAAATGCGTCACGTCCTCGGGTTGGGTGCCCCAACCCATCGACTCGCCGACCAAGCCGAGAACACCGAGCACGGGCATGGCGAGGCCGGGCATGCGCATCATCGACCACTCGGGCCGCCACGGGCCGAATCCGCCGAAACGCATGATCGGGTCGAGCTTCCAGCGGAACCGACCGGGCTCGTCCTCGCGGGCGCCGATGGTCACGAGGTAGCGGAGCCAGTCCATCGTGAGGCGGGGGTTCATTCGCTGCCGCCGCGCTGCGAGCTCGTCGATCGTCCCGGTCTTGCGCTCCTTCGTGGACGCCGACGCGCGGTGGTCCAACCAGGCGCGCAGTTCGCCGGCGAGCAAGCGGGTCCGCTCGTGATCCGGTACGTCCGGCCAGCTCCGTCGCGAGGGCAGGCCATCGAGGTTCACGAGGTGGGTGCATCGGTGCGGCAACGCCTCGGCCATCTGCATGACGACGCTGCCGCCCTTCGAGTGCCCGATGAACGGCACGGGCTCACGCGTCGTCGAGTCGAGCACCGCGAGCGCGTCACGCACGTCGCTGTCCCAGCTGTAGAGAACGGCATGATCCGAGTCGCCGTGCCCGCGCTGATCCCAGCTCACCACCCGCCAGCCGGCGTCGGCCAGCAGCGGTGCGAACCCGTCGAACGTCCCCGCGAAGTCGAAGCCGCCGTGGGCGAGCAGCAACGGCGGCCCGTCGGCGTCGCCCCACTCCCACACGGCGAGACGCAATCCGTGGTCGCTCACCCATCGCTGGCGGTCCGGCCGTCGGGCGCCGGGAAACGTGATGTCGGCCATACGCGGCCCGAGAGTTATCTGGCCGTGTGCGTGAACGCAAAGCGAGCCGCAGGCGAGTGAGTTGGTGTCGAGACGTTGTGACCACTGTCATCTGGACTTTGCATCGTCTGTTCTGGACGATGTCGGAATGGTGCAAACGCCCCCGACCGCACTCGTCCGTCTCGCCCGTGGCATCGTGCGCCGCCGCCGCCTGATCCTCGTGGCCGCCGTCATCGCGTTCGCGGTGTCCGGCATGTTGGGCGGCAACGTCGCCTCGAAGCTCTCCTCCGGAGGCTTCGACGATCCGGGTGCGGAGTCCACGAAGGCGCAGCACTACCTCGACGACCACTTCACCCAGGCGGGCATGCCGAACATCCTGCTGCTCGTGTCGGCCGACCCGGGCCTGAGCGTCGACGACCCCGACGTCGCGGCAACGGGGCAGGCGATCACGACGGAGTTGAGCCAGGAGAAGGGCGTCGTGTTCGCGGCGTCGTACTGGAGCACGGGCGGTGCGCCGCCGCTGAAGACGGTCGACGGCCACCGCGCCCTCGTGTTCGCGCGCTTCGACGGCAACTCCAACGAGCTCAACAAGGCCATGGACGTCCTCGGCCCGAGGTACACGCGCTCTGGCGGGGGCGTGACGGTGGCCGTGGGCGGTTTCGGCGAGATCTTCCGCGAGGTCGGCCAGACGATCGAGCACGACCTCGTGCGGGCCGAGATGATCGCCCTGCCGGTCACGCTGTTGCTCCTGCTGCTCGTGTTCGGCAGCGGTGTCGCCGCGCTGTTGCCCTTGGCCATCGGCGCGCTGTCGATCGTCGGCACGTTCCTCGTGCTGCTGGTGATCAACGCGTTCACCGAGGTGTCGGTGTTCTCGCTGAACTTGACGACCGGGATGGGGCTCGGCCTAGCCATCGACTACAGCTTGTTCATCGTGTCCCGGTACCGCGAGGAGCTGCGCGCGGGAGCGGAGCCGGAGATCGCCATCGAGCGCACCGTGGCCACCGCCGGCCGCACGGTCGCCTTCAGCGCACTCACGGTCGCGGCATCGCTGTGCGCGCTGCTGGTCTTTCCGTTGGCCTTCCTCAAGTCGTTCGCGTACGCGGGCATCGCGGTTGCCGCCCTCGCCGGCTTGTACGCCGTCGTCGTGCTCCCCGCGCTGCTGGCCGTGCTCGGACGGCGCGTCGACGCCCTCACGATCCGCCGGCAGGCCGTCAACCCGCCCGAGGAGGGCTTCTGGCACAACATGGCCCTTCGGGTCATGCGCCGGCCGGTCCCGTTCGCCACGGCGTCGATCGTCGTCCTGCTCCTGCTGGGCAGCCCGGCGTTGCGGATGCAGCTCAGCCTGCCCGACGATCGTGTGCTGCCCGCGAGCACCCCGGCGCGCCAGGTCAGCGACATCATCCGCCGCGAGTTCCCTTCGAAGGAGGCCGGCGCGCTCTCGGTCGTGGCCCCCGGCGTGGATGCGGGCGCACGAGCCACCGAGATCGATGCGTACGCCAAGTCGTTGGCGGCGCTTCCCGGCGTCTCGCGCATCGATGCCGCCACCGGCAGCTACCTGCCCGGCGGGCTCGCGGTGCCGGCCGACAGCAACCCGGGGCTGTACGCGCGGTTCGTCGCCGGAGACGACACCTTCCTCAGCGTGATACCGGCGGTCGAACCGCTCTCCGACCAAGGCGAGCAACTCGTGAAAGACGTGCGCGCCGTCGACGCGCCGTTCGACGTGCAAGTGGCCGGCATGTCCGCGCAACTCGTCGACTCGAAGGCCGGGCTGTTCTCGAAGTTGCCCCTCGCGCTGCTGCTCATCGCGGCCATCACGTTCGTGCTGATGTTCTTGATGTTCGGGAGCATCGTCGTGCCGGCGAAGGCGGTCGTCCTGAACTTGCTCAGCCTCAGCGCGACGTTCGGCGCCATGGTGTGGATCTTCCAGGACGGGCACCTGTCGGGCGCGCTCAATTTCACACCGACCGGTGCGCTCGACTCGACGACGCCCATCCTCATGTTCTGTGTCGCGTTCGGGATGTCGATGGACTACGAGGTCTTCCTGCTCTCGCGCATCAAGGAGGAGCACGACCGCACAGGAGACAACGTTCGGTCAGTAGCGATAGGGCTCGAGAAGACCGGTCGCATCGTGACGGCCGCCGCGCTGTTGATGTCTGTCGTGTTCCTCGCGTTCGCGACGTCTCAGGTGACCTTCATCAAGCTGTTCGGGATCGGGCTCGCCTTGGCCATCGTCATGGATGCATTCGTGATCAGAGGCACGCTCGTACCCGCCTTCATGCGGCTGGCCGGCGAGGTCAACTGGTGGGCACCGAAGTTCTTGCGCCGGCTGCACGACCGGATCGGCATCACGGAGCACGTCGATCTGCCCGAGATCATCATGCCGCCTCCGCCTCCTACTCCTCTTCCGGTGCTGGTCAACGGCCGTCCGCGGCGTGATCGCCCGCTTCGGGCCGCAGGGCGCGCCAAGACCCCGTCAGGACGCGAGAAGATCAACGTGTGACCGCCGCCGGCTCCCGGACCCGCGTCTTGTTGCTCGACGACGACGCGAAGATGGTGACGCTGGTTCGCAGCATCCTCGCCGACGACGGCTTCGAGGTCCTCGGCAGCACGAGCGCGGTCGACGTGCTGGCCCAGGTCGACGACTTCGATCCACACGTGGTCGTGCTCGACGAGGTCATGCCAGACCTCGACGGGCTCGACGTCGCAGAGGACATCCGCGAGCAGCGGCCGACGCAACCGATCGTGATCTTCAGCTCGTTGTTCGATCAGCGGTTGAGTCGTGAAACGAAGCGGCGGGGCTACGTGTACTGCGAGAAGGCGGATGGCATCGACCGGCTCGAGGAAGCCATCAGGGAGGCGGTCGGCGATGCGTCCTGAAGACGTGCTCCCACATCGTCACCCGTTCCTGTTCGTCGACGAGATCGATGAAGTGGTTCCGGGAGTGTCCGCTCGGGGACGCTGGCATCTGACGGGAGACGAAGCCTTCTTCGCCGGGCACTTTCCCGGGCGACCGACGCTGCCGGGCGTGTTGATCGTCGAGGCTCTCGCGCAGCTCGGAGGAATCGCCGTGCTGAGCGACGAGCGCTACGCCGGCAAGCTGCCGCTGTTCGGCGGGATCGACAAGGCCCGCTTCCGTGCCCAGGTCGTGCCGGGTGACACCCTCGAGCTGGAGACCACGATGGACAGGCTCGGCTCGACCGCGGGCCGCGGCTCAGGCGTGGCCCGGGTGAACGGGAAGGTTGCGTGCGAAGCGTCGATGCTGTTCGTCGTCGTTCGCGTGTGACCGCAACCTGTCATCGCTCGCGCATGGAGAGAATGCTGACGAAGAAGCTCGACCAGATCGTCTGCACTCCGAGCACGACGAGCGTGGCGCCGGGAATGACCCACTTCATCGTGTAGCTGTAGTCGAGAGGGCCGAATTCGGTGCTCGCCCACTCGCCTACCCGGGAGACCAGCAAGATGCTTCCCGCCAAGGCGCTGACACCGCCGAGCAGGAGGCCGCGCTCGAGCGTGGCGTAGCGGAAGAAGCGGTCCAGGCGCGGGTCCGCCGGGAGCAGGCCTTCGCTGATCGCGAACGTCTTCGTGAACAGCGCGAACACGATGCTCTGGTGACCGAGGATGATGGCGAGGCTCGCGAAGAGCAGTGTGTGCACGTCGAACGTGGCGCGTCCGATCGACAAGCTCGGCAGCGCGAGCGCGTAGCCGATTGCACCGAACCCGATGAGAACCGCACCGGGAAACAGGAACAACCACGCGGGGCAGTACATGAGGAAGAACCGCAGTGTCCGCCACCCATCCCTGAACGTCTTCAGGTGGGGACCGCTGGACGTTCGGCCGTCGGGGCGCAACGTGATCGGCACCTCGGTCACGCGCTCGCCGTACAAACTCGACTTGATCACCATCTCGGTGGCGAACTCCATGCCGGTGGAGCGCAGGTCCAGCCGGTCGTAGAGCCCTCGGGTGAAGCCCCGCAGGCCGCAATACGCGTCGTGTACCGGCGTGTGGAACCAACGTCGTGCCAGCAACGTGAACGCAGGGTTGCCGATCCACCGGTGAAGCCGCGGCATCGCGCCGGGCGCCACCCGGCCGCCGCCGGCGGGGAGCCGACATCCCATCACCAGCTCGTGACCGTCGCGGAGCTTCTCCAGGAAATTCGGGATCTCGGCGAAGTCGTAGCTGTCGTCGGCATCCCCCATGACGACATACTCACCACGACTCGCGGCGATCCCGCCCATGAGCGCGCTGCCGTATCCCGGCTTGTCGACATGGACGATGCGGACGCCCATCTTTTCCGCGATCGCCACGGACCCATCCGAGCTGCCGTTGTCGGCCACGATCACCTCGCCTCGGATGTCGTGCTCGGCGAGGGCGCGTTGTGCGGTCGCGATACAGGACGCGAGCGTGTCCGCCTCGTTGAGGCAGGGCATCACGATGGACAGCTCGACGCCGCTCTCGCTCAAGGCGATTGACACTAAACGCCTGCTCGAACGAGGTCGGAGTGTCTCGGAACTACCGGAAGCGACCCCGCGATGGCGTCGCGACGACGGGAGAGTGGCTTACGCCTCTTCCTTCGACATCTCCTCGAGACAGCGGCGGATCTCGGAGACGCGGAAGCGGCGGTGGCCGCCGAGCGTGCGGATCGCGGTGAGCTTGCCAGCGCGGGCCCAACGAGTCACGGTCTTGGGATTGACCCGGAACAGAGCAGCGACCTCTGACGGGGTCAGCAGCGCCTCGGGTGCATCGAAGTCGTCGGTCTGCGCCATGGGTCGTGTGTCCTTCTGTTGTTGGACTGCGACCCTGTGGGCGGCATGTCCGGTTCCTCCCTGAAAGATAAGAGCGCGGCCCCGAGCGGGCCATAGCCCGATAGGGCCATTTGCAACGTTGACAGGGGCTAGTCACCCTTTGCACCCCATGACCCGGCGAACCGTCGGCCCGCTAGCTTGGCGGCGCCATGAGTGAGGTGTCGACGGGCGGCGTGCACGCGACTCCCAACCGTGTCGCTCTGCTCGGATTGCCGCGCTGCGGCACGACGTGGTCCGCGAACCTGCTCAGCGCTCATCCGGCGGTGTCGCTCGTCAACGAGCCGGACAATCGCACGTTCGACGTGCTCGGCTGGCTCGGCACCGGGCGCCTCGGCGTGGTTCCCTGCCTGTCACCGGGTGACCGCGCGAGCGAGTACCGCACCATGTGGCGCATCGCATTCGCCGGCGGGTGGCCCGAGGCCGGAACCCTCGGGCGGGCGACCAGGGCGCTGCGGCGCACGGCCACCAACGATGCTGTTCCGCATCGGCTCCGGGTCGCGGCGCTGCTCGCCGCCGGCCGGCTGGCCGCCCAGCGCCGCCCCGCAGGCCCCCTCGTGCTCGTGAAATCCGTGCGAGCGGAGTTCGCGGTGGATTGGTTGGTGCGCGAGTTCGATCCGGCCGTCCTCGTCGTCTGGCGCCATCCGCTCAACGTGGTGTCGAGTTGGATCCAGAAGGACTGGCAAGGGAGCCACTTGAACGACCTCCCGCCGGTGCGCGATCGGTTCAGCGGCACCGGAGCGTGGCCTCCGCCGAGCGGCGGCGCGGCCGCGGCCGCGTGGACCATCTGCGCGAATCTGACGATCCTGTTGGAGTCGGTCGAGCGGCTTCCTGGAGCGCTGGTGGTCAACCACGAGCGCAACACGCAGGACCCCGAGAACGCGGCCGCGACCATCCTGTCGTGGCTCGGACTCGACTGGCACGAGGCGGTTCAGGAGTTCATCGCGGAGAACGATCGGCCCGGCGAAGGGTGGGACATCCAGCGGCGCATGGCCGAGGAGCCCACTCGCTGGCGCGCCCGGCTCTCCCCGGAAGATGCCCGCGAGGTGCTGGCCGTCGTCGAACGGTTCCAGAGCGAGAGCGCCGTGGCCGCGGCGGCATGGCCCGCGTGCCCGGCGGTCGCCTCCTGATCCGGTGAGCTTCGATCTGCTCGACCTCGCGGCATTGCACGGAGCCGAGCAGGTCGCGTTCGTCGCCGACGAGGAGACCGGCCTCCGCGCGATCGTCGCCATTCACTCGACCGTTCTCGGCCCGGGACTCGGTGGCACGCGCTTCTACCCGTTCACCTCCGAGCACGACGCGTTGGTCGACGTCCTGCGGTTGGCGCGCGGAATGACGTACAAGCACGCCGTGTGCGGAAACGACCTCGGTGGCGGCAAAGCCGTGATCATCGGAGATCCGCGCGCGACGCGAACCGACGACCTGATGCTCGCGTACGCGCGGTTCGTCGACCGGCTCGGCGGCCGCTACCTCACCGCCGAGGATGTCGGAACCACCCAGGCGGACATGGATCTCCTTCGCTCGGTGACGCCGCACGTCACCGGCACGAGCGAAGCGCTCGGCGGGTCGGGCGATCCCTCGCCTGCGACAGCGTGGGGCGTGTACCACGCGTTGCGCGCTGTCGCTGAGCGACTGTGGGACGACAACGCACTGGATGGCCGCCATGTCGCGATCGCGGGCATCGGCAAGGTGGGTAGCGCGTTGGCTCGTCATCTCACCGACGCCGGTTGCCGGCTCACCTTGGCGGACGTCCGTGGTGACGTCGCCACCGCGCTGGCCCGCGAGCTCGGAGCGAGCGTGGCCGACCCCGACGCCATCCAGCAGATCGAGTGCGACGTGCTGAGCCCGTGCGCGCTCGGGGCCACGATCAACGAGCGCTCGATTCCCGAGTTGCGGTGTGCGGCGATCTGCGGCTGCGCCAACAACCAGCTCGCGACCGGAGCAGACGGCGAGCGCCTCGCCGCCGCCGGCGTGCTGTACGCGCCCGACTACGTCGCCAACGCCGGCGGTGTCATCAACATCGCCGACGAGCTCCGGGACGACGGGTACGACCACGAGCGGGCCTGGCGGCGCGTCGAGACGATCCATGACACCCTGCTCCGGGTGTTCGCAGCCGCCGACGACGAGGGCATCACACCGGCCGATGCCGCCGACCGCATCGCCGAACGACGGATCGCGGCGGCTCAGCCCTCGTAGTCGAACCCCAAGTCGATCGCGGTGACCAGCGGCGTGAACGCAATGCCTTCCGCCGCACACATCGCCGCGGCCGTGCCGCCCCGATCGACCACGGGAATCGCGATCACCGGCTCGGCGCCGGCCGCCCGCACGGCCGCGGCCGCCTCGAGGAAGGCCACCCCTCGGGTGATCGCATCGTCGGTGAGCGCGACTCGGTCGCCGGGCTGGAGCGCGCCCGCGATCCGGCCGCCGGCGCCGTGGTCCTTCTCCTCCTTCCGGACGCTGAAGCTCCGCAGCATCCGGCCCCGGACGGCGGCGATGGCGGCGACAGAGAACGTGATGCCATCCGCGCCCATCGTGAGGCCTCCCACCGCGGTGATGTCTTCGGGCAGGACGGCGAGGAAGGCATCCGCGACGAGCAGCATCCCGTCGGGCGAACACGTCGTCTGCTTCGCATCGATGAACCAGTTGCTGGGCTTTCCTGACCGCAGCGTGAACTCGCCGCGCTTCACGGAGTGCTTCAGCAAATGGTCGACCAACGGCTGATTCATCGACCTCGACCGTACCCCTATGATCCGGACCAATGGGACGAGCTCGGGTCGTTGCCGTGGCCAATCAGAAGGGCGGCGTCGCAAAGACCACGAGCGTCCATTCGCTCGGCGCCGCGCTCGTCGAGCGCGGAATGCGCACACTGCTGGTCGACCTCGATGCGCAGGCCTGCCTCACGTGGTCGACCGGCACAGACCCCGACGCACTCGAGCGATCGTTGCACGACGTGTTGCTCGGACGCTGCTCCGCGTCTGACGCGATCGTGAAGGTCAACGACCTCCACCTGCTGCCGTCCACGATCGACGTGGCCGGCGCCGAAGTCCATCTGCTGTCGAAGACCGGCCGCGAGTACGTGCTGCGACGCGCGCTGGAACCGGTGCTCTCCGAATACGACGCGATTCTCATCGACTGCCCACCATCGCTCGGCATCTGCACGATCAACGGTCTCACCGCCGCTGGCGAGGTGCTGATCCCGTTGCAGTGCGAGACCCTGTCGTCTCGCGGTGTCGGCCAACTGCTCGAAACGGTGGACGACGTCCGGTCGTACACCAACGCCGACCTGGCCGTCCGCGGCGTCATCGCGACGATGTACGACGGGCGCACGAACCTTGCGGCGTCGGTCGTCGACGACGTGCGCACGCGCTATGGCCTCGAGGTCATCGACCCGCCGGTGCCGAAGTCGGTCCGCGTTGCCGAAGCGCCCGGACGAGGGCGATCCGTTCTCACCCACGCGTCGAAGTCGAAGGCCGCCGAGGCCTATCGCCAACTTGCGCAGGCGATCTTCGAATGAGCGCGCACGACCAATGACGCGCTTCGATCCCGACGGCAAGCGCGCGCTGTTCGAGATGCCGATCACCGCGCCACCCGAACAGCTGAAGCCGGGCCGAACGCGCGACGGGCGCAATGCGATGTTCTCCGTCGGGCCCCCCGAACCGGGCACCGTCCTCGTCGATTGCTCGTCCTGCCACGGCCGCGCGCGCGTGCCGATTGCCGACATCGGCGTGCGCTTGCTCAGCGGATCGCTCTTCATGCCGTTGCGCAAGCACGACTACTGGCTGCGCTGCCCCGTGTGCGA
This sequence comes from Acidimicrobiaceae bacterium, assembly GCA_041166365.1. Taxonomy (GTDB): domain Bacteria; phylum Actinomycetota; class Acidimicrobiia; order Acidimicrobiales; family JACDCH01; genus DASUCS01. The sequence goes on from JBEEFX010000134.1 coordinate 16,162, forward strand.
ACACCGCACCTGGTGCAACGTCGCCTGGCGCGGGTGACGCTGGCCGACGATCGCCGGCGAGGGTCGTCTCGCTGGTTCTCGATGCAGGCGGCGGTCGTTCTCGCGATCGCGTCGATTGCGGAACAGTGGCGATTGCTCGTCGGACGGGTGCCCTTCCCCAACGACCTGGTCACGAAGTTCCCGCTGTTCCGGAACGTGTCGGGGGTGCCGCACCGGCCCGGACGCCACGCGGAGATGAACGACCTGGCAACGCAGTGGTTCTCGTTCCGCGACTACGCGGGTCGGTCGCTGCGCGAAGGAACGTTCGCGCTGTGGAACTCCCGGATCCTCCAAGGTGAGCCTCTGCTCGGCAGCTCTGAGCCGGGCGTGCTGTACCCACCCAACCTCGTTCTCTTCGGGACGCTGCCCGGACACGTTGCGTGGAGCATCGGCTTCTGGCTCCGACCGGTCCTCGGGGGTCTCTTCGCCGTTCTTCTCGCGCGAGTCGTCGGCGCGTCTCGAACCGGCGCGCTCGTTGCGGGCATCGCGTTCGGGTTCTCCGGGTTCATCGTGGGCTGGGGCGGCTGGCCGCAATCCGACACCGTGGTGTGGCTGCCGCTCGCGTTGTACGCCGTCCATCGACTCAGCCGCGCACCTTCGCCCGCTGCGGTCGCAGGGACTGCGGTGTGCCTCGCGTTGCCCGTTCTCGCCGGCCACCCCGAGGTCGCGCCGTTCGGCGCGGCGGCGACGGCCGCGTTCGCGGCACACCGAGCAGTCTTTCGGGACGCCGAGTGGGCTCCCCGACGCCAGTTCCTGGGAGCCTTCGCGCTGGCGGTGACGCTCGCCGGTGGGCTCGCCGCCGTGCAACTGCTGCCGACGCTCGAGTGGATCTCGCGGCTCCATCGCCTCGATGCGGGGGGCAGCGTCCCCGCCGTTCCGTTGCACGACGCACTGTCATTCGTCTCTCGTGACGCCCAGGGCGACCCCAACTCACTCGGACTGGACGTCTCCGGCGTCGCGAGCTACGTCGGCGTCGTCGCGCTCGTCTTCGCGCCGTTGGGGCTCCTGCACCGCAACCGGCGAGACGCGGTGTTCTTCTTGGTACTGGCGGCCGTCACGGCGCAACTCGTGTACGGCCTCGGGCCCCTGTTCTGGGTGTCGCAACACCTCCCATTCGTCGGGTCGATTCCCAACGCGATGGCCATCGGCGTGTTGGAAGTCTCGATCGTGGTGCTCGCGGCCATGGGCATCACGGTCGCACAACGGTTGCGCGCGCAGCCGAGCAGACTTCGGGTGGCGACGTACATCGTGGGCGGCTCGGTCCTCTGCACCGGCGTCGCGCTCGCCGTCGCGGTGCGCTACGCCCACGGTCACCAACATGGCCCGTCACCCGATTGGTTCCGCGGGGTACCGGTCACCGCGCTCTTCATCGTCCTCGCGGGCGTCGCCTTCCTCCTCGTGGCTGCCGCGCGAACACCGAAGTCCGTGGCGCCCGCCGTATTGGTCGTGATCGCGCTCCTCGACTCCACGAGCTACGCCTACGGACATCTTCCGTTCGTGCGCGCCGACCAGATGTATCCGCCCGCGCCCGCGTTCACCGAGCTGCATCGTCTCGATCAGTCCGCATACCGGATCGCGCCCGTCGACGCCGCCTACTCCCGGAATCTCGAAGTGATGTACGACTTCGACTCGGGCACCGGTTACGACTTCCCCACAAGCGACGCCGCCCGTCTCCTCGACCCCGTCACCATCTACTTCGGCATCTCCTACGACCTCTCGGCCGCCAAGGTGGTCGCAAACCGTGACCACCGGCTCGACGTCATGAACCTGAAGTACTTGTTCACCGCGGCGAACAGTCAGGCCGAGCGAACGCTCGCCGGCCAACCCGACCGGTTCGTGTCCGTGCTCAACGACGGAGCCGTGAACGTGTTCGAGAACAAGACCGTCCTGCCACGCGCGTTTCTCGTGCCGGCGGCCAACGCGCGGCCTGCGGGCAGCGTCGACGCGGCCTTCGCGGCGCTCGCCGATCCGGCCTTCGCCCCCGCACACGAGGTGGTCGTCGGACCAGGTCCGGCGGTAGCCCCCACGAACGAGTCGCCGACAACAGTCGAACTGCCTCCGGTGAGCGATCTACGGGCCGGTGACATCGAGGTGACGATGACGGCGGAGACACCGGTCCGCGCCGTCTTGGTCCTGAGTCAGGCGAGCTACCCGGGATGGAAGGTCTACGTCGACGGAGAGCCCAACACGATGCTGCGAGTCGATGGCATGTTCCAGGGAGTCGAGTTGACTCCAGGTCGCCACACGGTTCGATTCGCGTTCGAGTCCGGCACCGTGCGACTCGGCGCGGTGCTCTCGCTCCTCTCGCTCATCATCGTGCTGGGCCTCACGCTCGTCCCCGTCGCCCGCCGCCGCCGCTCTCGATGACTCCCGAGAACCGTCAGGCCGTCAGGTTGTCGGACTCGTGTTCGACAGCAGCCTCGCGACCTCTTCGAGCAACGCAGGCGCGTTGAACGGCTTCGCCAGGTAGCCGGCGGCACCCATCGACAGCGCGTGCTCGACGTCGCCCGACGACGACTTGGCGGAGACGACCAACACCGGCGGAGAGTCCGTGCGGTCCTGAAGCGCCTCGAGCACTCCCCACCCGTCCAACACCGGCATCATCACGTCGAGCACCACACAGTCGGGTCCGTCGGTGCTGATGCGCTCGAGCGCCTTCATGCCGTCTGCCGCCAGCAGCACCTCGTGACCCGCGCCCTCGAGATTGAGGCGGTGCAGCAGCAAGATGTCCGGCTCGTCGTCGACCACGAGGATGCGGGCCACGGCCTTACGTTCGGTCGTCCGGGCGCGCCGCGGGCCGCCCGACCATCCGAACCTGTCCCGTGCCCGCTTCGATCGACCCGATCACGCGTGGGGCATGGCCGTTCGCCTGCAGGACGTCGATCGTGCGATGCAGGTCGGCGGGGGCGACAACGACGATCATCCCGACACCGAGGTTGAACACCGCGGCCATCTCGGCGTCGTCGATCTCGCCGACCCGCTGGATCTCGTCGAAGATCCGCGGTGGCTCCCACGTGTCTCCGTCGACCACGGCATCGCACCCCGCGGGAAGCACTCGGGCCAGGTTGCCGGGGATGCCTCCTCCGGTGATGTGCGCGGCCGCACGAACCTCGACCGCGCGCTGGAGCGCCAATACGGCGGGCGCATAGATGACGGACGGTCGCAGCAGCTCCTCGGCCAAGTCGTGATGCGCTCCCTCGAACGCGGGCTCGTGTAGCGCGCGCCGGCCCCGTTCGAGCAGCACGCGGCGAGCGAGGGAGTAGCCGTTCGAGCGCAACCCCGGAGACCGCAGGCCCACGAGCACATCTCCCGGCCGGACATGGTCGCCCGTGATCAGCTGATCGCGCTCGACGACGCCGACGGCAAAGCCGACGAGGTCGAACTCACCCGGCTCCATCGCCCCCGGATGCTCCGCCATCTCGCCGCCGACGAGCGCGCACCCGGCCGTGCGGCATCCCTCCGCGATTCCCTTCACGAGTTGCTTGATGTGCGCGGGATCGAGCTTGCCGACCGCGATGTAGTCGAGGAAGAAGAGGGGCTCCGCTCCCTGACAGACCAGATCGTCGACGCACATGGCCACGAGGTCGATGCCGATGGTCTCGAACTGTCCGACCGCTTGGGCGACGAGCGCCTTCGTGCCGACGCCGTCGGTGGACGACACGAGCACCGGGTTGGTGTACCGGTGCTGCGGGAAGGCGAAGAGCCCGCCGAATCCACCGATGTCGCCGATGACCTCCGGCCGATAGGTCGACCGGACCTCGTCCTTGATCGCTTCAACGGCCTCTTCGCCGGCCGTGATGTCGACACCGGCATCCTTGTACGACTCGCCCACGTTGCGCCTACGACTCTGGCGTCAACAGCGGGGGTTCGTGCAGGGTGCGTTCGAGCTCGCCCGGCGGCATCGAGTTCCCCTCGAGGACCTCCTTGCGCAGGTTCACGGGAACGTCGACCGGATAGTTGCCGGTGAAGCAGGCATCGCAGAAGCCGGCGCCGACCGCGCCGGTGGAGTCCTTCAAGCGGTCGAGGCCGAGATACTCCAGGCTGTCGGCACCGACGTACTCCTTGATCTCTTCGCGTTCCATCTGGGCCGCGATGAGCTCGCCCTTGTCGCCGGTGTCGATGCCGTAGTAGCAGGGCCACTTGATCGGCGGCGACGTGATGCGTAGGTGCACCTCGAGCGCACCGGCTTCGCGCAGCATCTTCACGAGCTGACGCTGGGTCGTGCCGCGGACGATGGAGTCGTCGACCACGACGAGTCGCTTGCCGGCGATGTTCTCGCGGAGCGGGTTGAGCTTCATCCGCACGGCGGACTCGCGCTGCGCCTGGCTCGGTGCGATGAAGCTGCGACCGATGTAGCGGTTCTTCACCAGGCCCTGCCCGTACGGGATGCCGCTGACGCGAGCAAAGCCCTCGGCCGCAGGCACTCCGGACTCCGGCACCCCCATCACCATGTCGGCCTCGACGGGCGCCTGCTCGGCGAGCTGCTCACCCATGCGCACCCGGGCCTGATGCACGCCCCGGCCGTAGAGGCGGCTGTCGG
>JBEEFX010000135.1:0-8123 GCA_041166365.1 Acidimicrobiaceae bacterium
TCCGCCGGCTACGCCTACGTGACCGTCGACCTCGAAGGCCTGCGGTCGGGCAATCTCAATGCGGCTCTCGCGGCGCCCACGGGTCCCACGCTGGAGTCGCGTCCGGAAGGAACGCCAGCAGCTCGTCAATGAACTGCTTGGCCTCGAGGCCGCTCTCGTCGGCACCGTGCAGACCGAGTGCGGGCGTGATGCCGCCGGCGCCGTCGAACCGCCACTCGCCCGTCCCGGACTCGAGCTCGTTGAGCCGGGCGGCGAACGGTGCGAGCTCCGGCCTCGGCAACGGTCGCCGGGAGACGAGCTGCACCCATGTCTCGTACCGCAGCTGCACCTCGTAGTGGCCGTCGGCCACATAGGCGATGCGCGTCATGTCCGTCCGGTTGTGCACGGCCATGGGATGGAGGCCGGCGCGGCGCGGTTGGGTGAATCGGTGGACGACGCCTTCTCGCAGCCCGCAGGGCATCGTGACGATGCCGAGGTCGAGCTCCGGGTGCTCCACGATCGTGGCATCGCCACCGTCGAGCAGGCGTTCGCTCGCCGCGAGATGGCCGTCCTCGTCCGCCCACAGATCGCGGAAACGCTCGGTGTCCGTGAGCAGGTCGGGAACCATCGGCAAGAGCTCGCCATACAGGCGCGCGGCCATGTTCGCGTACTCCCCGTCGAACACCGCAGCGTCGAGCGGCGACACCGTCGGATCCACCAACGCGCTGACGGCGAACGCCACCCGGGCCGCGTGTCGTGTGTTGCTCCATCCGAAGTCGCCGGCGCGCGCGACGTCGACGAGCAGATCCTTCAGCCCGAGCGCGGCCTCCGGCTCGACGAGGGCGAAGACACCCATGAGCCCGTCCTCGTCGAAGTGATTGTTGGACACGAGTTCGGCACCGACGTGTTGATCCGGCTGCTCCAGATAGCGCACGACGATGTCCGCAGAGAGGTCGGCGCGCAGCGGGACGGGGACACTGCTCCCCGGCCAGTGCGACAACGTCACGAGCGTGTTGGTGGTGGCGGCGCCGTCGACGATGACGTTCGGCTCGCCGTCCAACTCCTCGTAGGGCACGAACCGCACGGCGGGATCTTCGCGCTCGCCGGTCGACGAAGGGCAAGGTCCCCCTGGTCAGGCTTGGAAGACGAACACCGACTGGCCGAGGATCCTCACCAGCCTGCGCTTCCCGGGCCTCCCTTGAAGGGCCCGACGACCTTGGACGTGATCCAACCGCCGTAGAACCCGCCCTCGTTGGCCTGCACCTGCTCGCCGTCGACGAAGCACGCGCTCATGCGCTGCGGATAGAACGCGAGGTGATTCTTGATCGCCGCGAATCGTTCGCGGGGAGTGCTGTACGACCACACCGCGTCGGGGGCGTCTTCGAGGCCGACGACGACCGTGTAGTAGTGCGCCTGCCCTTTCCATTCACAGAACGTGCGATGGCGTGTGGCCACGAGGAGCTCCATCGCGACGTCGTCCGGCGGGAAGTAGTAGGCGGGCGGCTGGCTCGTCTCGAGGACGCGGTGGCCGCTTGTCGTCTCGGCGATCGTGACGCCGCCGAACTCGACGCGCAACAGGCTCGTCGTGCGCTCGAGGGCGGGTGGACGGGGATAGTCCCAGACCGACTCTTGGCCGGGTGCTGGTTCGATGCGCGCGGACATGGTGGCAGCATTGCCGTGATGGAGGCCGACGCCAACCTCTTGGAGTACGGCCGGCAGTTGGCCGACGCCATCGAGGCGGCGCTTCCAGGGTGGGTGTCACGGTCGGTCGAAGGTCGCTGGCGCGACTGGCAGGGCACGGACGCTTCACCTGAGCTCGTGGACGCGGGGCGCGCGGCCGGCGAGCGGGCCGCTGCCGATGTCGCCGTCGCGGTGCGGGCGCTGCTGGAGCTCGACGTCGACGAGCAGCGTGTCAACCCGCTCGCGCTCGTACGTCGCGCGGTGAGCTATCCGACGGACGTGCTCCGCGCCGCGGGGGTGCCGCCGGTGGTGAGAGGCGAGTTCGACGAGCGGACGTTTCCTGATGACATCTACGGGTTGACGCCGGCGTCGTTCGCCGACGTCGACCCCGCGCTGCACGAGCCCGGGCTCTTCTGGGGCGCCGCGAAAGCGCACGCGCACCTCTCCCGCCGTCGCAGTTAGCGCGGGGCCCACGCGTCGGGATCGTCGGCGAGGCGGTCGACCTTCGGCGGCAGCTTTCCGGCCACCAGATCGGCCAGCGTCACGTGCTCGAGCACACCGCGCAGGCTGGCGCGGACACAGACCCACACGCGCTGGAGCGGTTCGGCGCGGCCCGCGAACTGGAGGTCCTCCGGGCGCACCCCCTGCACGTTGGCCAGCGGGCCTTCGACCGCTCGGATGATGTCGGCGATGGTGATGTCCTTCGGCGGCCGGGCGAGCCAGTAACCGCCTTCCGCGCCCCGCCGGCTGCCGACGATTCCCGAGCGACGAAGCTCGGAGAGGATGTTCTCGAGGAACTTCATCGGGATGTCCTGGGCGGCGGCGATGCGGTCGCCCTTCAGGGGTGACGACCGCTCCGTGCCGGCGAGCTCGATGGCCGCCCGCACCGCGTAGTCGACCTTGGCCGAGATCCGCATTTCAGCGGTCCGGTTCGTCGTCGCGGTCGAAGCGTTGCCAACCCGCGTCGGTGATCGAGCGGGGCTCGAAGAACAGACACCCGTCGGGGCAGGCGAAGGGTGCGGTCTCGTTGGCGTCGACGCGGCAGCGTTGCACGATCTCGCCGGACGCGACCGTGCGGGTCGAGTAGTGACGACAGTCCTCGCGCACGGCCATTGCCGCATTGTGCCAGCCTGACGGGATGGCTCGACGTCTGGCGGTGGTAGGAGGCGACGCCGCGGGAATGGGTGCGGCCTCGCAGGCTCATCGCCTCGACGGGGCGCTCGAGATCGTCGCGTTCGAGAAGGGTGACTGGACGAGCTACTCGGCCTGTGGCATCCCGTACGTCGTCGGCGGATCGGTCGAGGGTCTCGACCAGTTGATCGTGCGGACCCCCCAGGAGCATCGAGACCAGTCGCTCATCGATGTGCGCGTCCGGCACGAGGTGATGGGCATCGACCTCGACACCCGCCGGCTCGAGGTTCGTGACCATGCGCACTCGCGAACGATCCAGGTCCCGTTCGACGAGCTGATGCTCGGCATGGGCGCGACGCCGGTCCGGCCCGACCTGCCGGGCATCGATCTGCCTTCGGTGCACGGCGTGCAGACGCTCGAGGACGCAACCCACCTCTTGCATCACGCGAGCTCGCGGGAGTGCCGCAACGTCGTCGTGGTCGGCGGGGGTTACATCGGACTCGAACTGGCGGAAGCGTTCGTCGAGCGCGGCGCGCGGGTGGCCGTCGTCGAAGCCGGGCCGCATGTCCTCAGGGGCATCGACGCGGACATGGCGGTGCCCATCGAGGAGGCGATGCGCCGGCTCGGCATCGATGTGCGCGTCGGCCGGCCCGTCACGGGATTCGCCGACCGCATCGTGCAGACCGACGACGGACCGATCCTCGCCGACTTGGTCGTGCTCGGGTTGGGTGTCGTGCCGAACACCGAGCTGCTGGCCGGAACCGGCGTCGAGCTCGGCGTGCGCGACGCGGTGAAGGTCGATCGGCGCCAGCGAGCGAGCGTCGACGGGGTATGGGCGGCCGGCGACTGCGCGGAGTCGCTGCATCTCGTCTCTCGCAAGCCGGTGTACATCGCGCTCGGTACCACGGCGAACAAACAGGCGCGAGTTGCGGGCATCAACATCGGCGGCGGCTACGCCACCTTTCCCGGCGTGCTCGGCACGGCGATCACCAAGATCTGCGGGACCGAGGTCGGCCGCACCGGCCTCAACGAGCAGGAGGCCGCCGAAGCGGGATTCGACTACGTCGTCGCCGACGTCGAGGGCACGACGACGGCCGGGTACATGCCCGATGCGCCGGCGATCCGGGTGAAGCTGCTGGCCGAGAAGAACACCGGGCGGGCGTTGGGCGCCCAGATCGTCGGTGGGCGTGGCGCCGCCAAGCGCATCGATGTGCTGGCCACCGCGATCACGGCCGGGCTCGACGTGCAGCAGATCGTCGATCTCGACCTCGGTTACGCACCTCCGATGAGCCCGTTGTGGGACCCGATCGCGGTTGCGGCTCGCAGTGCCCTCGCGCTCTTGTGACGTGTCGAGCGATACGTTGCGGGCGCCATGAAGCTGATCACCGCCATCGTGAAGCCGTTCAAGCTCGACGACGTCAAGGAGGCGCTCAAGTCCGCCGACGTGCACGGAATGACGGTCACGGAGGTGCAGGGCTTCGGTCGGCAAGCGGGGCACACCGAGGTGTACCGGGGTACCGAGTACAAGATCGACTTCGTCCCCAAGGCCCGCGTCGAGGTCATCGCCGACGACGCCGACGCCGATCGCATCACCGACGTGATCGTCGCGGCGGCGCGCACCGGCAAGATCGGTGACGGCAAGGTGTGGGTCACGCCGGTCGACAGCGTTGTTCGGGTTCGCACTGGCGAGCGAGACGGCGACGCGCTGTAGCGCGTCCGCGGTGCTGCGGTGAAGCTCGATCGGGTCAGGCTGCTCGAGGACGGTTCGCTGACCGGGCGGGAGTGGTGCCGAGCCCACAGCGATCTGGTCGACAGCTGGCTGGGGAAGCTGTTCCAGGACGCCGCCGGCAGTGTGGCCGCGCACGGTTTGGCGCTCGTCGCGGTCGGTGGGTACGGACGAGCCGAGCTGTGCCCGCAGAGCGACATCGATGTCGTGTTGCTGCACGACGAGCGTGTCGACGTGACCGCGATCGCCGATCGGGTCTGGTACCCGGTGTGGGACGCCGGCCTCACCCTCGGCCACAGCGTGCGCACGGTCCGCCAGACACTCGCGCTCGCGCAATCCGATCTCGACACGGCGACGTCGTTGCTGAGTGTTCGCCACGTTGCCGGTGATCCGTCGCTGTCTGTCGATCTCGCCGAGCGTTCGCTGGCGCAATGGCAAAAGGGATCGAAGCGCTGGCTCCAGCTGCTCAGGGCTCGTGTGCGCGAGCGCCATGCGTCCGCGGGGGAGGTGGCGTTCCTGCTCGAGCCGGACGTGAAGGACGGACGGGGAGGACTGCGCGACGTCCACGCCCTGCGCTGGGCCGAGGTGGCACGGCGCATCCTGTTCGCGGCCGACGACGCCGAGCTCGAAGCGCCCTACAACCTGCTGCTCGAGGCGCGGGTCGAGCTGCAACGACAGACGAGAAGAGCCGGGAACCAGCTCCTGTTGCAGGAGCAGGACGGGGTGGCGAGCGCACTCGGGTACGACGATGCCGATCGTCTGATGGCGTCGATCGCGTCCGCCGCCCGCACCATTGCGTGGACGTCGGACGACGCGTGGCGACGAGTCGAATCCTCGCTTCGCGGCCCGCTCGGCCGGATCGCGCGGCGCGATCGCGTGCTGGAGCCGGGGTTGGTGCTGCGAGATGGCGAAGTCCACCTCCCTGCGGACGTGGCCGTTGCCGGCGATCCGACGATCGCACTGCGCGCGGGCCGCGCCGCAGCGCGGCATGACACGGTGATCGACCGCGAGTCGCTCGAGCGGTTGGCGCGCGACGCGCCGACGCTTCCCGAGCCCTGGCCGGCGGAGGCCAAGGAGGCGTTCGTCGATCTGTTGCTCGCTGGCCGGGCCGCGATCTCGATCGTCGAGGCGTTGGACCAGCGCGGCATCTGGGTACGCGTGCTGCCCGAGTGGCAGCCGGTGAGCTGCAAGCCGCAACGCAACGCGTATCACCGGTTCACTGTCGACCGGCACCTGCTGGAGACGGTGGCCAACGCTGCGGCGATCAGCGATCGGGTCAGCCGGCCCGACCTTCTCGTGGTGGGTGCGCTCCTCCACGACCTCGGCAAAGGCCTGCCTGGGGACCACACCGAACGGGGCATGGAGCTGGCTCGTGCGCTGGGGGCTCGCATGGGTTTCCCGTCCGCCGACGTCGACGTGCTCACCGCGATGGTCGAGCACCATCTCCTCCTGCCCGATGTCGCCACGCGGCGTGATCTCGACGACCCCGGCACGATCCAGCAAGTCGCGCGGGCCGCGGGCTCACTCCTGCAACTCGAGTTGCTCGCCGCGCTCACCGAGGCGGACTCCATCGCCACCGGCTCGCAAGCCTGGAGCGATTGGAAGGCCAGCCTGGTCGCCGAGCTGGCGGCGCGCGCCGCGCACGTATTGCGGGGTGGGGCCGTCGGCGACGTCGCGGCGGAGAGGTTGACGGCCGAGCAGGTCGTGCTGCTCGAATCCGGGCCGGGACGCATCGAAGCGGACGGACAGATGCTGACGCTCGTCGTCCCCGACGAGCCCGGGATCTTCAGTCGGGTGGCCGGCGTGCTCACCATGCACGGGATCGACATCATCGCTGCGACCGTGCACAGCGACGCCCGAGGGACGGGCCTCGAGCAGTTCCGCACGGAGCGAACGTTCGACGGTGACGTGCAGTGGCCCGCGGTGATCGCCGACCTGCAACGCGTCTTCGAGGGCGACCTCGACATCGCCGCGGAGGTCACACGGCGAGCGGATCGCTATGCCCACCGCGTGCCGAAGCGGGCGGCACCAGCGACGAACGAGGTGACCTTCGACAACGACGTCTCGGCATCGGCAACGGTGGTCGACGTGCACGCGGCGGACGGTGTCGGCGTGCTGTATCGCATCACCGACGTACTCGCCCGCCGCGGCCTCGACATCCGTTCGGCGAAGGTGCAGACGATGGGCGCCGAGGTGGTCGATTCGTTCTACGTGCGCGACGCATCGGGGGCAAAGGTCGTCGATGAAAACGAGCTCGACGCCATCCGGCGCGACGTTCTCGCGGCGCTAGGTTCGGTCACGTGAGTGATCCGAATCCGCGCCAACCGACGAGGCAGGACCTCATCCGTTGGAGCGAGGCGCTGGCGGGTATCGCCAGGACCGGGCTCGGGTTCACGGAGAGCTTGTACGAGCGTGAGCGGTTCGAAGAGGTCCTCGCGGTCGCCGCGGACATCGCGCACGCGGCCGGCGGTGACTTCGACCCCGACCATCAGATCGAGGAGTGGCTCGGTCAGGTCGGCCAGGGCATCCCCGGGTACGTGACACCGAAGGTCGGCGTGGCCGCAGTCGTCGGGAACGACAAGGGCGAGATCCTGCTGGTGCAGCGGGCCGACTCCGGCATCTGGCTGTACCCGACGGGGTGGGCCGACATCGGTTACTCGGCGTCCGAGGTCGCCGTGAAGGAGGTGCGCGAGGAGACCGGCATCGACTGCGAGGTGCTCCGCATGATCGGCGTGCTCGACGGACTGCGCCTGGGCTTCACCCGCGTGCCGATGTACCTCCTCGTCTTCCACTGCCGCGCCGTCGGGGGCGCGCTCCAGGCGCACCCGCTCGAGACGGCCGACGTCGGTTGGTTCGCGGAAGACGCACTCCCGTGGCCGGTGGCGGGCTACCCGCGCTGGGGCAAGCACGCCTTCGCCGCGATCCGCGGCGAAGAGGTAGACGTCCTCTTCGACGTCCCCCGCGACACCCCCTGGCGCGAATAGCTCCCGCCTGTCAGGTGCGCAGTTCCGCCAGCAGGGCGGTGATGATCGACAGTTGGCCGTGGCTGCGTTCCCACTGGTCGCCGATCGCGGCGTGGTCGACGAGGCCGGATGCGTCCGGTTCGATGCCGAGCGCTTCCTCCACCGCGGCGGCCAGGGGAGCCGGCTCGATCTCGTCGTCGTAGGCCGGAAACGCCTCGAGCCCGTCCCACAGCGATTCGACCGGCGCGGGCGGCTCGCTGCCGGTACCGAGCGCGAGCGCGACGGCGTTGAACACCTCGTACGTGTCGAGGCTCTCCGGCCGGTCGTAGGACGCGACCGGGTGCAGCCGCCATTCGAGCGTGACGCCGCCCGGACCGTCGTCACGTAGCCACGTCTGCGACCCGTTCACATACGCGTCGGTGGGCTCGCCGAACCGTTCGTCCAGCGCAACGATCAGCGCTGGTGAGGCTCGCCACACACAGGTAGCGCTCCGCGACGGCACACGACGACCGTACTGCGGACGACCGTACTGCGCCGCCGCAGAAGGCATGCCACCATCGACTGATGCGGCTCCGAGCGCTCGTGCTGTGCGCGGCGGTGCTGCTCTCCTGCTCGTCCGACAAGAAACCGGCGGGCGCGCCGGC
>JBEEFX010000136.1:0-7478 GCA_041166365.1 Acidimicrobiaceae bacterium
TTGCCGGAGTCGGCCCCGCACTCGCGGATGAGGCCGTTCAGCGTGCCCTCGCTGGCGTGGCTCCGGTATCGACCGATACAGCGGACTCGATCGTCGTGGCCATTCCGCTGTCGAGTGACGAGCAAGTCATCGCTGTCGTGCGGGCGTCGCTGCCGGAGCACGTCGTGAGCGACCGCGTGCATCGCGCCTGGCTGGCGATGGCCGGTCTCGGTGTCGCGGTCATCAGTGTCGCGGCGCTGGTCGCCGTGCTGCAGGCGAGACGGCTCAGTCGACCGGTGACGCAACTCGCGGCCACCGCCAACCGTCTCGGCCAGGGCGACTTCGCGGTGCGCGCCGGCCGTGTCGGGATCCCCGAGATCGATGCAGCGGCGGCCGCCCTCGACACGACGGCAGAGCGGCTCGGTGAGTTGTTGCAACGCGAGCGAGCCTTCAGCGCCCATGCGTCACATCAGCTGCGCACGCCGCTCACCGGGTTGCGAGTGCAACTCGAGGCCGCCACCTTGAGCCGTGAAGCTGATCCGCGCGCCGCGCTGGTGGAGGCGTTGCAGTCGGTCGATCAACTCGAGCAGACGATCGACGACCTTCTCGCCCTGGCGCGTGACGTCGGGCCGCGATCGGGGCCGCTCGACCTGCGCGGGTTGCTGGACGACGTGAGCCGGCGGTGGCGTGGCCCGTTGGCGGACGCCGGTCGGCCACTGCGGACCTTCGTCCAGCCTGATCTGCCCGCCGCGACGGCATCTCCGGCAGCATTGCGCCAGATCATCGACGTCTTGGTGGCGAACGCAGCGGAGCACGGCGCGGGAACGGTCACGGTGTCGGCGCGGGCTGCGGGCGGGGGGATCGCCATCGAGGTCGCCGACGAGGGCTTGGGCATCGCCCCGGAGGCGGGCGACGTGTTCGCGCGACGGACCGACCCGACCACCGGTCGCGGCATCGGCCTCGGTCTCGCGAGCTCCCTGGCCGACGCGGAAGGAGGACGGCTGCTGCTCGGCCACCGTGGCCCCGGTCCGATCTTCCGAATCCTGCTTCCGGTGGAGGAGGGACCTGACTAGGTCTCGCCGCGACGGTCGTCGTCCGCTTCCTCGGCGCTCTTCTTCAGCTCACTTTTCGCCTGCCCGATCGAGCGAGCGAGCTTCGGGAGCTGACTTCCACCGAAGAGCACGAGCACCAGCACGAGCGCAATGAGCAATTCCGGCGCCCCGATGCTTCCCGCGATCACGTCGCAAGTGTACGCCCGTCCTCTATGGCGACTCTCCGCTGATTCCCGGCTGGCACACAGGAACGGCTCGTAGTGTTCGTGGCATGAAGAAACCCATCGCAGCTGCAATCGTGGCCGGTTCACTCCTCGCTGGCGGTGCCGTCGGCGCCGTCTTCTTCGGTCCCGGGCCGGCAGGCGCACAGAGCACGTCGAGCGATTCGACCGCCAGCGACTCGACGTCCACGGACTCGGCGACTGCCCCCACCTCGAACGAAGACGCCACCCACGAGGCCAACGAGACGCCCGAGCAGGAGGCCGCGGAAGACGCGGGCACCGCGCACCGTGGCGGACCTCGTGACCACGGCGGTCGCGGTCACGGTTCGAACGAAGACGCGACCCACGAGGCCAACGAGACTCCCGAGCAGGAGGCCGCAGAGGATGCCGCCGCCAGTGCGAACTCGGGCTCCCCGTCGACGGACTCCGGCTCGACGAGCAGCTCTTCGTCGTAGCGCGTCCGGCCGGTGGCCTGAGGTTTCAGGCAGGTGGTCAACGGGCAACGTGGCCCCATGGATGCGATCACCCTGCTCAAGAACGACCACAAGACCGTCAACGAGCTCTTCAAGAAGTTCGAGAAGGCCGGGGACAGCGCTCACAAGACGAAGGCAAAGCTGGTCGAGCAGATCATCCACGAGCTCGCCATCCATGCGGCGATCGAAGAGGTGGCGTTCTATCCCTTCATCAAGGGCGTCACTGACGATCTGAAGGACGATGTACTCGAGAGCCTCGAAGAGCACCACGTCGTGAAGTGGTTGCTGAGTGAGCTCGAGGGGATGAACCCGAAGGACGAGCGCTTCGACGCCAAGGTCACCGTGCTCATCGAGAACGTTCGTCATCACGTCGAGGAAGAAGAGCAGGAGATGTTCCCGCGGGTACGCAAGATGCTGTCCCGCGCTGATCTCCAAGACCTCGGTGAGGCTCTCGCCAACGCCAAGAAGGTTGCGCCGACGCATCCGCACCCGAAGGCTCCGGACGAACCGCCCTTCAACACCATCGCCGCAGTGGTGTCCGGCCTGATCGACCGGGCGCGAGACACGGGCCGCGAGGCCGTGAAGCGTTCGGCCAACAGCCGCAGCCGTCCGGGGTCCCGGTCGACGAGCCGGCGGCGGACAGCGACCAAGTCGCGCTGATCAGTCGGCGGTCGTCAGCCCGATCGGGCACGACACGCCGGTGCCGCCGAGACCGCAGTAGCCGTTCGGCACCTTCGCCAGGTACTGCTGGTGATAGTCCTCGGCGTAGTAGAACTCGGGCGCGTCCGCGATCTCGGTCGTGATCTCGCCGAAGCCGGCATCGCGCAGCCGGCCTTCGAACATCGCCTTGCTCGCCTCGGCCGCGGCGCGTTGCTCGGGCGTAAACGCGTAGATCGCGGACCGGTACTGCGTGCCGGCGTCGTTGCCCTGGCGCATGCCTTGCGTGGGATCGTGCGATTCCCAGAACACCTTCAGCAGCTGTTCGTAGGAGACCTTCGCCGGATCGAACACGACGAGCACGGCCTCGGTGTGCCCCGTGCGGCCGCTGCACACCTCCTCGTACGTCGGGTTGGGAGAGTGCCCGCCCGCGTAGCCGACGGCGGTGGTGAACACGCCTTCGATCTCCCAGAACTTGCGCTCCGCACCCCAGAAGCAGCCGAGTCCGAAGATCGCCTGCTCGAGCCCGTCGGGGAACGGGGGCTCGAGCGGCGTGAAGTTGACGAAATGCTGCGCGGGCACGGCGAACAGACGGTGATCGTGCCCGGGAAGCGCTTCGTCCTTGCTGATCATCTGCAGCTTGTCCTTGCGCGAGGAGAACATTCCCGCAGGCTAGGGCGCAGCCCTTCCGAAATCTGCTCGACAGACGATCTGTCTTTCATGTAGTTTCAGTCTATGTCATTCGCCTTGGGCTGGGAGGGCCAGACCGCGATCGAGGCGGTGCACGCCTGCGATCGATTGGCGCCCAAGCTGCTCGAGCTTGTCGAACAACACGCGCACGCCGCCGAGGTGGCGCGACCCGACTGGGCCGGCCCACACCGCGACACGTTCGAAGATCGCTACGCGAACGTGCAACAGGCGCTGCTCGCGGGCGTGTGCTGGGTGGTGCAGGTCCGCCACGACGCGGCCACCAGGTTGGCCCAGTTGACGGCGGAGGCAGAGGAGACCGCCCGGTTGCTCCTCACCACCGGGCCGCGATGAGCAGCGTGCAGTGCTCGGCGCGGCCGGGCGAGCTGATCGAGTACACGCGGGCCGCGGGCGACGTGATCTGGCAGCTGCGCGCCGCGCTCGTCACGTTCGATGCCGCGATCGAGGACTACTTGTTCGCCTCGGGTGGACTGGTGCTCGGATGGGTGCGGGAGCTCCTCTACCGCGATCCGATCTGGAATGCGCTCGTCGAGCTCGACGAGGTCTCGTCCTGGGTGGGCCATGTCGGGTGGGCATTCGCGATGGCCGGCGGGGGCAGCATCAGCTCGACCGACGTCATCACGACGACGAACCTGGCCGTCGGATCGTGGCTCGACCCAATCGAGTGGAAGCCGGCGGACCATGTGCGCAGCGGGCAGGCGGGCGACTGGCTGCGGGCCTTCAATCCGCTCTGTCGCGGCTATCGAACGGGGTCCGGTTATCGAGGCTCAGGTTTCATCGAAGGGCCCGACGGTCGGCTCTATCCGCTCCTCGCTCCATTCGTCACCCGTGACGGCGAGGAGTACCACGCCGACGATCGCCTCGCGCCCGGGGAGCCGAGCGTGCTCGACCTCGATGGCAGCGACGCCGGCTGGACGACCGTGTGGGAGACGATGGGTGTCGAGCGATGGCGGGAAGCGCCAGGACTTTGGGAGAGATTCATGCTCGGGGTCGGCAACACCGTGGCGGGACGGCCCAACGGGAGCACGGAAAGCGATGTCGAGAAGCTCGTTCTGCAATCCGGTGCGGCGCCGTACTTCGGGTTCGTCTCCGATCGATCGTCCACCGAGTCGACACCGCCTCAGTACATCGTGCCCAAGGCTCCGGACTTCGCCCCGCCTGGTCAGCCCGACACGATGTATCCGGGGAACAATGCGCCCGCGGCTGCGGGATCCGGAACGGCGATGCTCATCGAGGGCATCGGCGGTGCGTTGATGGCCGACCTCGGGTCGTTCGACGCGTATGACGTGATGTTCCAGCAGAACGCGGCGGGTGACACACGCGCGCTGTACAAACGCGTCTACGTCGGCTTCGACGATGCAGGCGAGCCCTACGCGGACTCCGTGTGGGTCACGGGCCCGGAGAACAACGATCACGTCCTGATCAACTACGCGCCGTGAGCTGATCGCGCAGCTCGCGCTTGAGGATCTTGCCCGACGCGTTACGCGGCAGCGGCTCGTCGACGATCATGACCAGACTGGGGACCTTGAACGACGCGAGGCGTTCCCCGACGTGTGCTTGGAGGTCCGCTGCGGTGAGGGTTGCCCCGGGTCGTGGCAGCACGGCGGCGGCCACTTCCTCACCGAGGCGCTCGTGCGGCACACCGAAGACGGCGGCCTCGTGCACCCCCGGGTGCTCGTAGAGCGCAGCTTCGACCTCGGCGCAGTACACGTTCTCGCCGGCGCGCAGCACCATGTCCTTCGCGCGATCCTCCACGTACACGAAGCCTTCATCGTCGATCCGGCCGATGTCGCCGCTTCGCAGCCAGCCATCGACGATGACGTCTGCTGTGTCCTCGGGCTTGTTCCAGTAACCGCGGATCAGGTGCGGACCCTTGAACCAGATCTCGCCTCGCTCACCCGGCGGCAACTCGCCGCCCTCGGTGTTGCGTACCGCGATCTCGAGGATCGGTGTCGCGCGCCCGGTGCTCGTCGGATGGGCGATGTAGTCGGCTCCGCCGTTCTGCGGACCGTACGCGTTGGTCTCCGTCATCCCGTAGCCGATTCCGGGGCTGGCTTTCGGGAAGTTCGTCTGCATCCGACGCACGAGCTCCGGCGGCGCCGGCGCGCCGCCGCCGCCGACGTTGCGCAGGCTCGAGGTGTCGTGGTCCGCGAAGCGAGGCGACGCGAGCAGATCCCAATTCTGTGTCGGAACACCGACGAAGTTGGTGACGCGTTCGCGTTCGATCAGTTCGAGCGCGCGCTCCGGATCCCACTTGTACATGATCACGAGCTTCAAGCCGCTCGAGAGGCACGAGAGCATCACGGGTACGCAACCGGTGACGTGGAACAGCGGGACGACGAGGATGAACGCCAGCGCGTCGTCGGTGGCGGGCGGCTCAGGATTGCGCAATCGCTCGATGGCCGAGCGGCAGCCGAATCCGAGGAGCGCCTGCACGATGCCGCGGTGCGTGGAGACCGCGCCCTTGGGGCGCCCCGTGGTGCCCGATGTGTACAGGATGGTCGCGTCGTCGTCCGGAGAAACGTGCACGTCTGGCATCGCCGCGCCGGTGAGGACAACGTCCTCCCACCGGTCGACATCGGTGACCGCCGGAGCGCGGACGACGACCGCGTCGATGTCCAACCGCTTGCGCGTCGCCTCGCTGCGGTCGAGCCGCTCGCGGTCGGCGATCAGCACCCGTGCGCCGCAGTCCTCGAGGGCGTAGTCGAGTTCGTCCTCGGTCCACCACGCGTTGAGCGACACCGACACCGCGCCGATCGACGTGATGGCCGCGAATGCCACGACCCACTCCGGGTAGTTGCGCATGCCGATCGCGACACGGTCGCCTTTCGTGATCCCGTATCGCTCGACCAGCGCGGCCGCGAGCCCGTCGACCTGATCGGCGAACTGCGTGAAGGTCCAGCGCTCGTCCTCGTAGACGAGGAAGACGTCGGCGCCTCGGGCGCGGGTCGTCGCCACGATCTCGCGGAGGCTCGGCGGCGCATTGCGGAACACGGTGACCGTGGCGCCGCCTACTTCCGCTGAAGCGGTCTCGAACCGCGCGCCGGGCGCCGTCACCGCCGCCATCGCGTCGGCGTAGCTCATCGTCATCGGAGGTCCTCCGCCCTGGTCATGTCTTGTCGGAAACGCCGGCGCTGTCGAAGGTGGCCATCTCGGCGAGCACGCGGGCGCTTGCCTCGAGGACCGGGAGCGCGAGGCAGGCGCCCGTACCTTCCCCGAGGCGGAGGCCGAGATCGAGCAAGGGCTCGAGGCCGAGGTGCTCGAGTACGGCCGTCGCGCCCGGCTCGGTCGAGCGGTGACCGGCGAACGCGAAGGGCAGTGCGGCCGGGCACAGCGCGGCGGCGACGAGCAATGCCGCGCCGGCAATCACCCCGTCGACGATCACCGGCACCCGCTGCGCGGCGCCCCCCACGATGAAGCCGGTCAGTGCTGCGATCTCCACCCCGCCGACCTCCGCGAGGACGACACGTCCATCTCGGTTCGCGCCCAGCCGCATGAGCGCGCGATCGACGACCGCGACCTTGCGGGCCAGCGTCGCGTCGTCGATGCCGGTGCCCCGGCCGGTGACGTCGGCGGCCGCCCGAGCGGTCATCGTCGCGATGATCGCGGCGGCCGCGGTGGTGTTGCCGATGCCCATGTCGCCGGTGACCAACGCGCGCGCACCGCGGCCGACCAGGTCGAAGGCGGTCTCGGTGCCGATGTCGAGCGCCTGGTCGACTTCGTCGGCCGTCATCGCCGGCCCGACCGCGAGATCGGCCGTGCCCGCGCGCACCTTCCGGCGCAGTAGGCCGGGCGCGTCGTCGAGCTCGGCGGCCACGCCGACGTCGACCACGGTGACGCTCGCCCCCATCTGACGCGCGAACACGTTGATCGCCGCGCCTCCCGCGACGAAGTTGGCGATCATCTGCGCGGTGACCTCTTGCGGCCAGGGTGTCACGCCTTGCGCCAGCACACCGTGATCGCCGGCGAACACGGCGACGGCTGCTGGGCGCGGGAGGGGCGGCGGCATCGCGCCGCCGATGGCGGCCAAGCGGATGCCCACGGCCTCGAGGCGGCCGAGTGCGCCCCGCGGCTTGGTCAGACGATCGTGATGCGCGGCGGCCGCCCGCTCCGCGGCGGCATCGAGCGTGCCCACCGACGCCATCGCTTCGTCGAAGGCGCTCATCGGGCGAGCGCGCTCGACAGGCGTTCGAGGCCCGGCTCGTCGGGCACGGCGATGCGCACATGGTGGGGCAGGCCGAAGCTCGTGCAGTCGCGGATCACGACACCATGATGGGCGAGCCGGTCCCGCAGTCCCGGCGCCTCGAGCAGCACCCAGTTCGAGTCGGACGGCTCGGGCGTGTAGCCGTGTTCCTCGAGGAGCTGGACCAGCTGCGTTCTCAGCTCAG
>JBEEFX010000137.1:0-25250 GCA_041166365.1 Acidimicrobiaceae bacterium
CGGGGTCGACCGGTCCATCGTGTTGCTCGAGGCCTTCAACGCCTACTTCCTGCCGCAGCTCGACCAGCTCGACGAGGCCGCGACTGCTCGGTTGCTGAGCATCCTCGACGGTGCACTCGGGCCGAACGAGCGACAGGCCGTCCGGTCGTTGCTCGACGAGTTCGACGTCGTCGCCACCATCGCCTGACGGTCGCCTGGGCGATCAGCTCACCACGCCGTCGGCGCGAAGTGTCTCGATGTCGCTGTCGGAGCAACCCGATTCGCGGAGGATCTCGTCGGTGTGCTCCCCCAGGCGCGGTGCGCTCGGGGTCGGGTCGGTCGCGGCCCCGTCGAACAACGGCGCGGCGCGAGGTTGGTGCACGGGACCGAGCACGGCGTGGTCGAACGCGCGCACCGTTCCCGACGCGACCACTTGCGGATCGTGCGCGACCTGGTCGAGCTGGCGCACCGGAGCGACCGCGACGTCGGCTGCTCGCAGCCGCGCGACGACTTCGTCCGTGGGCATGCTCGCGATCACGCTGCGAACCCGGCGCATGACCTCCGCGCCGCCCTTCATCCGCTCGGCCGTGTCGGCCATGGCGTCATCACCGTCGTCGCCCAGGAGGGCAGCGGTGAGACCGGCCCACTGCGCGGCGGTCAGGGTGACGAGCACCACCTGACCGTCGAGCGTCGGGCTGACCCGGAAGCTGCGACTGGTCGGCGGGAGCACGCTCGAGGGCTCGTCGACGGTGTGGTCCATCATCCCGTCAGGCCACAGGAAGGCGATGGCCACGTCGAGCATCGACACGTCGATGCGCCGGCCGCGCCCGGTGCGCTCGCGATCGAACAACGCCGCCGTCACGGCTTGGGCGAAGGTGTAGGCGGTCGCCTTGTCGATCACACCATGGCGCACCATGGACGGCTCGCTTGCACCTACGGACTGGATGGCCGCGAAGCCCGCCAGCGCCTGGACGACGTGGTCGTATGCCGGTGCGTCGGCGAGCGGGCCGCTCGTACCGAAGCCGCTGATCGATGCGTAGATGAGCCGCGGATCGGCGGCGTGGAGCTCGTCCGCACCGAGACCGAGCCGCTCGATGACTCCCGGGCGAAAGTTCTGAGCGAACACGTCGGCACCACCGACGAGCCGGCGCACGATGTCGCGGCCCGCCTCCACCGACAGATTGATCGCGATCGAGCGCTTGCCCCGGTTGTTGTTCGCGAAGTACGCGCTCATGCCGTCGTGCCCGGTACCAACGGTGCGGATGGCGTCGCCGGTCGGCGGCTCGACCTTGACGACGTCGGCGCCTTGGTCCGCGAGCACCATCGTCGCCAGCGGACCGGACATGTTGCTCGTGAGGTCGACGACGCGAATGCCGGCGAGCGGCGCCGTGACACCTGACATGGAAACCCCGTTTCGAACTCGTCGAAGGACGCACCCTTTCGCGGTCACGACGTGTCCGCAACACGCGCGGCAGCGAAACGCGTCTAGCGAGCTCGCTGGTAGCGGCAGATCTGCACGCCGGTGCTCGCGGTCTGCGCCGACAACAGCTCGAAGGTCCGTGCCGAACCGTCGTCCGGGAAGATTCCCTTTCCCCCGCCGAGCAGGATCGGCTCGATCATGAGGCTGAGCTCGTCGACGAGGTCGGCGGCGAGCAGCGCCCGCACGAGTTGGGCGCTGCCCATGATGTTGACGTCTCGGCCGGGCCGCTCACGAAGTGCGCCCACGGCCTCGATCATCTTGTCGCCGCGGATGAGCGTCGTCGGCGCCCACGTCAGGTCCGACTCGGACAGCGTGTCGGACACGACGTACTTCTCCACACCATTGATCCAGTCGGCGAAGGGATCCCCCGCTCGCCCCGGCCATGCTCCCGCCATCACCTGCCAGGTGCGCCGGCCGTAGAGCAGGGCGTCGGTCCGTTCGGCCATCTCACCGATTCCGGCGCCCATCGTCTCGGGGTCGAAGAACGGCATCGACCAACCACCGTGCTGGAACCCGCCGTCGGTGTCCTCCTCGGCACCGCCGGGGGCCTGCACGACACCGTCGAGGCTCATGAACTCGCTGATGACAATCCGCATACGCCTCTGACGATGGCACAGTCCCGAACTCATCGCGATCCATGCGTTCCGCGGGCGGAGCAGGGAGAACTCGTTGGAGGCGGCGACCGGAATCGAACCGGTGTACAGGGCTTTGCAGGCCCTTGCCTAAACCACTCGGCCACGCCGCCAGAGCGGGCCACGTTACTGCCGGGCCACTCTTCGGACGTACGACGACAGTTCGTGTCGCACGGTCCAGGGTGGTCCACGGGGACAACTAGAACGCGTTCTCTGGTGGCCGCTAACGTCCGCGGCCATGCGCACGCACGAGAAGTTGTTCATCGGTGGCGAATGGGTGGCCCCGGCCGGGACCGGCACGATCGACGTGATCTCGCCGCACAGCGAGGAGTTGGTGGGCCGGGTGCCCGAGGGCACCGAGACCGACATCGACCGCGCCGTCGCCGCGGCCCGCGACGCGTTCGACCACGGCGACTGGTCCCGGATGCAACCGGCCGAGCGCGCCGTGATCGTCCAGAACTTCGCCAACGTCTACGCCGGCCAGATGATGGAGATGGCGGCCATCGTCACGGAGGAGATGGGCTCGCCGATCACGTTCTCGCAGCTCGCCCAGTCGCCCGCACCCTGGATGATGCTCACGGCCTTCCTGCAGGTCGCCGCAGAGTTCCCGTGGGAGGAGCGCCGCGCCGGCGTGCTCGGCGGAGACGTGATCGTCCGCCACGAAGGCGTTGGTGTGGTCGGCGCCATCGTCCCCTGGAACGTGCCGCAGTTCGTGACGATGTCGAAGTTGGCGCCCGCGCTGCTCGCGGGGTGCTCGATCGTGATCAAGCCGTCGCCGGAGACGCCGCTCGACGCGTTCTTCATGGCGCAGCTGCTCGAGGAAGCGGGCGTGCCCAAGGGTGTCGTCAGTGTCGTGCCGGCCGGCCGTGAGGTCGGCGAGCATCTCGTCCGCCACCCTGGTGTCGACAAGATCGCGTTCACCGGGTCGACGGCCGCGGGTCGCAAGATCGCGAGCATCTGTGGCGAGCAGCTCAAGCGCTGCAGCCTCGAGCTCGGCGGCAAGTCCGCGGCGATCATCCTCGACGACGCCGACCTCGGCGCCACCATCGAAGGATTGAAGTTCGCGTCGCTGATGAACAACGGTCAGGCCTGCGTCGCCCAGACCCGAATCCTGGCGAGCAGGGAGCGTTACAGCGAGGTCGTCGACGCCCTGGGCGCCATGGTCGGCGGCCTCGCCGTCGGCGACCCGAGCGATCCCGCGACCGAAGTCGGCCCGCTGGTCGCCGAGCGTCAGCAGGAGCGCGTCGAGAAGTACATCGCGCTCGGGCAGGAAGAGGGCGCCCAGGTCGTCGTCGGCGGCAACGGCCGCCCCGCCGGTCTCGACAAGGGTTGGTACGTGCAGCCCACGGTGTTCTCCGGCGTCACGAACGACATGCGGATCGCCCAAGAGGAGATCTTCGGCCCGGTCCTCGCGGTCATCCCCTTCGACAGCGTCGACGACGCGGTGAACATCGCCAACGATTCGGAGTACGGCCTCGCCGGATCCGTGTGGACGGCCGACATCGACCTCGGCCTCGACATCGCCCGTCGAGTGCGCACCGGCACCTACGGCATCAACCAGTACACGATGGACTTCATCGCTCCCTTCGGTGGGTACAAGGGCTCCGGCATCGGTCGGGAGTTCGGCCGCGAGGGCCTCGAGCACTACCTCGAGCTGAAGTCGATCGTTCCTCCCGCCGGGAGCTGAGCCGCGCGTCGAGGCCGGGCGTATAGCCCGGCGCGGAAACGGGCAAACGGCCCGGGACCGCCACTATCAGTGACGACTACGAATCGCGTTGCCCAAGCGCGGAGTTTGTCCGATTTGCCTGGTAGGCCGATCGACTCATTCCTCCGAATGTCCTGATCCTTGTAGGGTTGGGCGGCGGATGCGGCGAAGTTCGAACGCAGTGCGTGGTCAAAACTGACCCGCCGCTCAAGGGTGGAGTGCCCAGATGTCGGCTCAAGTTCGTGACCTCGAGGAGGTTCAGGCCAGGGCCGCCACTCTGCGCGAGGCCGCGAATGTGCCCCACCAGCGGTCGGTCTCGCTGCGCCGAGTGCTACAGGTCTGCGACCTCGCCGGGTTCCTCGTCGGCTGGTCCATCGCCTGGTTCGCCTTCCACGGCGCGTCGGAAGGCACGCCGCTGCTCAGCCGGCTGGCCGAGCTCGGCGCCATCGTGGCCAGCGGCATGGTGTTCGCATCGATCCAGGGGCTCTACCTCACGCGGATCACCACCATGCGGGTTGTCGCGTACACCCGCCTGTGCTGGGCCGCCTTCGGCTCCGGCTGCGTCGCGCTCGTCCTCACCTCGAGAGTCGAGGCCGACCCCACCTTCTCGCTCCCGGCCCTCGGCGCGATCCTCGCTCTCGCCGGAACCTCGATCGGCCGCTACGGCTTCGACTTCTGGCTCGGCAAAGCGCGAGGCAACGGCCGCTTCATGCGCCGCGTCGTGCTGGTCGGCGCCGGCACCGAGGTGAGCGAGTTCCACAGCTTCCTCGCCACCAACCCGGAGCTCGGCTACGAGGTCACCGCGGTCGTCGGTGCCGACGACGACCCCGACCTCGGCGTGCCGTGGCTCGGGACGGCTCGCAACGCCCGCATCGCCGTGTCGTCGACGCAGTCGTCCGGGGCGATCGTGATCGCGAACGGGCTGAACACCGACGAGCTGAACGAGACGACGCGCGATCTCACCGAGTCGGGCGTGCACGTGCATCTCTCGAGCGGCTTGTTCGGCGTGAACTACCGCCGCCTGCGTGCCGTCCCGCTCGGGCACGAGCCGTTCCTCTACGTCGAGCCGGCGACGCTCTCCGCGTGGCAGCTCGCCGTCAAGCGCCTCATGGACGTCGTGCTGTCGTCCCTGTTGCTGCTCATCACGTCGCCCGCGCTGCTGCTCGCCGCACTGGCGATCAAGCTCCACGACCGTGGCCCCGTGTTCTTCCGTCAGACGCGAGTCGGCCGCAACGGCAAGGAGATCATCGTTCACAAGCTGCGGACGATGACCGTCGACGCCGAGGCGCGCCGCGAGGAGATCCAGCACCTCAACGAGCGCGTCGGGCCGCTGTTCAAGACGGAGGCCGATCCCCGGGTCACCCGTGTCGGTGCGTTCCTCCGGTCGACGAGCCTCGACGAGATCCCTCAGCTGCTCGACGTGCTGCGCGGCGACATGAGCCTCGTCGGCCCGCGCCCTGCGCTGCCCGATGAAGTTGCCGAGTTCGACGACGAGCTGCTCGGGCGCCTCCGGGTGCGGCCCGGCGTCACCGGGCTCTGGCAGGTGGAAGCACGCGACAAGCCGTCGTTCGATGCGTACCGCCGGCTCGATCTCTTCTACGTCGAGAATTGGTCGCTGCTGCTCGACCTCGCCATCGTGATCGACACGTTGCCGGCCGTCGCCGACCGCGGTCTGCGGACGATCTTCCGGGCGGCACGTCGTTCTCCGGCCATCGAGCCACCGGCACCGGTCGCGGCCGAAGTCGTTCCTTGACCAGGGCGCCAGGTCGAGCGGCGGGGCCGCACGTTCTGATCATCGTGCAGAACATGTCGGTGCCCCTCGACCGTCGCGTCTGGCTCGAGTGCCAGACGCTCGTCGGCTCGGGCTACCGGGTCTCCGTGGTCTGCCCGCGTGGCGAGACGGACAGCGCGTTCACCGAGCTCGATGGCGTGCGTATCCACCGCTACGCACCGGCACCGGCCGCCCGTGGTCTCGTGGGCTACGGCATCGAGTTCGCGTACTGCTGGATGCGGGCGGCGTTCCTGGCGTGGCGCATCCATCGGGCCGACCGCCTCGACGTGATCCAGGGATGCAACCCGCCCGACACGTACTGGGCGCTGGCGCTCCTCTTCCGCCGCGCCGGCGTGCGATTCGTGTTCGACCACCACGACCTGTGCCCGGAGTTGTACGACTCGAAGCCGGGGCCGTCCTCACCGGTCGTGAGCCGCATCTTGCGGTGGCTCGAACGGCGCACGTTCGCGACGGCCGACCTCGTGCTCACGACCAATGAGTCGTATCGCGACCGCGCCAGTGCCCGGACCGGCAAGCCGGTGGAAGACATCGTGATCGTGCGCAGCGGCCCCGATCCGGCGACCATGCGTCGCAGCACGCCGGCGCCCGACCTCCGGCGCGGACGAAAGCATCTCGCCTGCTACCTCGGGCTGATGAACCCGCAAGACGGCGTCGACGTCGTGATTCGCGCCGCGGACCACGTCGTGCACCAGCTCGGCCGCGATGACGTGCAATTCGCGCTGCTCGGCGACGGCGACTGCGGCGACGAGCTCAGGCGCCAGGCGCACAGGCTCGGCTTGGATGACCATGTGACGTTCACCGGACTGGTGGGCTCCGACCAGATCACCCGCTGGCTCTCCACCGCCGACGTCGGGCTGTCACCCGACCCGTTCACGCCGTTCAACGACGTGTCGACGATGAACAAGACCCTCGAGTACATGGCGTTCGAGCTGCCGGTGCTCGCGTTCCAGCTGACGGAGACCGTGGTGTCCGCCGGGCCGGCGGGCGAGTACGTGCCGACCTCGAGCGATCCCGACGCCGACGCACGGCGCTTCGCCGAGGCGCTCGTGGCGTTGCTCGACGATCCGTCACAGCGGGCGACGATGGGAGCCGAAGGGCGCGCCCGCATCGAGCAGGGTCTCGGGTGGCCGGCATCGGGCGCGGCCTACCTCGCGGCCTACGACCGTCTGACCGGACGTCACTTGTCGCTGGTGGCTGCCGCCTGAACCTCGTGCGGCTTTGCTGACGCCGCCGATCGCATGATGCGCCGGAGGCCGCCGGCGATCCCGATGAGCAGGAACAGGGTTCCCGACGCCATCGGGAAGCTCAGCGCGTCGAACGTCGCGAGCGCCAGCGCACCGGCGGCGATCGAGGCGGACAGGGCCTGACCGAGATGGCGGGACTCCTCGTCGGCCGCGGCCTGGCGCGCCGCCCGGCCTGCGCTCATCCCGGCGAACAAGAGCGCCACCAGCGCGACGAAGCCCACGATGCCGATCTCGACGAGAGCGAGCAGGTACTCGTTGTCGAACACCGTGTACACGTCGGGCACGAACGTGAAGAACCCGCGGCCGAGCACCGGCTGCTGCGAGAAGATGTGGGCGAACACGGCGTAGTCCTGCGTTCGGCCGGTTGTCGACGGGTCGTTCGAGATGTTGGCGAACAGCCCGTAGACGGCGTCGAGCAGACCGGGGATCGCCACCTGCACCACGGCGAAGAAGGCGCCCCCGAGCCACAGCGACCGCCGGATCCATGGTCTCGGCCACGTCGGCATGAGGACGATCATCGCCAGCACGACCGCGATCACCGCCGAGCGGGACAGCGAGAGCGGGATGCCGAGCGCGATGAACCCGACCGCCACCCACCACCGCCACCGGGTTCGTGCGCCGGCGTGGAGCGCGAAGTGCAACGCCAGCGGGAACAGCATCGCCATCACGACGCCGAACTCGATCGGGTGGGCGGCCGTCGCGGCGACGCGGTTGAACGTCGATCGATGCACGAGGTCGTTGAGCTGTTGGTTCTGCGTGAGACCGGGGACGTTGAGCAAGCTGTTGATGTCGAGGTTCGTGACGAACTGGTACAGGCCGAGGCCGCCGATGAGGGCGCCGGCCGCCACGAGCCGCCGCAACAGGAGATCGACCCGCTCGCGGGTCTCGAGGCCGTCAGTAGCGAGCAGCGTGATCCCGGCGCAGCCGGCGAAGAACAGGATGCCGCGATCGGCCGCCGTGATCTCGACAGGGACGATCGGCCGGAAGGCCAGCGCGGCGTAGCTCGCCATGATCGCCAGACCGAGGAAGTAGACGCAGCTGCGAACAGGACTTCGTCCCACGTTCACGGTGGACCCGATGACGAAGCGGCTCAACGCCCACCACCACAGCATCACCACACCGAGGATGTTCGCCGGTGTGCCACTCGCGCCGAGCGGCTCGACGATGAGCACCGACGGGACGAGGATCAGCAGGCACACGTACACGGAGAGCACCGCGGCGGCATCGCGCTGCGAGTTGCGCACGATGACGTACAGCAGCGGCACGAGCAGGATCGGTACGCCGTACTGCGGTCGCCCGAACAATGAAACGACGAAGACGACGGCAATGCCGAGCCCGCACGCCAGGACGACGCGCTCGCCTGCGGAAGCGCGACGTCGTCGCGTGGTGACGGTGCCGGGAAGGTCAGTCACGCAGTTCCGCGTGCTCACGCTGCTCGCGCGACACGGGGAGCGCCGGGGTGCCGTACAGCTGCTCGGTCCATTCGTTCGGGTCACGCCGGCGGCTGCGCGTGATGCCCTCCATCAGGAACGGCATGCTGAGCGTCGCCGCGAAGCCGAGCGACCCGACGGCCAGCCCGGCCCGCACCCGCCCGCCGTACAGCGACTCGGCCTTCGGGTCGGTGAGCAGCGGCCGCACCGTGATCATCGACGCCGGATCGACACCGGATGCGGCCTGCTGCTCCTGGAGCGCCCGGGCGGCCGCGTCGGCGACCAGCCGCACCGTGGCAACGGCCCGCTCGCCCGAGCTCGACGTCGCGTCGATCTCGATGAGCGGCAGATCCTGCGTGTTGTCGGTGGTGAGCTGTCGCACGGTGAAGTCGCCGGCGCCGAGCTTCTTCAGCGCGTCCTTCGTGGACGGATCGGTGATGGCCAGCGCCATCAACCGCGCGGCCAGCGTCTCGGTGGAACCGGCCCCGCCGAACGCGTTGCGGGTCGTCGTCGGGATGGCCGGATCGGCCGGCGGCGGTGCGCTCGGCGGCGGTTGGAACAGCAACGTTCCCTTCGCCTCGTAGGTGACGGGGACGGATTGCGCAACGAGCAGCGCGAGCCCCGCGGTGACGAGGAACATCGGCAAAACGAGGAACCACCACCGACGGACCAGCCGCACGACTGTCAGGACGTCCACGCTCCATCGTACTCCGGCCTGCCTGCACGGCCTGATGCATGCCGTGTGGGACCATCTGCTTCCGCGAGGAAGGATGCCGAGGATTGACCGACAGTCGAGAGCGGCTGACTGCTGAGCTCTTCCCGGAGGTGGCTCCGCCCAGGCTGTCGTGGCAAGTCGTGGCCACAACGATCGCCGCCCTGGTGGCGCTCACACTGGCGGGCATGTTGCGTGTCGGTGGCGCCGGCCTCGCCGACACCCTCTACGCGGAGGACGGCGAGATCTTCGTCACGCAGGCCCTGCACCACTCGATCTGGCACACCATCACCACGCCGTATGCGGGCTATCTGCATCTCGCGCCGCGACTGATAACGGCCGTTGTCACCAGGGGCCCGACCGCCGAGTTCGCGCTCGGAATCGCACTCTCCTGCGCGTTCGTCGTCGGCGCGCTGAGCGTGCTCGTGTACCGAGCCACCGCAGGACACCTCCGCTCGCGATCACTCCGGGCTGCTCTGGCCGTGACGATCGCGCTGCTGCCGACGGCGCAGCCCGAGGTCCTCGGCAACATGGCGAACCTCCAGTGGTACTTCATCGCGGCGTCGGTCGTCGTGCTGCTCTGGAATCCCACTTCGCGCGTCGAGATCGCCCTGAGCTGCGGCGTGCTGTTCGTGTGCGCGCTGAGCGAGCCGCTGACGGTGCTGCTCGCGCCCATCGCGCTCGCCCGCGTGATCCTGGTTCCGGGATGGCGTGGCCGGGCGGTCGTGACCGCGATGGCTTCAGGCCTCGTATTGCAGTTCGTCGGCATGCAACTCGGGGAAGCCAGCCGCGAGGGTCTGCATGCCGATCCCAACCCGATCCGTGTCGCCGGCCAAGCCACGCTGCATGTCTTCGGCCGCGCGATCTTCGGCATGCGGTGGCTGCCCGACGGGCACTCGATCACCCGTAAGGGGCTCACGGCGATCGCGGTGGCGATCGTGGCGGCGGCGGCGGTGTACGCGTGGCGACGGCTGCCGGACGAACGAGCTCTGCTGGCCATGCTCGCCATCACGGTCGCCCTGACCTTCGCCGGGCCCACCATCATCAGCGGCGTGAGCGCACCGCGCTATGCCGTCGTCGCCATCGTCACCCTGCTCACCGCGCTCGCGATCGTCCTCGACCGCGCCCTCGTCGAACTCCCCCGATCCCAGGCGCGACCGATCGCCGCGGCCGCCGCGGCGCTCGCGCTCGTCGTCCTCGCCGCGAACTATCGGCTTCCCGTACCGCGGACAGCCGGGCCGCGATGGTCGGCCGGGCTCACGAGCGCGCGGGCGGACTGCGCCCGCGACGCGTCCCACGATGCCCTGATCACCATTCCCCCGCGGGACGACAAGGGATGGCACGTTCTCGTGCCGTGCGACGAGGTGGAGTGACCGAGCCCGTCGGTGTCGTCGTGGTGACGCACAACAGCGCGGCGATCATCGGGGACTGCCTGGCCTCGATCGCCGCGGCGCCGGAGGTCGGTGCGGTCGTGGTCGTCGACAGCGGATCATCCGACGCCACCGTCGAGCTCGCGATGAACGCCGTGCCCGAAGCCGTCGTGCTGTCGCTCGACGGCAATCAGGGCTACGCCGCCGGCATCAATGCAGGCGTCCGCGCCCTCGACGCCGCCGGGTCGGTGCTCGTGCTGAACCCCGACATCCGGCTGGCCGTCGGGGTGATCCGCGCGCTGCAGGCGGCGCTGGCGGAACCCGGTACCGGCATTGCCGTCCCCCGCATCGTCGACGACCACGGCCACCTGCAACACAGCCTCCGGCGTCGCCCGACCCTCTTGCGCGCCATCGGCGAAGCCGTCCTCGGCGGCGGCCGTTCCGGCCGCTTCCCCGCGCTGGGCGAGATGGTGATGGCCACGCCGCCATACGAAGAAGCCGGCGTGCACGACTGGGCGACCGGCGCGGCCATGCTCATCTCCCGCTCCTGCCTCGATGCGGTCGGCCCGTGGGACGAGTCCTTCTTCCTGTACTCGGAGGAGACCGACTTCGCGCTCCGCGCGGCCGCCGCCGGGTTCTCGCTGCGCTACACGCCCGAAGCCACCGTGACCCATCTCGGCGGCGATGCCATGACGTCACCGCAGCTGTACGCGCGCCTGACCACCAACCGGCTCACGCTGTACCGGCGGCATCACGCTCGAGTCGCGTCCGCCACGTATCGAGGCGCGTTGATCCTCGGCGAGGCCCTGCGAGCACCGTTCGCCCCGACCCATCGCGCCGCGCTGCGAGCCTTGCTCTGATGTGTGGCATCACCGGGATCGTGCGGTTCGACGGGGCGCCCGTCGACGAACGCGTGCTCGCCGCGATGGTCGAGCAGTTGGCCCATCGCGGCCCCGACGATCGGGGCGTGTGGATCGACGGCCCTGTCGGGTTCGGTCACCGGCGGCTCTCGATCATCGACGTCGCCGGATCGCCGCAACCCATGGCGTCGTTCGACGACCGCCGTCACCTCACGTTCAACGGCGAGATCCTGAACTACCGCTCGCTGCGCGCCGCGCTGGACTATCCGTTCCGCACCAGCGGTGACACCGAGGTGCTCATCGCGCTCCACGCCGCGCACGGCGACGCGATGATGCCGATGCTGCGCGGGCAGTTCGCCTTCGCGCTGCACGACCGCGACACGCAAAGCGTCATGCTCGCCCGTGACCACCTGGGGATCCTGCCGCTCTACTGGTACCGGGACGATGCATTGGTCGCGTTCGCATCGGAGGTGCGCGCGCTCGTTCCCGCACTCCCGCAAGGACTCGCGGTCGACGACGTGAGCATCGCCGACTACCTCACCCGCCGGGCGGTGCCCGCGCCGTTCACGCTCTTCGACGGCATCCGCAAGCTGCGGCCGGGTCATGTGCTGCGCGTCAGCAACGACGGGTCGTGCACGGAGTCGCCGTACTGGACCTTGCCGACGGCAGCGCCGGGCCCCGTCGACCCCGCGACGGTCGTCGATCGGGTCGCGGACGCCCTCGAGCAGTCCGTCGCCCGGAACCTCGTCGCCGACGTGCCCGTCGGCGCGTACCTGAGTGGAGGGCTCGACAGCAGCCTCATCGTCGCCATGGTCAAGGCCGCCCGCCACGGCCGGGGCGTGGAGACCTTCTCCGCCGGCTTCGGCGACCAGCGCTTCGACGAGCTGCCGTTTGCCCGGACGGTCAGCAGCCTGCTCGGAACGAACCATCACGAGGTGCAGGTCACCGCCGACGACTTCACGACACTGTGGCCGCGGCTCACGTCGCACCGAGGTGCACCCGTCTCCGAACCCGCCGACGTGGCCGTGTTCCGGCTGGCCGAGCTCGCCCGCCAGTCCGTGAAGGTCGTGCTGTCCGGTGAAGGCAGCGACGAGCTCTTCGCCGGCTATCCGAAGTATCGCTTCGCTCAGCTCGCCCGGCCGATCGCCGCGGTGCCGTCGTCGATACGGTCCCCGGCGCTCGATCGCCTGCAACGCGCGCTTCCCGCGCGGTTCTCACGGCCCCGCACGATGGTGCGAGCCCTGGCCGGGCACACCGACGTCGCGGTGATGGAAGGCTGGTTCGCGCCGTTCACCGCACCGGAGCGCAGGCAGCTGCTCGGCCGGGAGGACGGCCACGGTCAGCGCGACGTCGTCGAACAGGCCACCGGCGACGTCGTCCAGCAGATGCTCTACGTCGACTGCCACGCGTGGCTGGCCGACAACCTGCTCGAGCGCGGTGATCGCATGTCGATGGCCGCGTCGATCGAGTTGCGGCCGCCCTTCCTCGACGTCGATCTCGTCGAGCTCGCCTTCGCCCTGCCGTCCTCGGTGAAGGTTCGTGGCGGCACCGGCAAATGGGTCGTCAAGGAGATCGCCAGGCGTCATCTCCCCGACGAGATCGTCGACCGCCGCAAGGTGGGCTTCCGCGTCCCGCTCGATGCGTGGTTCCGGCAGGGTTTGCGCGAGATGGCCAACGACCTGCTGCTCGGGCCCGATTCCTTCGTCGGTGAACGCATGGAGCGTGAGGTCATCCGCCGCCTGCTCGCCGATCACGAACGCGGTCGTCGCAACGAAGAGATCCGAGTGTGGACGCTCCTCAGCCTCGAGGTCTGGCATCGGGAGTTCTTCGGATGACACTGCCGCCGTACGTGTGCTTCTCCGCGCAGGACTGGTGGTACTTCCACCACGGGCACTCGGACTTCCAGCTCATGCTGCGGTTGGCGCAGACGCGGTCCGTGCTGTTCGTCAACAGCATCACCCTGCGCATGCCGCTGCCCGGTCGGTCGAGCCATTTCGTTCGCCGGCTCGTGCGCAAGGCCCGCAGCATGACGAAGCGGTTGAGTCACCCCGTCGAGGATCTCCCCCGGTTCGCGGTGTTCACCCCGCTCGTGCTCCCGTTCTACGGGAGCGAGCGCGCCAGACGCATCAACGCGCGATTCGTGGCCCGGCAAGTGGCTCGCACCGCGCGACGGCTGGGCATCACCGATCCGATCTGTGTGGTCACCATCCCGACCGCGGTCGACGTTCTCGCTCACCTCGACCACGGTCCGGTCATCTACAACCGCTCCGACCGGCATTCGACCTTCGGCGAAGCCGACCAGGATTCCATCGCCGCCATGGAGAACCGGCTGCTCGCAGACGCCGATCGCGTGTTGTACGTGAGCTCCGCGCTGATGACCGCCGAAGCCGGCGTCGTCGGCGACCGCGCGGTGTTCCTCGACCATGGCGTCGACTTGGAGCACTTCACCCCACGCGATGCGAGCCGGCGGCCCGCAGACATCGCCGACCTCACCGGGCCGGTCGTGGGCTTCTTCGGTGGGCTCGACGACTATCTCGTCGACCTCGAGCTCATCGCGCGGCTGGCGCGCTCGCTCCCCGAGGTCACGGTGCTCTTGATCGGGGACGCCTCGCACGACATGGATCCGATCGAGGCGATCCCGAACGTCCGGTGGATCGGGCCGCGCCCGTACGCAGACATCCCCGCCTACGGATCGTGCTTCGACGTGGCGATCATGCCGTGGCTCGACAACGACTGGATCCGCTACGCGAACCCGATCAAGTTGAAGGAGTACCTCGCGCTCGGCCTGCCGGTCGTGAGCACGGACTTCCCCGAGGTGCGTCGCTACCGGGCGAACGTCCGCATCGCGCAGACCGCCGACGACTTCATCGATGCCGTACGCCTGACGCTCGCCGACGGCGGCCTCGGCACTCCTGACGACCGGCGAGCCGCCGTCCTGGAGTCGACGTGGGACTCACGGGTGGAGCTGCTGCGCACGATCAGCGAAGCGATCGCCTAAGCGGTGATCGGCAGTCCGGAGTCGGCCCACGTGTTGCCCGAGAAGACGTTGCCGGGGGCGGCGGCCTCGTAACCGATCACGGGGCCGTAGATGCCGCTCTTCGGAAAGATCCGCTGCCCGAACTTGTTGTCGGTGATCCGAATGTTGTCGGCGTGGGCGAACGGCTTCTCGGGAAGCGAGCCCGCGTAGAGCGCAAAGGCGCCCCCGTTGAGCAGGTTGTTGTCGATGACCGCGTCGGACACCGCGCTGAAGTCTCCGAGCAGCACCACGGCGCCGGTGCAACCGCCCCCGGTCGAGGCGTTCCCAGGGGCACGCACGTCGCAGGAGATGTTGTTGTGGCGGATCACGTAGTGCGCGCCGCCGTTCGTGAGGATGCCGTCGTTGTGGCTGTCGCCCGAGCCGTACAAGTCGTGCACGTACGAGTCGATGATCGTCACGTCGTAGTTCACGTGGAAGCCCTGCCCGCCGTCGTGCACGTTGCAGCGCACACACGTGTAGCCGGAGTTGCCCACCAGCGTCGCGAGGGCGTTCATGCGGCGACCGTCGACCTCGGTGTCGCGGATCATGATTCCGTGGTTGGAGTAGCCGACGTCGATGGCACCGCCGAAGCAGGTGCCGTTCTGGCGCACCCGGGTGTTCTGGATCGTGACGTTGTTGGCGCGCACCACGAGGCAGCCGTCGATGTCGAGGCCGTCGACGACGGTGCCGTCCTGCGTGACGGTGAAGGCGCCCGAAGAGGTGAGCGTCTTGCCGGCCGGCACGCCGGTGTTGGTGGCATCGGGCCACGTCGTCAATGTGGGGACCGGAGGCTGTGTGACCGGCGGCGCCGTGGTCGGGGGCACGGTCGGCGGCGGCAGGGTCGTCGAAGGGGCCGTCGTCACGACGGCGAACACCGCGGTCGCAACGATGGTTGCGCCGCCCTTCGTGATCGACTTGGACTTCACCGAGAACTCCCCGGGCTGGACGGTCTGGGTCCCGGGGTCAGCGACCGTACCGGTCCCGGACGGGCGGGTGTTCACGTCAGTGGCCGTCTCGGAGACCTCGACCAGTCCCGACGTCGTCGTGCCGCTGGCGCCGGCCGTCGCGACCGCATAGGACGCGAGCGCCACCAGCACGAGGCTGACGGCCGTGACGTAGCGGCGTTTCGAGCTTCGACGAGTGGGCGCGTTGAACACGAGTTGCGATTTCTCCCTCAGCGAACCGCCGCGAGTTCGTTGTCTTCACGGACGGTGAGTCGGCTTCCAGAGACATCGACAAACTGCCCGGAGACCTTGACCGGATTGTCACCCTGAGCGAGGAAACCGGCCGAAAGGGCTCAAGTACGCTCGCCGTTTGCCTCGACTTCGGGGTCGAGTCGACCGAAGGACTTCGGTGGTGGTGAGCGAAGACGAGCAGAGCGATCTGACGGCCCACGCCACCGATGCGGATGCCGCGGAGGCCGACGACCTCGGGCGAATGGTGGCCCAGGGACTGCGCTGGAGCCTGGTCAGCAACCTCACGGCCCGCGTCGGGACGGTGCTCATGGGCATCGTGCTCGCGCGGCTGCTCGCTCCGAGCGAGTACGGCGTGTACACGGTTGCCTTCGTCGCGCTGATCGTCCTCTCGAACGTCAACGACCTGGGAATCGAGACCGCCCTGGTCCGCCATCCGGGCAACGTCGACGACGTCGGACGAACTGCAGTCACGGTCGTGGGCGGCTCCAGCCTGGTGCTGTTCGTGGCGGCCTTCATCGGTGCGCCGGCCTTTGCCGACGCGTTCAACGCGCCCGATGCCACCGGTGTCATCCGTCTCCTCACCGTGTGCGTGCTCATCA
Organism: Acidimicrobiaceae bacterium; assembly: GCA_041166365.1. Classification (GTDB taxonomy): domain Bacteria; phylum Actinomycetota; class Acidimicrobiia; order Acidimicrobiales; family JACDCH01; genus DASUCS01. The sequence continues at coordinate 16,016 of JBEEFX010000137.1, forward strand.
ACGGCGCGTTCGCCATGCAATCGGCGCTGCTGACGCGTGAGTTCCAGCAAGCCCGCCGGGCGATCGCCGACCTGACCGGGCTCGGCGTGTCCATCGGCGTGACGGTCGTGCTGGCGTGGATGGGCTACGGGCCGTGGAGCCTGGCCTGGGGCCGAGTGATCGGGAACTTCGTCAACGGGCTGCTGCACTTCGTTCTCGCTCGCGCCCGCTACCGGCCGGGCTACGACCCCGACATCGCCCGCTCGCTGCTGAAGGTCGGGGTGCCGATCGCCGGTGCATCGCTCTTCGCCGAAGCGGTGAACGACGTCGACTACGTGATCGTCAGCCGTGTGCTCGGCGCGACGTCGCTCGGCCTGTACCTGATGGCGTTCAACCTCTCGAGCTGGCCGGTGAGCACGCTGTCGACGTCGGTCACCAGGGTCTCCGTGCCGGGTTTCGCTCGCCTGCAGGCGAATCGCGCCGCGGTGCAGGCGGCGTTCGCCCGCTCGCTCGCGTTGCTCGTCGGCGTGAGCGCGTTCCTGTGCGCGTTGCTCGGCGTGCTGTCCCTCCCGCTGGTCCGGTTCGTCTACGGCCCACCGTGGGCGGGAGCGGCACTGGCGTTGCGATTCCTCGTCGTGCTCGGCACCGTGCGCGTCGCACTCCAGCTCGGACGTGACCTCCTCAACGCCTTGGGCCGCGGCCGCGCCACGTTGGTGATCCAGGTGATGTGGCTCGCCGCGCTCGCGCCCGCGTTGGCGATCGGCGCCACACACGACGGCATCCGCGGTGTCGGTATCGCCCACATGCTCGTCGCGGTCAGCATCCCGGTTCCCGGCATGTTGATCGCGCTCCACCGCGCCGGCTTCTCCCTTCGCGCGATCGTCGCCCAACTCCCCCGCCCGCTGCTCGGGGCGAGTGCCGCGGCCGCGGCCGCCTACGGGACCTCCTGGCTGGTGAGCGGAGACTTCCTGCGGCTGCTCGTCGGCGGCACCACCGCGCTCGCCGTCGAAGCCGCGGTCGCAGGACCGTTCCTGTGGCGGCTGGCGCGGTCCCAACGGCCGCTCGCCCCCGAACCCCTCGCGATCCCGAGCGACGGCCGGCCCTCGCTGGCTCCCGACCAGCCCCCGCTCTAGGCGTACTCGGCCATCAGGTCGCGACCAGCTTCCGGAGCTCCGCAGCCCGCGCCTCCCACGAGTTGGCCGCGGCGAACGCCTGGCGCCGCTGCACGTCGTCGTTCGTGACCGGACGGGCGAGCTCGCTGGTGACAGCGGCGGCGAAGTCGGCGGGCGTGTCGGCGATCGCCACGAGGTCGGTGTCGAGCCGCCTGGTGGCGGGAAGGCCCGTCGCGACGACTCGCCGGCCGGCGGCGAGGTAGTCGAGCGTCTTGAGGGGGAAGCTCCCTCGGTTGAACGCCGTGTCGGCATACGGCGTCAACCCGACATCGATCCAGCGGAGGTAGCCGGGCATCGTCGTGAGCGGACGCTGGTCGATCCACTGCACGTTTGCGCGCGCGAGCAGCCGGTCGAGCCCGTCGACGGGCTGGCGAGGGCCCACGAGCAACAACGACACACCGGTGTCGGCGACGGCATCGAGCAGCGCCACGTCGATGCGGTCGGAGAGGTGGCCCACACAACCGACGATGGGCGACGGAAGCGTCACGTCGCTCGCGTACGGCGTGTCGTCCACATCGGCGAAGAGCTCGGGGTCGCAGCCGTTGGCCAGAACCGCGGTCTCGACGCCGAGACCCGTCCATGTCTCGGCGATCTCCGGGGTCACGCAGACGACGAGATCGGCGCTGCGCGCCTGGCGCTGCTGCTGCGCCTGCAACACCGAACGGCGCACGCCCATCAGTTCGGCACCGGCAACGAAGTCATCCGTGGCGAAGACGATCCTTCTACGTTCGTCACAGGCGCCGAAGACGTCGCGCTGATTGGCGACGATCACCGCGTCGACATCAGCTCGGAGCTCGCGGACCGCCCGACGGAGCTGCCGCTTCACGGTTGCCTCCGTGAATCGCGCCAGGCCCGGACGATCGATGCCCGGTTGCACGAGGGGCGTCATGCGGGCGAGCCGGTCACCGATCTCGTACACGCCGCGTCGCGAGGAGGTCGTCCCCCGATGCGCACGGCGCCGCGCCGAGACGAACGACCGGGGTGGATCGACGAACAGCACCGGCCCCGAGCGGGCGAGGCGGAGCGCAATCTCCTTCGGGGACGTCGCCATGCCATCCCAACTGGTACCGCTGCACATGACGATGAGCCCGTCCCACGACGTCGCGCTCACCGCAGCGCAGCCTCGAGACGCTCCGAGCGCAGGCGATCGATAAGGGGCTCGTCGAGGGGCTCCAGCGGCCCGACGACCCACGACAGCAGGAGATCGGCGAGTGCCGGGTTGCGCGCCAGCGCCGGGCCGTGCAGGTAGGTGCCGAGCACCCGCCCCGACACCACGCCTTCGACACCGGCCGCGCCGTTGCCGTGCCCGACGCGCACCCGGCCGAGCGGTTCGGCGCCCGGACCGAGCTCCGTGATGCCGCCATGGTTCTCGAAGCCCGTCAGCAGCGGGAGCCCGAACGCCGTCGGCTCCACCACGAGCTCGCCGATCTGCCGCTCGCCCTTCGGATGGGTGGCGCAGTCGACGATGCCGAGCCCGGCCTGCTGGCGGCCGTCGCTGCCGGTGAAGCTCTGGCCGAGTATTTGCAGACCGGCGCACACCGCGAACACCACCGCGCCCGCGTCGACGGCGCGTGCGAGGCCGACCTCCGCCAACCGCGCTGTCGCGAACGTCTGCGGCGCGTCCTCACCGCCGCCGAGGACATAGATGTCGGAGCCGTCGGGCAGCGGGTCGTCCATCCCCACGCGGACGATCTCCGCCGGGATGCCGCGCCAACGCAATCGCTGTGCGAGGACCACCGCGTTGCCACCGTCGCCGTACGTACCGAGCAGCTCGGGGAACACGAGCGCGACACGGACTGCACTCGCGCGGGGGGCAGTCATGCGCGTGCGCTCACCGCGCGCACGACGTCGGCGAAGACCGTGTAGTTGGCGACCACGTCGACCTCGGGCACGCCAAGTCGCTCGATCCCGTCGAGGATCGAGTCGTCCCAGACGTCGCAGACGACCTCGGCGTACCGCAGGCGTACCGCGAGGTCGGCGGCGCGCTCGCCGGCGGCCACCACGGTGCGCCCTTGGAGCCGCTCGAACTCGACGTCCCACAGCCACGACGGGTCTCGACCGTCTGCGATCCGCGCGTTGATCGCCAGCACGAGCGGCCGATCGTCGCCCTCGATCATCGTGAGCAGCTCGCCCCAGCCTGCGGGATTCTTCGCCAGGAGGAGACGCGCCCGCGTCGAACCGACGGTGATCGTCTGGTATCGACCGGCCACCGAGGTCACCTGGCCGAGCGCGTCGACCGCGACGGCCAACGGCACGCCGAGCTTGGTGGCGGCCACCACCGCCAGCGCGGCATTGCCCACGTTGTGATGACCGGGCACCCCAGGATGCAGGGCGACGCGCTCGTCCCCCATCACCAGCTCGTCGCCCTCGAGCTCGACGGCGACGGGCCGGCGGAGCCCGCATTCGCACCACCAGTCGCGCCCCTCGTGCCGGATCGGCCGCCCGCAGTTCGGACACGAGGCGGCGTCCTGTTGCCAGCGGAGCCCGACGCCGACGTAGGTCACGTCGCTCGCGGTGCCGGCGCCGTACACGACCAGCGGATCGTCGGCGTTGGCCACGACGGCGGCCGGTTGCGCGCCGAGGGCCCGGCGCCATTCGGCCGCCACCGTGCGCACCTCCCCGAAGCGGTCGAGCTGATCGCGCGACAGGTTGAGCAGCACGACCACCGGGGCCGTGAAGCTGGGCAACAGCGATGGCAGGGCGAGCTCATCGATCTCGAGCACCGCGAGGTCGGCGTTGCGAGCGCGCCGGCTGCTGAGCAGCGCAACGATCCCCGAACGGAGGTTGGCGCCCTCGATGTTCGACGCGACCGTCGAACCGCCTGCCGCGCACGCCGCCGCGAGTAGCGCAGTCGTGGTCGACTTGCCGTTCGTGCCGGACACCACGGCGATGCGACGGCCGGCCGCGAGCTCATCGAGCGCTCGGGGCGCGATGGCCAGCGTGACCTTGGCGCCGATGACCGACCCTCCGCCGCGACCGACGAGACGCGATGTCGCGCCGGTCACGCCGCCCAGCGCGGCCGCGATGCGGGTGCGACGCCTCATCGCGCCTGGGGGAAGCGCGAGTGGATCGTGCGACGGGCGAATGGCCGGGGCAGGACCGTCGTGCCGACGAACCAGGCAACGTGGCGGGCTTGTCCGATCACGCGGAACTGCGGATGCCCGACGATGGCGCGCACGCCCGCCGCCCCGAAACGCCAGCGTCCCGGTTGCCGGGTCAATCGACACCTCGAGACCCGGAGGCTGGCCATGATGTAGTCGTTCGGCACCCACGCCTGAGCGGCTTGCCCGTCCTCGAACACGCCCAACGAGCCACCGTAGGTACGCATCGCGTCGTACAGATGCTCCCGCATCGCGATGCGCTCGTCGAGCCATGGGACGCCGTGCACTCGAGGCGCGAGATGCTTGTTGCGGCCGTGCGAGCGGTAACACGCCACCGCGGGATCGAGGACCGCGATCGGGCCGCCGATCGCACTGAGGTACGAGAAGTACCCGTCCGGCGGGGTGAGATCGGGAATCGGCATCACGGACTCGACGAACGACCGCCGGTACGCCTGTCCCGTCGTCTCCGGCCAGAAGAACGAGCACCGTTCGAGCACGAGGGATCGGAGGTCGCCGCTCCACAGAGGGCACCCGTCGGGTGGACGTCGCTCGCCGGTGGGACGACCGTCTGCGTCGACGATGTCGAGGCGGGTCATGACCATCGTCACCGCGGGATCCTCGAACGCCTCGACCAAGCGCTGCGCCGCGTCCAGGTACACGATGTCGTCGGAGTCGTGGAAGACGACGATGTCGCCCCGGGAGAGCTCGAAGGCGCGGTTGCACGCGACGGACTGCCCGCGTTGCTCCTGGAACTCGACCACGACGCGGCCGTCGTAGTCGGCCAACACCTCGCGGGAGTCGTCCGTCGAGCCGTCGTCGATGACGATGATCTCGACGTTCGGGTACGTCTGGGCGAGCAGTGCGTCGAGCAACGGACGGAGGTAGCGGCCGTAGTTGTGGTTCGACACGCAGAACGACACCAAATCGGCCACTCGCCCGACTGTAGGTGCCAAAACCTGAAGTTCGGGCATAGGCCCGAAGGACCATTTCATCCATCAGGTATTTCGGAGGTATACGGAAATGGGCGATACTTCCTCCGGTGGCGGGATGACTGACACGATTCGGCGCATCATCGACGACGAAGGTCGTCTCGCTGTCGACGTCTCCGCACTGGACGATGACACGAACCTCTACGACGCCGGGCTCACCTCACACGCGAGCGTGAATTTGATGTTGGCACTGGAAGACGCCTTCGACATCGAGTTCCCCGACGAGATGCTGCGCAAGCAGACGTTCGAGTCGGTTGCTGCCATCCGCGCTGCGCTCGAGGAGCTGACGACCGCGTCGATGCCGCAGAGCTGACGACATGGCCGACCTCCCCGCGAACGCGCCCAAGGAGATCGAGTCCGTCGCCGCGATGATCGGCGCGACCTCCGCCGCCCCGGCGGCCGCAGGTGTCGACCGCGATGCCCGCTTCCCCTCCGAAGCCATCGACGCCCTCCGGCGCGAGCACCTGCTCTCGGTACTCGTGCCCGCGGCTCTGGGCGGCGCGGGCGCATCGATCGTGGAGGTGGCCGGCGCCGTCGAGGCGCTCGGCCAGCACTGCGCATCGACGGCAATGGTGTACGCCATGCACCAGATCCAGGTGCACTGCTTGGTGCGTCACGGTCGTACCCCCGCACTCGAGGGGTACTTGCGCGAACTCGCCGCCGCTGAGTTGCTCCTTGCATCGGCCACAACGGAGGTGGGCATCGGTGGCGACGTGCGCGCGAGCGGCTGCGCGCTCGAACGCCGCGATGATCGATTCCATCTCGAGAAGCAGGCTCCGGTCATCTCGTACGGCGCGAACGCCGACGGCATTCTCGTCACCGCCCGCACCTCGGCCGCGAGCCCCGCCAACGATCAGGTCCTGGTGCTCTGCCGGCGGTCGAGCACGTTGCTGACCGAGACCAGCGGCTGGGACACGCTCGGGTTCCGTGGCACGTGCAGCCTCGGCTTCCGCCTGTCGGCTGAGGGCCCCGTCGACGAGGTGCTGGCCGATTCGTTCGCCGACATCGCTGCACAGACGATGTTGCCCACCTCCCACATCGTGTGGAGCTCGGTGTGGTTGGGGATCGCCACCAGCGCCGTGTCGACCGCACGACGCTTCATCCGCAACGAGGCTCGCAAGTCCCCGGGCCGAGCGCCGGCCGCGGCGGTGCGGCTCGCCGAGCTCGTGGCGACCCTCCAGGAGTTCAGCGAGCTCGTGCACGGCGCCGCTCGCCGTTACCGCGAGTGCGAGGACGACACGTCGGAGCTCAGCAGTCTCGGCTTCGCCATCGCTATGAACAGCTTGAAGCTGTCGAGCTCGGCGTACGTCGTCGACATCGTCACACGGGCCATGTCGGTGATCGGCATCTCCGCGTATCGCGAGGACTCCGAGTACAGCCTCGGACGGCTGCTGCGCGATGCCCACGGCGCGCCGCTCATGATCAACAACGACCGCATCGCGGGCCACAACGCGCAGATGCTGCTCGTCCACAAAGGCGAGTAGCGCAGTGGACGAGTACACCCGCTTCCGCGACGAGCTGATCGCCGCCGGCCATCTGGTCCCGATGGGCGTCGAAGGCATCTTCGGCAAAGGCGCAGACTTCGAGGCCATCGTCGAGGGCGTGAACCGCTGTGCGGGCGAAGCGGGACGCGACCTGCAGTCCACGCCCCTGGCGTTCCCGCCGCTGTTGCCGCGCACGACGCTCGAGCGCACGGACTACCTGCGCTCGTTCCCGAACCTCATCGGCGAGGTGCACGCCTTCTCGGGAGGTGATCGTGAGCACCGTGAGCTGCTCGCGTTGCTCGAGTCGGGTCAGGAATGGGCGACGCAACTGGCTCCGACGGATCTGGCCCTGTGTACCGCAACCTGCCATCCGATCTATCCGATGTCGACCGGCCAGTTGCCGGACGGCGGGCGTCGTTACAACGTCTTCGGTTGGAACTTCCGCCACGAACCCTCGGTCGACCCGGCGCGGATGCAGGCGTTTCGCCAGCGCGAGTTCGTCTACCTCGGTGATCCGGCCGGAGCGGAACAGTTCCGCGACATGTGGATCGAGCGCGGCCTCGACGTCCTCACGTCGTTCGGCCTTGCGGCCGAGGCGGTCGTCGCCAACGATCCGTTCTTCGGACGCTCCGGCCGCCTGCTCGCCGCCGGGCAACTCGACGAGGCGCTGAAGTACGAGCTCGTCACCCCGATCTGCTCGACGGAGAAGCCGACGGCGATCGCTTCGTCGAACTGTCACCGGGATCACTTCGGCGTGCCGTTCGGGATCACCACCGCCGACGGCGAGACAGCGCACTCGGCGTGTGTCGGGTTCGGCATGGAGCGCATCACGTTGGCGCTGCTGCACACACACGGCCTCGACCTGTCGCGCTGGCCCGCCGCCGTGCGGACGAGGTTGTGGGGATGAGTGTCTCGCTCATCGACATCGACGCGGCCACGTACGAGCCGCATCCGCTGCATTCCGCCGAGCGCGTCTGGTCGGAGACCAACTGCTACGTCGATCTGTGGATCGAGGTGCTGCACGCGTTCGGGTTCGACCCGCTCGCATCCGCCGCGTTCACGTTGAGCAGCGACTTCGAAGGCGACCAGTGGACCTTCTTCAAGTTCCCGCTCGAGGACCTGCGCGCCGTCTACGGCATCGACGTGAACGAGATGAACGTGTGGGCGCCGATCGAGACCCACATCGTCGAGCAGCTCGAGCTGGGCCGCCTGCTCACCATCGAGGTCGACAGCTGGTACCTCCCCGACACTGCGGGTGTCTCCTATCAACTCGACCACGTGAAGTCGGCGATCGCGCCGCAGCTGATCGATCCGGGCGCTCGACGGCTCGGGTACTTCCACAACGCCGGATACTTCGAGCTCTCCGGGGACGACTACGACGGCGTGTTGCGGCGCACCGACGAGCTCCGCGATACGCGGCTGCTGCCGCCCTACGTCGAGCTGGTCAAGCTCGAGGGTGCGAGACAGGAGACGGCGAGTCGCCTGACGGAGCACGCGGTCGCGCTCACTCGGGAGCACCTCTCTCGGCGGCCCACCACCAACCCCGTGCCGCGCATGCGCAAGCGCCTCGGCGCGGACATCGAGTGGCTCGGCTCGCAGCCGCTCGAGACGTTCCACCGTTGGGCCTTCGGGTTCTGTCGCCAGGGCGGCGCGAACGCGGAGCTGGCGGCGGACTACGTCGATTGGCTCGCGCTGCGCGACGACGCCGCGATCGGCCCGGCGGCCGAGGCGTTTCGCGAGCTGGCGAACGCCACCAAGACACTCCAGTTCAACTTGGCGCGCGCGGTGCGGGGTCGCACGGTCGACGTCGAGGCGGTGCTCGACGCCATGGAAGGCCACTGGGACGCCGCGCTGGCCCCGTTGGTCGCGCGGTATGGCTGACTGGGAGCTGTGTTCGACCGAGCCGGGGGCGGCACACGACCCTGACGAGCTCGGCAACCTCGAGGTCGAGTGGTTGCCCGCCGCCGTGCCTGGCACCGCCGCGAGCGCGCTGCGAGCGGCCGGGCGGTGGACGATCGACGACCAACGCGACTTCGACGCGGAGGACTGGTGGTGGCGCACGTCGGTCACCGTGTCCGAAGACGACGCAGGACCGTGGATGCTCGACGTCGGCGGGCTCGCCACGCTCGCCGACGTGTGGTTCGACGGCCGGCCCATCTTGCACAGCGAGAACATGTTCCGCGCCCACGCCGTCGAGCTCGGCGAGCTGACTCCGGGCTCGTACAGCATGGCCATCCGCTGTGCGGCGCTGGCCCCGCGGCTGACCGAGAAGCGACCGCGGCCCCGCTGGAAGACCCGGCTCGTCCGGCACCAGAACCTGCGGTGGTTCCGCACGACGCTGCTGGGGCGGATGCCCGGCTGGTCGCCGACCGGCGCGCCCGTAGGGCCGTGGCGGGGCTGCGACGCCGGTCCCGCCTCCGGCATCGTGTCGTCGACCCTCCGCGCCACTTGCGACGGATCCGCCGGCGTGGTCGAGGCAACGGTGGAGCTGCGCACGGCCGCGACCAGCG
>JBEEFX010000138.1:0-6905 GCA_041166365.1 Acidimicrobiaceae bacterium
ACGTGACCGGCGTAGAACAACACCACGGTCGAGTCGGGCTGGGCCGTCGACGTGAGCCATTGCAACGCATCGGTGATGCTCGTCGTGCTCGCGTTGCCGTCGAGCAGCGTGCGCACATTGGACGCAGGGACGCCGTTCATGGCGAGGACGTCGGACATGTCCTCCGCATCGGGCACGGCGCCGCGTAGATCGGACGAGTCGCCGGGGTAGTCGTTGATGCCGATGATGACGCCAAAGACGTGGCGCGCGGCTTCAGTCGTCGGCGCCCGAACGATTGCGGCGCGATCCCGGCGAAGCTCTCACCGTCACCTGATCGAACAAGGGTCGCGGCGGCCACCGGGCCGTCGACGCTGCCCGCGCATGTTGGGGCCGGAGCCGCTCCGGTGCCGCGCCCGCTGCCGCGTCGAGAGCATTCGATCCAGGAGCCGACGGTGGACGACACCGCGGCGGCTTCGAGCCCTTCGCCGGAAGGTGTCGTCGACAGCCCGTTCCGGGACCGTGCTCCGGTCGTGCGTGCTCCGACGACGGAGGCCGCGTCGCACGTCTACGGGTTGATCATCGGCATCAACGACTACCCCGGCGATACGTCTGATCTGCACGGCGCCGTGCCCGATGCGGAGGACATGTCCGATGTGCTTGCGATGAACGGTGTCCCTGCACCGAACGTGCGCACGTTGCTCGACGCGGCAGCGAGCACCACGAGCATCAACGACGCGCTGCAGTGGCTGGTGTCGACAACGCGCATCGACTCGACCGTGGTGCTGTTCTATGCCGGTCACGTGCGCAAGATCAGCGACCAGACCGAGGCCATCGTGGCCGCCGACGGTGGCGTCTTGCCCGACTCGTACCTCGCGAAGCAGACGGAAGGCCTGCCGGCCCACAACGTGTGGATCGTGATGGCGACGTGCTACGGCGGTGGGTTCACCGAGCTCATGGCACCCGGTCGGATCCTGACCGCGGCGGCCGATGCGAACAACCTCGCCTACGAGAACGATTCCTTCGGACGTTCGTACCTCGACGAGTACCTGATCCACCAGGCGTTGCTGCAAGGCCGCAGTGAAGGCCCGACCGCGCAGCAGGCATTCGCCTACGCGCAGGCTGGGCTCCAACGCGACTATCCCGATCGCGCGCTCACGGAGTTCGATCAGTCCACCGAAGCGATCTCGCTCGACGGCGTGCACCGGGACACCCCCGCGCCCCCGCCGGAAGCCCCGGAGGGTCCGCCCGGCGGGGGTCCGGTGCCTCCCGTCGTCCCACCGACGCCCCCGTCATCGCCGCCAACCGCTCCCTCTCCCTGTCAGAACATCTTCGGGCTGTTGTGCCCACCCGGCTCCAGATCGTGAAGCGGTAACCTCGGCGAGCCCCGCCTTCGCATGTGGCGGCCGGGTCCTGTGCAACTGCGGACCGTGAACCGAGTCAGGGCCGGGAGGCAGCAGCTCTCAGCGGATCCCGCGGTGTGCCGCAGATCGCCTGGCCGTCACTTGCGAAGGCGGGGCTGGTCTTCAGTTTGGAGGGGTGCGAGAGCGGCCGAATCGGCACGCTTGGAAAGCGTGTGTGGGGCAACCCACCGTGGGTTCGAATCCCACTCCCTCCGCGTCAGGGTCGGTCTTCGGTGTGCCCGAGATCTCGAATCGCGGCGCTGACTAGCAGATGAGGGTCACCTGCCCGGTTCCGGCATGGCCGGGGTTGGGCCCATAGCCGGGATCGACCGTGACGAGGGCCCAGGTGGCGGCCGTGACGGCGATGGCGCTGCCTGACTTGGTCACTTTGGATGTGACCACCACGATGATCGCGGGCGGCACCGTGTCCGGCGGTTTTCCGGAGTTCCCCGGCTGCGCCGACCATATCCCGCCGCAGGGCGGGGGCTGAACACTTTCCGCGAAACCCTTGAACGCGCTCGGCGCCGGGCCCCCGCTCACGATGTTGTTCTTGGCCCATTGACTGCCCCAGAAGTACACGTGATTCCCCACGATCGCGTTGCCATCGCCGATCACGAAGAAGCCCGAGGGGCCGGTGCTGGACGAAGAGGAATTCGGGCCCGCATCGACCGTCGCAGTGGCTTGCCCCGAGGGCCCCGCGGCCATCGCTGATTGCACGAAAGCCTGCCCCACGACCAGCGCAATCAGCGCTGCGAGCAGTCCGAAACCCTTCACCCCCCACCCCAGTCGGTCTGCGCGCTCAGCGTTCGCTGCCGTACCTGTTCCGTGCTTCACCGTGTCCCGCCTTTCGTTCGCTGGTCCCAGAACAGCCGGGAATCGTGGGCAGTTTGCACCTTTTCAGGGGCCACGTCTCAGAACTAGGTGACACAAGAGTCAATTCGGCAGTGACGGCGGAACGAGTCACGACGCAGATCTCCGGGTAGCCCGTCGCCGTCGTTCGCACGATCCACGAGTCGACTAGGCATGACGCTTGCCATTGGATCGATTGAGCCGCGAGCTTCGCAGTCGACTGGATCGGCGAGTGGTGAGACTCGGCGACGCCGCTGCCACTCGGATTCACCCGGCCACGCCCGTAACGCTGAGGCTCGACTATCCGCCTACAGCGGACCTTCGTCCTCGATACGGATGGGGACGGCCGTTGCATCGCGACCTCGATCGGCTGCTCGAGACCGGCGTTGCGAACTACATGGAGGTCCTCGACAGCTTTCGCCAGTTCATGGAACCGCTGGCAGCGATTTCGCGTGACGGCACGACGATGTCCCATCCGTGCTGGGTCAACAGGCTGCTGATCGGACTCGACACGGTGGCGTTGTACGGGTTCACCCGAACCCGGCGACCTCATCGCTACGTCGAGATCGGGTCGGGACAATCCACCAAGGTCGTGGCGCGGGCACGACGCGATGGGAGTCTGACCACCCACATCACGTCGATAGACCCGGCACCTCGAAGGTCCGTCGATGCACTGTGCGACGTATCGATCCGGTCTCACCTCGAGCTGGTCGATGTCGATGCCACCTTCGGGCCGTTGGTCGAGGGCGACATCGTGTTCTTCGACGGGTCACATCGCGTGCTGCCGAACTCAGACTGCGTTGCGTTCTTCCTGGACGTCCTGCCGTCGCTCCCGCCCGGCGTCCTCGTTGGCGTTCACGACATCTACTTGCCTGCCGACTACCCGGCGGGCTTTCTCGAGATGTGGTGGTCCGAGCAGTACCTGCTCGCGGCCATGCTCCTGGCGGATTGCCCATGGCTGGAGATCACCTTGCCGGCGTTCTATGCGTCTGGAAGGGACGATCTCGCCGCAGTGCTCGGGGAGCTTTGGTCGCGTCCGAACCTCCGCGGAGTCAACCCGCGGGGCTCGTCGTTCTGGATGACCACCAAGGACCACGGGGTCGCAACCCGGACGGCGAGTAGACGCCCTCCCCCCGTCGCATCGCGGCCGCCATCGGCGAGTCCCTATGGTGCGCCCGATGACGACTGAACCGTATGGAGGAGTCGTCGGCCGCACGCTGGCCGACTCGACACCGTGGTGGCCGGACCTGCCCGCGGCGCCGGACGGCGCACCGAACATCGTGATGGTGCTGCTCGACGACGTCGGGTACGCGCAGTTCGGGTGCTACGGCTCCGACATCGCGACACCGACCTTCGACCGCATGGCGGCCAACGGTTTGCGCTACAGCAGCTTCCACACCACGGCACTGTGCTCGCCGACGCGCGCCTGCCTGCTCACCGGCAGGAACCACCACAGCAACGGTATGGCGCGCATCGTGGAGTTCGCCGCGGGCTATCCCGGCTACAACGCGACGATCCCGAAGGAGAACGGCTTCCTCTCGGAGGTCCTTGTCCGGAACGGGTATGCCACGTTTGCGGTCGGCAAATGGCACCTGACGCCTGCGACCGAGATGACGATGGGCAGCCCGCGCGATCGCTGGCCGTTGGGCCGCGGTTTCGAGCGCTTCTACGGCTTTCTCGCGGGCGAGACCGACCAGTTCCATCCCGATCTCGTCTACGACAACCATCAGATCGATCCGCCCGCGTCGCCTGACGACGGCTACCACCTGACCGACGACATGGCCGGCAAGGCCATCCTGTTCATGAAAGATCTGCGAGCGGTCGCGCCGGCGAAACCGTTCTTCCTGTACTTCACGCCGGGCGCGTGCCACGCGCCGCACCAGGCGCCGAGCGAATTCATCGATCGCTATCGCGGGCGCTTCGACCAGGGTTGGGATCGGTGGCGCGATGAGGTGTTCGCCCGCCAGCTCTCGTCGGGCCTGCTCCCGAGCGGCACGCGGCTCAGCGAGCGTCCGGCGTGGATCCCGGACTGGGACTCGTTGTCGGACGACGAGCACCGGCTCTACGCCCGGATGATGGAGGTGTACGCGGGCTTCCTCGAGCACACCGATCACTGCGTCGGACGCGTCGTCGACTTCGTCGACGCACTCGGCGAGCTCGACAACACCATCGTGCTGATCATGAGCGACAACGGCTCGAGCGCCGAAGGGGGCGTGCGCGGCTCGTTCAACGAGATGTACTTCTTCAACTTCGAGCCCGAGAGCCTCGAGGAGAACCTGCGGCGCATCGACGACCTGGGTACCCCTCGCGCGTACGGCCACTACCCCTGGGGATGGGCGTGGGCGGGCAACACCCCGCTGAAGCGGTGGAAGCGAGAGACGCACGAAGGGGGCGTGACGGACCCGCTCATCGTGAGCTGGCCCAGCCGGCTCGGGACCCCCGGTGAGACCCGGCACCAGTACGTCCACGCCATCGATGTGTTCCCGACACTGCTCGACGTCATCGGCATCGACGCCCCTGACGAGATCAGCGGCGTCGCGCAGACGCCGATCGAAGGCGTGAGCTTCGCGTCGACGCTCGACGACGCGTCCGCGCCCTCGGAGCACATCACGCAGTACTACGAGATGCTCGGCTCGCGCGCGCTGTACTACGACGGTTGGAAGGCGGTGACGTTCCACCCGCTCCCGTCGGTGAACTACGGCGACGGTCGCGACCCGCGCGCGTCGTTCGACCTCGACCAGTGGGAGCTGTACCACGTCGCGGAAGACCTGTCGGAGATCGATGACCTCGCCGACAAGGAGCCAGACAAGCTTCAGGAGCTCATCGACCTCTGGTGGTCGGAGGCCGAGCGCTACGCCGTGCTCCCGCTCAACAACGAGCCGGGCCGCGGCGGTGACCGGCGCTTCCGCCACGACCGCTACGTCTACTACCCGGGCATCGGCAGCCTGACGGCGAACGTGGCTCCCAACTTGCGAGACCGCGGCTTCCACATCGTGGCCGAGCTCGACGTGCCGGCGACCGGCGGCGCCGACGGGGCGATCGTCTGCCACGGCGGCCCCGCGGGCGGCTACGCCGTGTACATCAAGGACAACCGCCTCCACTACGTGCACAACCTCCTGGGAGCCACCATCACCACCGTGTCGGCGTCCATCCCGATCCCGGCCGGCCGCGTGGCCGCGCGCGTCGTGTTCACGCCCACCGGCCGGTTCCAGGGAGACATCGCGCTCTACTACGACGACATCCCCGTGGGCGAAGGTCACCTCGCTCGCACGACGCCGATCACCTACGGGGTGGAGGGTTTCACCGTCGGCTACGACCGGGGCGCGGCTGTCACGCCCGCCTACCAGGCCCCGTTCGACATCGACCACGACGTCCTGCGGCGGGTGGTCATCGACGGCATCGGCACGCCGCATCGCGACCGCGCGGCCGAAGAACGAGTGGCGCTGGCCCAACAGTAGGGGCGGCGGCCCATCGTTAGGATCGGAGCCATGTCGTACCAGTCCCTCTATCGGCGTTTCCGGCCCCGCCGATTCGCCGACATCAAGGGGCAGGACCACATCGTCACCGCCTTGCAGAACTCCGTGCGGGAGAACCGCGTCGGTCACGCGTATCTCTTCAGCGGTCCCCGCGGCACGGGCAAGACGACATCGGCGCGAGTGCTCGCGAAGGTCATGAACTGCGCGGCGCCGGTCGACGGCGAGCCCTGTCTGCAGTGCGAGTCCTGCCTGAGCATCGAGGCCGGAACGAGCTTCGACGTGCACGAGCTCGACGCGGCGTCCAACAACAAGGTCGACGACATCCGCGACCTCATCGAGCGCGTCGCCTTCGCCACACCCGGACGCACGAAGCTGTACATCCTCGACGAGGTCCACATGCTCACCGGGTCGGCGTCGGCCGCGCTGCTCAAGACGTTGGAGGAGCCGCCGCCGGGCGTCGTGTTCGTGCTCGCGACGACGGACCCGCAAAAGGTGATCCCCACGATCCGCAGCCGGACCCAGCACTTCGAGTTCCACCTGCTTCCTGCGGCGCCGCTCGAGGAGTACGTCCGTCACGTCGTCGACGAAGCCGGCCTCGACGTCACTCCCGAGGCCATCGACCATGCGGTGCGGGCCGGAAACGGCTCGGCCCGCGATGCGTTGTCGGCGCTGGAACAGGTCGTGGCCGCCGGCGGGGTCGCGGAGCGCGAGATCTCGGTCGACGAGCTCATCGAGGGCCTGATCGAGCGCGACAGCGGCCGCGTGCTCGTCGCCGTGGCCGACGCGGTCAATGTCGGCCGCGACCCGCGGTTGTTGGGCCAGCAGCTCGTCATTCGCCTGCGCGACGTCTTCCTCGGGGCGATGAAGGCCCCCCTCGACCATCTCGCCGAGGCCGATCGTGCGCGCATCGATCAGCTCGTCGAACGTTTCGACCGACCGTTCATCACTCGGTGCATCGAGGTACTCGGTGATGCGCTCGCGGCGATGGTCGACGCGGTCGATCAGCGCATCGTGCTCGAGGCCGCGCTCATCCGCCTCGCGAGTCTGGAGGTCGACAACTCTCCAGCCGCACTGCTCGAGCGCATCGAGCGCCTGGAGCGCGCGATTGCCGATGGGGGCGCGCCCGCGCCGTCGTCCGCTCCTGCCGCGGCGCCGCCGAAGGGGGAGAGCCCGGCCGCCGCCAGTCGGCGCGCGATCACCA
>JBEEFX010000139.1:0-4713 GCA_041166365.1 Acidimicrobiaceae bacterium
AGGGGCGGAAGCGACCCAGGCCGGAATAGGTCCCGCGCGCCAACAGCTCGATGCAGTAGCCGAACATCCCGAGCAACAGGCCGACCATGAGCAGCCAGTCGTGATCGAAGAGCTGGCTCACGAGGAGCGGGCTCGCGACGAGGGTGGCGGTGATCAGCAGCGCGCAGATCACGCCGCCGAACATCGCCGCTCGGCGGACCACGGGCCCGGTGCCCGTGCCGAGCGCGCGCCGCGCCGCGAGCGCCCGGCTCACCTCCTGTTCGAGCGGGAGGAAGAACCCCGGTCCGGCGAGGAAGACCATCGCCCAGAGCACGGAGAGCGGCGCGTACTCGGTCTTGCCGAGCGCGCGTGCGGCGACCACGGTGAACCCGTACGCGCACAGGCCCGCGAGCACGAGGCCGACGCCCACCTCGAGGGTGCCTTCCGGCAGCGGATTCGCTGTCTTTTCGCGGCGGGCCAAGAAGGTCAGCTTCGCAGGGTTGCGCCGGTGGCGTCGGTGACAGCCTGGATGGCCCGACCGCGGGCCTCGGCGATCTCGGAGTCGGTGAGCGTGTGGTCGGACGCTTGCAGACGGAGGCGGTATGCCAGGCTGCGGGCGCCGTCCGTGAGGCCAGGTCCGCGGTACACGTCGAAAAGCTCCAGTTGGGCCAGCAACGGGCCGACGGCGTCTCGGAGCGCGCGATCCAAGGCGGCCGCGGGCACTTGGTCGGGGGCCTCGAAGGCGAGGTCGATGTCGCTCGACGGGTAACGGCTCACCGGTCGGTACGGGCGGGCCCCGTGCGGAAGGTCGAGCAAACGCCCAAGGTCGACCTCGAGCCATGCCACTCGTTCCGTGATGTCGAACGCCTCGAGCACGCGAGGGTGGACCTCTCCCACCGAGCCGAGCGTCTCACCGGCCACGAGCACCGAGGCCGTACGCGTCGGATGCAGTCCTGGCGCTTCCGCCGTCACCAACTCGCGGTCGGTGATGGCAAGCGCCTCGGCCAGCGCCTGCCAGATCTCGACGGCGGCCGGAGCCTCTGACCTGGCGATGGCGACGGCGAGATGATCGCGCTCGTCGGGCAAGGGCTGCGGTTCATCCGGCACGCGGAAGACGTGGCCGAGCTCGAAGATCGCAACGCCCGCGGCGCGATGCGACTCGTTGTAGGCGATCGTCTTGAGCAGCCCGGGCAGCAACGACGTGCGCAGCACAGACTCGTCGGCGATCAACGGGTTGGTGATCGAGATCGCCTCGTAGGGAAGCTCGGCACGCTCGAGATCGGCGGGCGCGAGAAAGGGCATCGGCAGCGCTTCGGCCAGGCCCAGTCCGACGAGGACGTCGCGCGCTGCTCGCCGGTCGGCCTGGCGCGCGCTCAGCCCGCCGAAGTGCACGGCCGGCGGCACGACGGCGCCGATGCGCGCGTAGCCGTAGTGCCGCGCGACCTCCTCGATGACGTCGATCTCCGTCGCGGAGTCCAGACGCCACGAAGGAATCGACACGTCGTTGTCCTCGCCCGTCGGCGTCGCACGGAAGCCGATCGGCTCGAGCAGCTCGCGGATCTGGCTCGCCTCGATCTCGGTCCCGAGGATCCCGTTCACCCGCGCCGTGCGGACGCGCACGCTCGGCGCTGTCGGGAGCTCACCGGGAACGTCCACGATCCCGGTGGCGACGCGCGCCACGGCGGAGCCGAGCAACTCGATGAACCGCTCGTGCGCGAGCGGGATGATCTCGGGATCGCACCCCTTCTCGAACCGGGCCGACGCCTCGCTGCGGACACCGAGCCGTCGCGACGACTTGGCGATGGTCAGCGGTTGGAACCAGGCCATCTCGACGAGCACGTCGGTGGTCGACTCGGAGATCTCTGACGACGCCCCACCCATGACCCCGCCGATGCCATTCGGGACGTCGTTCGCGTCGCAGATGAGCAAGTCATCGGTGGTGAATCGTCGTTCGACGCCGTCGAGCGTCACCAGCGATTCGCCCTCACGAGCGCGACGCACGCGCAGGCCGCCGCCGCCCACGAGCGCGAGGTCGTACGGATGTGACGGTTGCCCGAGCTCGAGCATCACATAGTTCGACGCATCGACCACGTTGTTGATCGGGCGCATGCCCAACAGCGTCAGCCGGTTGGCGATGTGGCGAGGCGACGGCCCGACCGTCACGCCTTGCAGCACGCGGGCGGTGAAGCGTCCGCAGAGGTCAGCGGCGAGGTTCTCGACCGAGATCAGATCGTCGACTGGTTCACCTTGTGCGACCAACGACAGATCCGGGACCGGGAGCGCGAACGACACCTTGTGATGAGCGGCGAGATCCCGAGCGATGCCGGCGACCGACATCGCATCCGGACGGTTGGGGTTGATCTCGAGGTCGTAGAGCACGTCGGATTCCAGGCCGAGCGCCTCGCGCAGCGGCGTGCCGGCCTCGTGCCCGTCGCCGAGCACGAGGATGCCGCCGCCGTCACCCGGCAGTCCGAGCTCGGGCGGTGAGCACAACATGCCGTTCGACCACTGGCCGCGCAACTTCCGGCGCGCGATCTCCATGCCGCCGGGCATCACGGTGCCGATCGTGGCCAGTGGGACGAGATCCCCCACTTCCATGTTGAACGCGCCGCAGCAGATCTGAAGCGCTTCCCCGTTGCCCGCATCCACGTCGACGAGTTGGATGCGATCGGCGTCGGGGTGTGGCCGCACGTTCAGCACTCGGGCCACGACGATCCCGTCGAGACCCTCACCGATCAGTTGCATCTCCTCGACCGGGGTGCCGAGCGCCCCCAGCGCGTCGCCGATCGCAGCCGGATCCTGAGGGAGATCCGGCGCGAACTCGCGCAACCACGACAGGAGGACCTTCATCAGAACTGCTCGAGGAAGCGGACGTCGTTGGAGAAGAGGTCTCGGAGATCGTCGACACCGTGACGTTCCTTGGCGAAGCGGTCGATGCCGAAGCCGAAGGCGAAGCCCTGCCACTCCTCGGGATCGAGACCGCAGTTGGCAAGCACGTTCGGGTGGACCATCCCGCATCCGCCCAGCTCCATGTAGCCCCCGTCGGGACGGAGGATGTCGAACTCGGCCGACGGCTCGGTGAACGGGAAGTACGCCGGCCGCAGGCGGCTGGCGAAGTCGCCACCGAAGAACGCCTTGCTGAACGCGTCGATCGTGCCGGCCAGGTGGGCGAACGTGATGCCCTTGTCGATGACGAGGCCTTCGATCTGGTGGAAGACGGGCATGTGCGTGGCGTCCGCCGTGTCCTGCCGGAAGACGCGGCCGGGCATGATCATGTAGATCGGCGGCGGAAGGCTCTGCATCACGCGGATCTGCACCGGCGACGTGTGGGTCCGCAGCAGCGTCGACCCCGGCTCGCCGTAGTCGAGGTAGAGCGTGTCGTACATGTCGCGCGCCGGGTGACCGGGTGGGAAGTTCAGCGCGCTGAAGTTGTGGAAGTCGTCCTCGGCCTCGGGGCCTTCTGCGATCGTGAAGCCGAGACCGATGAACACGTCTTCGAGCCGTTCCTGCGCCTGGGTCACGAGGTGCTTGTGCCCGTGCCGGCGGCCCGCTCCGGCGTACTCCGTGAGATCGAGCCGTTCGATCTCGAGTCGCTGGTCGAGATCGTCGGACTGGAGTGACTTCCGCCGAGCGTCGGCCGCGGCTTCGAGGACACCGCGCGCCTCGTTGACCGCCCGGCCCACGGTCTTGCGTTCGTCCGCACCGAGCGCACCGAGGCGCTGCTTGACCGCGCTCAGCTCGGAGCGCTTGCCGAGCAACTCCGTCTCGAGCGCGCGGAGATCTTCGAGCGTGGTCGCTTGGGCCAGCCGAGCCGCACCCCCGGCGGCGATGGCCTCGATGTCGTCGATCATCGGAGTCAGTTCGGTGTTTCCGCGAACAGCTCGTCGAGATCGACGCGCGGCAGCGTGAAGCGGAACACGCTCCCCCGGCCCATCTCCGACGTCGCCGTGAGCCTTCCACCGTGCGCTTCGACCAGCCCGCGGCTGATCCACAGCCCGAGCCCGGTGCCTGTCGGCTTGCCCATGTCGCGCCGGAAGAACTTCTTGAAGACCATGGGCAGATCCGATGAAGGGATGCCCTCTCCCGTGTCGCTGACGGCGACGGCGACCTCGTCCTCGCGGAACTCGCCCACCACCGTCATGCCGCTCGTGCTGGCGTACTTCGCCGCGTTCTCCACGAGATTGGTGAGCACCTGCTCGAGCTTGTCCGGATCTGCGTAGACCTGCGGAAAGCCGTCTTCGAAGCGCACGTCGCATTCGAGGTCGTTGTACGTCATCGTCAGCTTCTCGACGACGTGCTCCGCGAGCTCCGCGACGTTGGTGAGCTGTCGACGCAACACGAGGCGTCCGGTCTCGAGCCGGCTGATGTCGAGCAACTCCGTGATGAGGCGAGTGACCCGATCAGCGTCGTGGTGCACCTGCTCGAGCATCATTCGTTTCTGGTCGTCCTTCAGCCGGTCCCACCGGTTCAACAGGAGCGACGTGTAGCCCTTCACGGAGGTGAGGGGGCTGCGGAGCTCATGGCTCACCGTCGACACGACCTCGCTGCCCGTCGGTTCGTCGCTGGCGTTGCGCCGCGGCGGGCGGATGCAGAGCACGGCTCCGGTGATCGTGCCGTCGCCGTTGCGCTCGTACCGCCCGGTGACACGGACCTCGAGGTCGCCGTCAGCGGCGGCGATCAGCACCTCGTGCTCGGGAATGCCGACGACCGAGGGCAGACGGCTCGACGAATGCG
>JBEEFX010000140.1:0-4629 GCA_041166365.1 Acidimicrobiaceae bacterium
CGCCGGAGGAGGCGCCGGCACGGCGCATCCCGCCGCCCCCGACTCCCGCGATGCCTCCTGCGGCACGCATCACGCCCACGGGCGACCAGGCGGCGCCCCCGCCCCCCGGTGGTCCCGCCGCGGCGCCACCGATGTCGTCGACCACCGGCAAGCCCATCCCGCCCCCGCCCGGAATGGGTGGTCGCGGCGCGATGCAGCAGCGCGGCGGTCCGAGCGTCGGCCGCCCGAGCGGACCGAGCATGCGTCCGGTGGGCGGGCAACGCACCCCCGGCGCACCGGGTGGTGGAGGCGGAGGCTTCGGAGGTCCGCGCCCTGGCGGTGGCGGTGGCGGTTTCGGTCAGCGCCCTGGTGGCGGTGGTCCCGGCGGCCCGGGTGGTCCCGGCGGCGGTCCGGGTGGTGGCCCGGGAGGCGGCCCCGGCGGCGGTCGCGGTGGCCCGCAACGCCGTACGCCGCGCCCCCGCAAAGGCGGCCGTCGTCGTCGCAACCGCGAGGAGTTGCAGCCCTTCGAGACGCCGACCTACACGCATTCGTCGGCGCCCGTGCCCGAAGGCGTCAACGTCATCGAGCGTTCGACGACGCCGCAGGACCTCGGTCCGAAGTTGAACCGCACGGCGGCCGACGTCGTGCGCTTCCTCATGCAGCAAGGCGAGATGGTCACGGCGACGCAGTCGTTGACCGACGACATGATCGAGCTCTTCGCCGCCGAAGTCGGCGCGGAGATCCGTCTCGTCAACCCAGGTGAGGAGCAGGAGGTCGAGCTCCAGAAGATGCTCGACCTGCCCGCCGAGGAAGAGGAAGACGAAGGCGACCTCGAACCGCGTCCTCCGGTCATCACCGTCATGGGTCACGTCGACCACGGCAAGACGAAGCTGCTCGACCAGATCCGCAACGCCAACGTCGTCGCCGGCGAGGCCGGCGGCATCACGCAACACATCGGGGCGTACCAGACCGAGAAGAACGGTCGCCTCATCACCTTCATCGACACGCCCGGCCACGAGGCATTCACCGCGATGCGCGCCCGCGGCGCCGAGGCCACCGACATCGTGGTGCTGGTCGTCGCGGCCGACGACGGCGTCATGCCGCAGACGGTCGAGGCGCTCAACCATGCGAAGGCGGCCGACGTGCCGATCGTCGTCGCCATCAACAAGGTCGACCGCGAGCAGGCCAACCCCGATCGCGTCATGCAGCAACTCTCCGAGCACGGCCTCGTTCCGACGCAATGGAACGGCGACACCGAGATGGTGCAGATCTCCGCACTCCAGAACCTCGGCATCGACGACCTGCTCGACGTGCTCCTCATCACCGCCGATCTCGAAGAGCTGACGGCCAACCCGGACGCGCGAGCGCAGGGCGTCGTGCTCGAGGCGCACCTCGATGTCGGCCGTGGCCCAGTGGCCACGGTCCTCGTGCAGCGCGGCACGCTCAAGGTCGGCGACCCGATGGTGGCCGGCCCCGCGTGGGGTCGCGTCCGCGCGCTGATCAACGACAAGGGCGAGCAGGTCAAGGAAGCCGGACCGTCCATGCCGGTCGCGGTGCTCGGGTTGTCCGAGGTCGCCGATGCCGGTGACGACTTCGTGGTTGCGCCCGAAGAGCGCGTCGCCCGCAACGTCGCCGAGACCCGCGAGCACTGGCAGCGGGTGGCCGGTCTCGGCCGCGACGCGCACGCCATGTCGAGCGGTGCTCGCCTCGAAGACATCTTCGAACAGATCCAGTCGGGCGAGGCGGCCACGCTCAACCTCGTGTTGAAGGCCGACGTCACCGGTTCGCTCGAGGCGCTCACCGAGAGCTTGCGCAAGCTCGAGCGTCCTGACGTGAAGTTGGCGTTCGTGCACCGCGCGGTCGGCGGCATCACCGAGAACGACATCCAGCTCGCGGCGGCGTCCAACGCCACGATCATCGGCTTCAACGTGCGCCCTGACCGCAACGCCCGGGAGCTGGCTGATCGCGAGAACGTCGAGATCCGGACGTACGAGATCATCTACCAGGTCCTCTCGGACATCGAGAACGCCATGCTCGGTCTGCTCGCTCCCGAGTTCGAAGAGGTGGTCACCGGCGAAGCCGAGGTTCGCGAGATCTTCTCGGTGCCTCGCATCGGGCGGATCGCCGGCTGCTACGTGCTGTCGGGCACGATCACCCGCGGCTCGAAGGTGCGGTTCCTGCGTGAGGGCACGATCATCTGGAAGGGCGCGATCAACTCGTTGCGCCGCTTCAAGGACGACGTGCGCGAGGTGCAGGCGGGCTTCGAGTGCGGCATCGGGCTCTCCGACTTCCAGGACCTGAAGCAGGGCGACATCATCGAAACGTTCGAAGAACGCGAGATCCCACGCACGTAGGGTCACTCGGAGTGGACGTGCGCCTTCCGCAATGCCACTCCCTGAAGGAGAAACGGGCGGTGGTCAAGACGATCGTGCAGGGCGCGTCGCGACGCTTCGGCGTTGCCGCGTCCGAGGTCGATCATCAGGACAAGTGGCAGCGGGCGTCGCTCGGGTTCGCAGCCGTGGCCGGCTCGGAGTCTCACGTGCGCGAGGTGCTCGAGAGCGTCGAGCGGTTCGTGTGGTCGTTTCCGGAGGTCGAGGTCTTCGACTCGTCGTTGCGCTGGATGGACACGGACTGATGGCCGGCCGTCCCGGTAATCAGCGTCGCTACCCGCGCACCGCGCGGCTGAAGGAGCTGTTGCTCCAGATCGTGGCGGAGGAGATCGAGCGCATCAACGACGAACGCCTCGATCTCGTCACCGTGATGAGCGTCGACGTCGAGCCCGATCTGCGCCACGCCACCATCTACGTCGAAACACCGAGCGGCGTGGAGCGTGACGAGGAGGTGCTGGCCGCGCTGCACGAGCATCGGATCCGACTGCAGGCATCCATCGCGAAGCAGGCGCGCATCAAGCGCACACCGTTGCTCGCCTTCCGCGCCGACCTGGTCGAGCGCTCCGCCGGCCGTCTCGAAGACCTCCTCCGCAATCTCCACGTCGAAGACGACGACGAGCCCAATTCCAGTGCATAGCGACACACATTTGTGTTGTTGTGCACTGGATTTCGCCTGATGGACGGGCTCGTCGTCGTCGACAAGGAGGTGGGGTGGACGTCGCACGATGTCGTCGCCAAGTTGCGCGGCATCCTGCAGACGAGGAAGGTCGGGCACTCCGGCACGCTCGACCCCGACGCCACTGGCGTCCTGCTCGTCGGCGTCGGACGCGTCACCCGCCTGTTGCGCTTTCTCACGGTGCTGCCCAAGACCTACACCGGTGAGGTCGTGCTGGGCGTGTCGACGTCGACGCTCGACGCGTCGGGTGATGTCGTCGCCACCCACGACATGCGGGTCACGCTCGACGAGGTGCGGGCCGCGGCCGCGACACTCACCGGCGACATCCTCCAAGTGCCGCCGATGGTGTCGGCGATACAGATCGACGGCAAACGTCTCCACGAGCTGGCCCGCAAGGGCATCGAGGTCGAACGCGACGCACGACCCGTCACGGTGCACCGCTTCGATGTCGAAGCCACCGACGACCTGCTCGTGTATCGCATCGAGGTCGAGTGCTCGTCGGGCACCTACGTCCGTTCCCTGGCCGCCGATCTCGGCGAGGCCCTCGGCGGTGGGGGACACCTCCGCAACCTGCGCCGCACCGCGATCGGTTCGTTCACGCTCGACGAGGCCCGCCGGATCGACGCGGTGAGCAACGATGCCGTGCTGGCGCCCGCGTTCGCCTTGCGCGACTACCCGACAGTGACGGCTGACGTCGGGCTGATCGCCAACGGCAAGGTCCTGGCCCGCGCCGACCTCGGCGTGGAAGGGGATGGTCCGTGGGCCGTGGTCGACGAAGACGGCAGACTGCTCGCCATGTACGAATCGCACCGCGGCGACACCGTCAAGCCCGCCGTAGTGGTCGCATAGCCTCCGGCGATGCAGACGTTGCACGCGCTCGACGCCTGCCCACGGCCGCCGCAAGGTACGGCCGTCACCATCGGTGCGTACGACGGCGTCCACCGCGGGCACCGCGCGGTGATCAGCACCGTGCGGCGCCTCGCCGAGGAGCGCGGGCTCGCCACCGCGGTGGTCACGTTCGATCGTCATCCCGCCAGCGTCGTGCGACCGGAGTCGGCCCCCCGGCTGCTCACCGACCTCGACCAGAAGCTGGCACTGCTCGCCGAGACCGAGGTCGACTACACGCTCGTCGTTCATTTCGACGAGGAACGATCGCGGGAATCACCCGAAGACTTCGTTCGCGAGGTTCTGGTCGACTGCCTCAACGCCAAGCTCGTCGTCGTCGGCGCCGACTTCCACTTCGGTCATCAGCGACGCGGCAATGTCGCGTTGCTCGAGCAGATGGGCCGGGAGCTCGGGTTCGAGGTGATGGGCATGTCCCTCGTCGGGCCCGACGGCGCTCCCGCGCGCGACGAGCTACAGGTGTCGTCGACGGCGATCCGGCGCGCAGTCGTGGCCGGTGATGTCGCGCTGGCCACGAAGCTGCTGGGGCACGAGTACGAGGTGCGCGGTGTGGTCGAGCACGGTGACGAGCGCGGGCGCACGTGGGGTTTCCCGACCGCCAACGTCGCGGTTCCGGAGGAGATCCTCTTGCCGGCCGACGGCATCTACGCCGGTTGGTACGAACGTCCATCGGGTGAGCGC
>JBEEFX010000141.1:0-6445 GCA_041166365.1 Acidimicrobiaceae bacterium
AGCATGCGAATCGACGCCGCGCCATCGACCGAGTGCTCGGCGAACGGTGACCGCTCGTCGGCCACGTAGGTCACACCGCCGAGCAGATCGTTGTCGTCGTTCACCGCGACGAGCACCGTCGTCGACGGCGCCTCGGCGCGCGTGCGCACGTCGGCCAGCTCCTCCTCGTAGTCCGATTCGCTGACATGTCCTTCGAGTGTCGTGTACGCCTGCAACGTCAACACGCCGAGCCGGGCGTACTCGTCGGGCTCGATCGGGCGGATCACCATCGGTCCTAGAGTGGCACGCCCATGGACTTCGCCCTGCCCGACGAGCTGCGCGCGCTCCAAGACGAAGCGACCGACGTCGCGCTGAAGGCGGCCGCCCAGCGCGAGTTCCTCGAGGACTCGTGGATCGTGGGTCACGATGCCGCATTCGCGAAGGAGCTCGGAGCCCGCGGCTGGTTGGGGATGACCTGGCCGGTCGAGGAGGGCGGCCACGGCCGAAGCGCGCTCGAGCGGTTCGTCGTCTTCGAAGCGCTGATCGCCAACGGCGCCCCGGTGGCCGCCAGTTGGTTCGCCGACCGGCAGATGGGGCCGACGCTCCTGCAGTTCGGCACGCCGGAACAGCGGCGGCACTGGTTGCCGGGCATCGTCGCCGGCGAGTCGATGTGGTGCATCGGCATGAGCGAGCCGGACGCGGGCAGCGACGTCGCGTCGCTGCGTACCCGGGCGGTGCGCGATGGCGACTCGTGGATCGTCGACGGCCAGAAGGTGTGGACGAGTGGGGCGGTGTTCTCGGACTGGTGCTACCTCGTCGCTCGCACCGATCCCGATGCGCCGAAGCACGCCGGGCTGTCCGAGCTCATCGTCGACATGCACTCCCCCGGCATCACCGTCAGCCCGATCGACGACATGACGTCGAACCGGCACTTCTGTGAGGTCACGTTCGAGGGCGTTCGAGTGCCGGCTGATCATCTCGTCGGCGAGGAGAACAACAGCTTCCGCCAGCTCATGCGCCAGATGGAGCACGAGCGCGGCGGCATCGACCGCCTCGTGTCGAACTACGCGCTGTACCGCGACGTGATGGCCTCGGGCCTCGTCGATCGCAATGACCCGATCGTGCGCCAACGGCTCGCGGCGATCGAGACCAGCTATCGCATCGGCCGATTGCTCGTCTTGCGCGAGACCTTGCGGCAAGCGCCCGCGGGGTTCTCCGCGGCGACCAAGACGTTCGGCACCGAGTTCGAGCAGCGCCTGGCGTCGTTCTGTGCAGAAGTGCTCGGTCCGCACGCCCTGCTGTGGGGACCCGACCACGGCCTCGGTGCCCGAGCGGCGAGAGCCGTCTGCTACGCCCCGGCGTACACGATCATGGGCGGGACCGCCCAGATCCTGCGGAACATCCTGGGCGAACGCGTCCTCGGACTTCCGCGCTAGATCCCGACCGGCGGGTCAAGTTACGTTTGTCGGCCATGACGATCGCGTCCACCGCCGCCGGCAAGGTGCAGGGTCTCGAGAAGGACGGAGTGCTGCAGTTCCGCGGCATCCGGTTCGCGACGGCGGAGCGCTTCCGGCCGCCGCAGCCGGTCGAACCGTGGCACGACGTGTACGACGCAACGTCGTTCGGGCCGATCCTGCCGCAGAACCCGTCGGGTCTCGAGTCGATGCTGGGCAAGTCCGGCGCGACACCGATGAACGAGGATGCGCTGTTCCTCAACGTCTTCACCCCTGGGGCCGACGACCGCGCCCGTCCGGTGATGGTGTGGATCCACGGAGGCGCGTTCACGGCCGGCGCGGGATCCATCCCCTGGTACAGCGGCACCAACCTCGCGAGCCGCGGCGACGTCGTGGTCGTCACGATCAACTACCGGCTCGGCACGTTCGGCTTCTTGCATCTCGACAATGTGCTCGGGGCCGAGTTCGACGGATCCGGCAACAACGGGATCCGCGATCAGCTCGCGGCGATCGACTGGGTGCGCGAGAACATCGCATCATTCGGTGGCGATCCCGACAACATCACCCTGTTCGGGGAATCGGCGGGCGGCATGAGCATCGCAACGCTGCTCGGTGTTCCTGGCGTCGCCTCCCTGATCCGCAACGCGATCCCGCAGAGCGGCGCCGCAGATGCGGTCAAGGACCTCGACGGCGCCGGTCACGTGACGGCGGCGATGCTGTCCGACCTCGGCCTGCGACCGGCGAGCGCCGAAGCGCTGCTCGAGCTTCCGATGGAGCAACTCCTCGCCGCGCAGGATGCGGTCACGTTGCAGCTCGCGGCCACCGGTGAGCTGCGCCTTCCGTTCTCGCCGATCGTCGACGGTGTCGTGCTTCCGAAGCACCCTCGCGAGGCGGTGCGCGACGGCGCGGCGGCGAACGTCCACCTGTTGATCGGCACGACGAGCGACGAGTACCGGCTCTTCAGTCTGATGGATCGTGCGCAGGGCGCGATGCCAGAGGAGCGGCTCGTCGGGCGCGTCGCCCGCGTCGTCGGGTCGGACCGGGCGGCCGAGGTGATCGCGACGTACCGCGACTCGCGCCCTGACGCATCGGTCGACGACATCTGGTCGGACTTCGCGACCGACTGGATCTTCCGCATCCCGGCGACCCGACTGGCCGAGGCACAGTCGATCAACCAGCCGGACACGTACGCGTATCTCTTCTCCTACAAGTCGACGGCCTTCAACGGCGCGCTCGGCGCCTGCCACGCCATCGACGTGCCGTTCGCCTTCGACAACCTCGATCGGCGCGGCGTCGATGTTCTCCTCGGCGATCTGACCGAGGACACGCACGCGCTCGCCACCGCAACGTCACGCGCCTGGCTGGCGATGGCCCACAGCGGCTCGCCGCAGCACGACGGGCTTGCGGAATGGCCGCACTACTCCACCGCACAGCGGTCGGTCATGGAGCTGGGGCTGACCCGCGAGGTGTTGGACGATCCCGGCTCAGCCGAGCGTCAGCTGTGGGCCTCACTCCTCGACTGAGCCAGCAAGCGGTCGACGGCGACTGACGACGGCAGCGCGGCGAAGGCGCCGGCACGCGTCACCGCGTAGGCACCGGCCGCCGTGGCCCGCCGCAAGGCCTCGCCCAGCTTTCCGCCACCCGCGAGCGTGGCCGCGAACGTCCCGCAGAACGCTTCGCCCGCGGCGGTCGTGTCGACGACGGTCACGGGGAGCGCAGGGATTCGGCGACCGTCGTGGCCCGGGACGAGCACGAGCGCTCCCCGGTCGCCTCCGGTGATGACCGCGACGCCGTGGTAGGAGACTCGACCGAGGCTGTCGGCCTCCGTCTCGTTTGCGATGAGATAGTCGACGAGGGCGAGGACTTGATCGGTGAGCGTGCGAGCCGGCGCGGGGTTCAGGATGGTGGCTGCGCCGGCGGTCCGCGCCGCGGCGAGTGCCACCGTGACGGTCTCCATCGGGCATTCGAGCTGGGCGAGCACCACGTCGGCGCCCTCGAGCGCGGCCGACGGAACCGATGCTCCGGCATTCGCGCCGGCCACGACCACGATGGAGTTGCGGCCCTCGTCATCGACGGTGATGTGGGCCCGCCCGGTCGGAAGCTCCGCATGACGCCGCACGAAGCCGGCGTCGACGCCTTCCTGATCGAGCGCACGCAGCAGCCGGTCGCCGTCCGCATCCGCGCCGACGCAGCCGACCATCACCACGTCGGCGCCCATGCGCGCCGCCGTCACGGCCTGGTTGAAACCCTTGCCGCCGAGGCCACTCACGAAGGCCGTCGCCGCGACCGTCTCCCCGATCTCCGCAAAGCGCTCGACGCGCACGGTGTGGTCGACGTTCAAGCTGCCGACCACGACGACCCGCCCCATCGACCACCTCCGCGCCCCTAAGTTGGACCCATGAACGCCGCGAGTGTTGTCGATCGCGTGACCCGCGTGTGGAACGACGACGTGCTCCCGACCATCACCGAGTACATCCGCATCCCCAACCGATCGCCCGCCTTCGACCCGCAGTGGGAGGAGCACGGCCACATGGCTCGTGCGGTCGAGCTCGTCAGCGCGTGGATGAAGGCACGGCCGATCGCCGGGATGCAGGTGTCCGTCGAGCAGATCGAGGGCCGCACCCCGGTGATCCTCGCGGAGATACCGGGGACGGCGGACGGCACGGTGGTGTTGTACGGGCATCTCGACAAGCAACCCGAGATGACCGGCTGGCGCGACGGCCTCGGACCGTGGGAGCCCGTCCTCGAAGGCGACCGCCTCTACGGCCGGGGCGCCGGTGACGACGGCTACGCCGCGTTCGCGGCGCTCTCCGCCATCGAGGCCGTGCAGGCATCCGGCGGCACGCACGCCCGGCTTCTCGTGATCATCGAAGCCAGCGAGGAATCCGGCAGCCCCGACCTGCCCGCGTACATGAAGGCGCTCGCCGACCGGATCGGAAGCCCCGATCTCGTCGTCTGCCTCGATTCGGGCTGCGCGACGTGGGATCGACTGTGGTTGACGACGTCGCTGCGCGGTCTCATCGCGCTCACGCTCACCGTGCGCGTCCTCGGCGACGGGGTGCACTCCGGGGCCGCCGGTGGTGTCGTGCCTTCGACCTTCCGAATCCTGCGCCGGCTGCTGTCCCGCGTCGAGGACGAGACCACGGGTGAGATCCTCCTCCCGGAGCTCCACGCGTCGATGCCGGTCGATCGCGAGAAGGAGCTCGCCGCCACGGCAACGGAGCTCGGCGACGACATCTCCGAGCGCTTTCCGTTCGTCGCCGGCGCGCGTCCGATGATGGACGACCCGGTCGCACAGCTGATCGCGAAGACGTGGCAGCCGGCGCTCGAGGTCGTCGGCATCGACGGCGTTCCGTCGGCCATCGAAGGCGGCAACGTGCTGCGACCCTTCACCCGGGCGCAGTTGTCCTTTCGCTTGCCGCCGACCTGCGATGCCGCGGCGGCCGCCGACGCGCTCGTGAAGGTCCTGACCGCCGATCCGCCGCATGGCGCGTCGGTCGAGGCGGACGCGCCCGACGTCGCTGACGGCTGGAACGCGCCGCCGACCGCCGGCTGGTTGGCCACGGCCGTCGACGACGCTTCCCTCGCGGCCTTCGGTGCGCCGGCCCGCACCATCGGCGAGGGCGGCACGATCCCGTTCATGGCGATGCTCGGTCAGTCGTTTCCCGAAGCACAGTTCGTCATCACCGGCGTGCTCGGCCCCGGCACCAACGCACACGGCCCGAACGAATTCCTCCACCTGCCGACGGCGCAACGCGTCACGGTGGCCGTGGCCCACCTGCTCGACGCCCACGCCCGCCGATGACCGCAGCCGACGTCACGCTCGCCGACGTCGAGTCCGCCGCCGCCGCGATCGCCGGCAGCGTCGTGCGCACTCCGAGCGCCGTCTCACGGACACTGTCGGACTTCCTCGGCTGCACGGTCATCGTGAAGTTCGAGAACCTGCAATTCGTCGCGTCGTTCAAGGAACGGGGTGCCCGGAACAAGCTGCTCAGCCTCAGCGATGCCGAACGGGCCGGCGGCGTCGTCGCGGTGAGCGCCGGCAACCACGCGCAGGCCGTCGCCCGCCATGCCCGGCTCCTCGGCATCGACGCCACGATCGTGATGCCGCAGACCACCCCGTACGTCAAGGTCGGCCGAACGAGGGCCCTCGGCGCGCGGGTCGAGCTGCACGGCGAGGGCGTCGCCGAGGCGATGACGTTCGGACGCAGCCTGGTCGAGCGCGAGGACCGCACGTTCGTGCACCCGTTCGACGACGCGCACGTCATCGCCGGGCAAGGCACGGTGGCCCTCGAGCTGTTCGCCGACCATCCGGACCTCGACGCGGTCGTGGTGCCTGTCGGTGGTGGCGGGCTCCTCGCGGGGATGAGCGTCGTGGCTCGCGCGATCGCTCCGCACGTCGAGCTCATCGGCGCGCAAGCCGAGGCCTATCCGTCGATGGCGCGCGCGCTGGCCCACGACGACCGGCCGGTGCCGGGGGGCCCGACGATGGCCGATGGCATCGCCGTCGCGCATGCGGGTGCGCTCACCTCCGCCCTGCTCGCGGCCGCCGGGGCCGAGATCCTCACCGTCACCGAGCGATCGATCGAAGATGCCGTGAACCACTTCCTCGAGATCGAGAAGGTCGTGGCCGAGGGTGCAGGCGCCACCGGGCTGGCCGCGATCATCGAGCACCCCGAGCGCTTCGCGGGCAAGACCGTCGGAGTCGTGCTCACCGGCGGCAACATCGATCCGCGCCTGCTGTCGTCGGTGATCCTGAGGGGGCTCGTGCACGACGGCCGCCTCTCCCGCCTGCGCGTCTGGCTCGACGACCGGCCGGGCTCGCTGTCGCTGCTCACCGCCGTCGTCGGAGAGGCCGGCGGCAACATCGTCGAAGTGCACCACCAACGCCTCTTCGCCGCCGCACCGATCCGCAGCACCGAGGTCGAGCTCGCCGTGGAGACGATGGACCGGGAACACGCCGACACGCTCGTGCGCGCTCTGGAGGACAAGGGCTACCGCGTCGCCGTCGT
>JBEEFX010000142.1:0-5581 GCA_041166365.1 Acidimicrobiaceae bacterium
AGCGGCTTGGTGAACCATTCCGCTTCACCAGCGCGCAGTCTGTCGAGCGAGGCCTGCAACCGCGCGCGGTAACCGCAGTAGCGATCGAGCGTCGCCTCGAGGTCGGTGATGATCGGTTCGACTCGCGCGTGCAACTCGTGCAGACGATCGATCACGCCCCGGTCGTAGCCGGCGTCGGTGTGATCGTTGATCGTGGCTTCGTCCTTCATCTGCCACGCGGTGCAGATGCTGAGCAGGTCGTGGTTCAGATCGAGGAACCGCTTGTAGGCGTCGAAGAGGGCGTCGCGGGCCCCGCACTCCGCGAGCTCGGCCTGGAGGCCCTCCTCCTGCGCCTTGCGGCCGGCAGGCGTGAGCGCCCAACCGGTGAGCCGGCCTTCGCGGTAGAGCACGAGATCGTCGGCCTTCAGCTGCTCGAGCTGCGCGGTGACCTCGGGGACCTCGAGCCCGGCGAGCGTGGCGACGTCAGCGGGCTCGGCGAATCCCTTGAGCCGCAGGCCATGGAGCACGAGCAATCGTGGATCGGACTGACCGGCCATTGCTGTCCACGGTAACCCGTCGGGTCCCTACGACCGGGCGACTTGGGCGGCGATCGACCCCGCGAGGACGTCGGCCGCGGGCGGGTGCCATCGAAGCCACAACGTCGGCTCGATGAGCTCGAGCTCCATGACGCGCAGACCCTCGTCGGTCACGGCGGCATCGACTCGGGCGTAC
Organism: Acidimicrobiaceae bacterium; assembly: GCA_041166365.1. Lineage (GTDB taxonomy): Bacteria > Actinomycetota > Acidimicrobiia > Acidimicrobiales > JACDCH01 > DASUCS01. Next base: position 712 of record JBEEFX010000142.1, read on the forward strand.
AGCGGTTGCTCCGGGAGGACCGACAGCGCCACCCGTGCGAGGTCCCGGTGCGATTCGTCCACGGCCACCGCCGTGATCGCGGCGCCGTGTTCCTCTTGGCTGCGGAAGTCGCCGTCGGCCGGGACCTTCTGGACAGCATGCGTGACCTCGCCATCGATGCAGACGATCGACAGCTCACCCTTCGTCTCGATGTCCTTGATGTAGGGCTGGATCAACACGTCGTCCGTCGCGATCAGCGCGTCGAGATCGTCTTGCGACGCGAACCGCAACGTGCGCTCCGCGCCGGCCGACACCGCCGGCTTCACCACGTGCTCACCGGGCCCCAGCTCGGCGTGGTCGCCGGCTCGGACCAGTGTCGTCGGCACGATGTCGACGCCGCGCTCGGCCAGGTCGAGCAGGTAGCCCTTGTGGCTGTTCCATCGCATCGTCGCGGCGCCGTTGCGTAGGGTCGTCACCGATCCGACGTAGTCGGCCCAATCGAGAAAGGCGTCGAGCCGCTCGTGGTAGTCCCACGTCGACCGGACGACGGCCATCCGCGCGACCGGCCAGCGAGCGTCGGGATCGTCCCAGCACACGAACGCGACCGAGACGCCGAGTCGGGTGAGCGCACCGGCGAGCAGGTGGTCGTCGGGATCGCCTTCGGGAAGCCGGGCGCACGTGACGAGCGCGACGTCGAGCACTACCCGGCAGCGAGTTCGAGGAGCACTGCCGGAAGGTCGACGAGGGAGTGGATGCGCCGGTAACGCTCGTTCGTCTCGAAGGTGGCATCGTCGATGCGCTCGTGCGCCCACGTCAACGGATAGGGAACATGCACCGCCCACGCGCCGAGCGCGAGCGTCGGCACGATGTCCGACCGGCCCGAGTTGCCGACCATCACGAATCGGTCGGCGGGAAGCCCCCGACGGGTCAAGATGCGTCGGTACGTGGTCTCGTCCTTCTCCGCGACGATCTCGACTGCTTCGAACCGGTCACCCAGACCCGAGCGGGCCAGCTTGGACTCCTGATCGAACAGGTCACCTTTCGTGATCAGCATCACGGCGCACTGCTCGCTCACGCGTTCGATGGCGTCCTCCACGCCTTCGAGCAGCTCGACGGGATGCTGCAACATCGAACGTCCGGCGTGGATGATGGCCGCGATCTCCTCGGCGGTGACACGGGCGTCGGACAGCTCGATCGCGGTCTCGATCATCGACAGCGTGAAGGACTTCACGCCGTAACCGAACAGCCGAAGGTTGCGCATCTCGGTCGCGAACAGCCGCTCCGCCAAGTCGTCGTCTTGGACGTAGGGCTCCATCAAGTCCGTGAAGCGTTGCTGCGTCATCGAGAAGATCGACTCGTTGTGCCACAACGTGTCGTCCCCGTCGAACGCGACCAACTCGATCACGGCAGTCACGTTACGGCGTCTGGCAGCATCTGCCCGATGACTTCGCCCGCAGGGTGGTACGCCGACCCTTGGGCCCCGGCGAACCTGCGGTGGTGGGACGGCAGCGCCTGGACACCGCACTTCGTCGTCCCGCCCGAAGAGCCGGCACCGACCTTCGATGCGCGTGCTCTGCGCCCGGCGCTCGTCGGGGTCGTCGCGAGCGTCGTCGCCGCGCGACTCACCGGAACGCTTCTGCTGAATCGCCTCGACGCGCCGACGGAAGTCTTCATCGTGTGCTTCTACGCCGTGCTGTTCGGCGGGATGTGGCTGACGTGCCGCACGATCAGCCGCCGCTACGGGACGGGTGAACCCATTCGCGACTTCGGCCTGTCGTGGAAGCCAAGCGACATCGGGCGCGGCGTACTGACGTTCCTCATCGCCCGCGTGCTGCAAGTGATCGCGATGCTGCCCTGGGCGGGCGATCTCGACCGCCTCCGACGGCTGACCGAAGGACTCGAACGGGTCTCGCTTCCGACCTTCATCATCTTCGCGATCGTCGCGACCGTCGGCGCGCCCATCCTCGAGGAGCTCGTGTTCCGCGGCGTGATCCAGCGGTCGTTGGCGGCGCGGTACGGCCACGGCTGGGCGATACCGGTGCAGGCCGTGCTGTTCGGGCTCTACCACGTCACGCCCGGACTCGGCGCGACGAACGTTCCTTACGTTGCGGGCCTCAGCGCGGCCGGCCTGGTCCTCGGGTGGGCCGCATGGAGGTGGCGCAGGCTCGGCCCGAGCAGCACCGCGCATTTCCTCGTCAACGCGACGAGCACCGCCATCCTCTTCGGCTCGCGCTGACGGTCAGGCGACCTCGCCCTGTGCGAGCTGGAACATCTCGTACTCCTCGCCGGTGTCGGCCCAGTCCTCGAACTGGATGACGCCGAGCTCTTGGAAGCGCTCACGCAGCCATCCGGGCTTGCCGTCGGTGGCGCCGGCGTCGAGGAGGCCGAGCTTCTTGCAGTTGGGCACGATCTTCGAGAACAACATCTGCTGGAACAGCTGACGCTGCGGCGCCTGCATCACGAGCGGAAGCACGGTGCGCGTGTCGATCTCCAGGCGATCCCAGACCTCTTGCTGTAGGAACCGGTCGCGCATGCGCACGGCGGCTTCGAAGGCGAACTCCTGGCGCTCGCGCAGCTCGGCGACACTGAGCTCCGCGTAGTACTCCTTCAGCGAGAGCACGCCGAAGGCAACATGGCGCGCTTCGTCCGACATGACGTAACGCAACAGCTGCTTGAGCAACGGCTCGGTCGTGAGCTGATGAATGAAACCGAACGCCGCGAGCGCGAGACCCTCGACCATGATCTGCATGCCGAGGTAGGTCATGTCCCATCGGCTGTCGTTGACGATGTCGTCGAGCAGCAACTTCAGGTGGGCGTTGATCGGGTAGTGCCCCGACAGTTTCGTGTCGAGGTACTTGGCGAACACCTCGACGTGGCGCGCTTCGTCCATCACCTGTGTCGACGCGTAGTACTTGGCGTCGATCCAGGGCACGGTCTCGACGATCTTCGCGGTACACAGCAACGCGCCCTGCTCGCCGTGCATGAACTGACTGAGCGTCCAGTTCTGCGACTCGATGCCGAGGTTGATCCACTCCTTCTCGGTCCAGTGCTCGAACGGCGTTCCCGCGAGGTCCATGCCTTCGTCGAGCCCGGAGTTGTTGGCCGCGTTGGCCAGCACCACCTGCTCCTGATCGACGTCGGTGTCCCACGGCAAATCCGTCTCACCGTTCCACTGTGACGTCTTCGCCTTCTCGTAGAGCTTGTTGAGGGCGGGCCGTTTCCCCTTCTCGTAGTCCCACGTGAAGATGGCGGCGGCGTTGTCCGTCACCGCGTGGATCGTCTCGTTGATGTCCTTGTTGCTGATGGAGAGGATCGCCTCGAGGTCGTTGATCTCGGCTCGACCGATCAGCTCTTCGTTGGTGGTCACTGGTCAGCTCCTCGAACTTGTGACGATTTGCGGGGAAAGGGCAGGCAGGAAGAAGGTGCGCACGAGCTGACGTGCGTCGGCCTCGTCGCGTAGGTCGGTCGACGGCGCCGGGTTGAAGGTGTAGGTCAACACGACGCGGGTCACCCACTCCGCGGCGCGGGCCGCGTCACCCTCGGGAAGGAACCGCGCGAGATGTGGGGCCGCGCATGCCGCGGCAGCGTCGAAGACGTGGCCCAGCTTGTCGAAGGCGATCGGTTCGTGAGCCGTGAGGAAGGAGAGAGCGTCATGCTCCCGGATGAGTCGTGCGGCTGCCGTCGTGCCGATGACGAGCACCTCCTCGAGCGAGTCGAGGTCGCGCACGGCTTCGTCGATCGTCGCGACGGCGCGGTGCAGCTCGTGCTGCAAGGTCGCGCTCAGGACCGCCTGTTTGCCACCCGGGAAGGCGCGATAGATCGTGGCTCGGCCGCAGCGAGCTTCGCGGGCGACGTCGTCGAGCGTCGTCTTCGCGACACCCCACCGGGCCACGCAGCGCAGCGTGGCCTCGATGATCCGCTCGTCCGGGGCATCTCTCATCCGGTGAGACAATAAGAACGGATTCGTCTCATCGTCAAACCTCGAGCGGGATGCCGGTCAGTACCCCTCGGCATCCGCGACCGTGTCGGCGCTGCACTTCGAAGGATTGTCCACCGTGACCGCCTTCGTCACGGACGTACCGGAGCTGTCGAACTCGAGCACACCGCGGCGCATCGGCCGCTGGTGTCGAGAACGGCGAACGCCATGAAGTCGACGTCCTTCGCCTTGGAGAACACGGCGGTGAACCCCGACACGGCATCCGGCGTCGCCGGCAGGGCGGAGCCGATGAAGTCCAGCCCCGGGAAGGCCCGGGTCCACTCGGAGACCGGTGGTTGGGCGGAGGCGTCGACCGCGCCGGGCTGCTTCGCGAGGGCAATCATCTGATCACGGGTGGACACCGCGTCGGTCACGGCCCCTGCGGCCGACGTGGACGACGAAGACGACGACGACCGGGTGCTCGAGCTGCTGGACCTGGTCGAGCTGGTCGACGAGGAGCTGTCGGAGCTCGAGCTCGAGAGGAGAAAGTCCTGGCCGCACTTCTCCTTGCCAAAGTTCTCGACGTTGGTGCTGGCGACCCCGAGCTTTTGGCTCTCTTCGTCGGTGAACACGTCGGAGGCGTTCTTGCCGGCCTTGGTGGCGTCGCGCGCCTTGCGCACCGCGTCGTTGAGGGTGTCGATGTCGGCCTTGATCTCCTTCGGCGCGGCATTCGCCACCTGGCCGAACGCGTCGGTGACCTTGTCGACCTTCGCAGGGTCGCTGAAGGCTTCATTCAGGTCGATGTCGTTGTGCAACGCCTTGGCCTTCGCGCAGAAGGCCTCCACGCTCCCGCCGCCGCCGTTGTCCCGGGTGAGGGCGAACGCCGCTCCCCCGGCCACCAACGCGAGGGCCACCGCGATGCCGACGATCTTGGCGGCGCCGCCTCGTCCGCCCGCCGCCGCGGGAGGTGTCGGC
>JBEEFX010000143.1:0-9044 GCA_041166365.1 Acidimicrobiaceae bacterium
TCGATCCCAATGCGCCGGTCGATCCCGATGCGCCGCCGCCGGCACCGCCGCTCGCGGACCCGTCGCCGAAGGTCGCGGTCGCGATGGCGCAGTTGCACGTGTTCGACGCACAGAAGGCGCTCGGGGTGGCGCAAGCCACGCTCGATGTTGCGAGGGCAGACGAGGGCCGCACGCGCGCCGCTCGAGATGCGGTGAAGCGCGACCGCGAGGTGAAGCGGCAGATCCTCACCGATGTCGCGGTGGATGCGTATGTGAACGGTGCGGCCGACGATGGCACCGCCGACCCGATCATGGACGAATATCTGCCGGCCGAGTCGATCCGGCTTCTGACCCGCAGCGCAGTGGACCAAGATCAGGCAAGGCTGCGCGAGGCCGAAAACCGGTTGCGCGCCGCCGAGGGCACGTTGTCCGACGCCGTCGCCAAGACGAGACAAGCGCAGACGGCGTGGGAGGCGGCGCAGACGGCGACCAACGAAGCGACGTTGGCGGTGAGCGACGCACGCCGCCTGACCAGCGCCAAGGATGTCTCGCCCACGGTGATGGGTGAAGCGAGCCTGACGGCCGAGGAGATCGTCGGATGGTTCGACGCGCAGGGAGTCGTCGGTTACGTCGGTCGCGTCGACCTGAAGGCGATGGTGGGGTTCTACATCGACGAGGGGAAGGCCGAGCAGATCCGCGGCGATGTCGCCTTTGCCCAGTCGATCGTCGAGACCGGTGCGTTCACGTCGCCGCTCACGACGCACAACAACTTCTCTGGCATCGGCGCGTGCGACTCCTGCCCGACCGGCTTCGACTTCGCCACGCCCCAACTCGGCGTCCGCGCCCAGGCGCAACTCCTGCACGCGTATGCCGACAACACGTTGCGCGTCTCGACGCTGGCCAACCCGGCCGTCGGTTCGAACCCTGATTCGTTGGGTGTTCGGGGCTGCTGCGCCACCTGGAACAAGCTGACGGGCACGTGGGCCACGGACCCGAACTACGGGCCGAAGCTGATGACCGTCTATCTGTCGATGCTGCAGTACGCGCTGGTGCAGCGAACCCAAGCGGCCGCGCTGCCGCCCACCACACCCGCGTCGACCTCCCCGACCTCGCCCCTCGCCGACCTCGCCGGACGCTGACCGCCCGACCCTGACGCCCCCGCCCACGCGCCCGGACCGCCCCCCCTCGCCCCAGACCGGCCTTCGCCCCACATGGGGCTCTGACCGCCCGTTTCCAGGGCCCAGAGTCCCCAGACCGAGGCCGCGGTGTCCTGGGGAAGCTCAGCGCCCGAATCGGTAGCCGCGATTCCCCAGAAGCGTGAGGATGTCGGCGGCGACGCCGGCGGGATCGTTCACGATTCGAGTCCACGTGAAGTGCACGACGGTCCATCCTGCGAGCGTGAGCATCACGCCGCGCTGGGCGTCCTTGTCGAGCGACTCACGGGACGCACGCTTCTCGTAGCCGTCGACCTCGATCGCGAGCATCACCTCCGGGTACGCGAAGTCGATGAAGAACTTCCGGTCACCGACCCGAACCTCGTGCTGATACGAGTACGGAGGAAGCCCGTGGCGTCGTGGACCAATGTGAAATCGGAACTCGAGAACGCTGTCGGCTGGACGGTCACCGATCATGATCAGGTCGACCGCGGCCCGTGCCGTGACGAGTCCGGTCCGTCCCGGCTTGGCGTATTTCGAGATCGTCGTGCGCACGGCTGTCGGTTCGAAGAGCTTCATCTGACGAGCTCGGATGATGACATCGCCGACCTCGACCGGACTCAGCACGACACCCAAGTCGAGCGCCGTGACGAGTGGGTTCGTCACGCGGATGTGATATCGGTACAGGAGCATCTCGGCGCACAGGGCCCGTGAACGATGGACCGTGACTCCGTGGATCCTCTTGCGGTATTGCCACGGGATCACGATCTCGGGCGTCGGCGGATGCTCGTCGAGCAGACACCACAAGCACGCGGCCGAACGGCCCCAGGCTGCCGCGAGTCTGCCGCCGGCGGCGACCGCCACGGCGAGATCCTGCAGCGGCGTCCGTGGCGCCGCCCGATCGATGTAGACGCCTCGATGTGGCCGGGCGAGCACATCGTTGGCGCAGCACGAGTCGAGCTGGTGCTGCGTCAGGTTGAGCGTCTCGTGGGTGGCGACGCCGTGGTGACGAGTAGCGCGTCGGATCTCGCGCAAGGTCGCGGGTGTGGGCACGGTCTTTCCCCTTTGCCTCAGATGGCACGAGGGGGAAGGAGACGAACGCTACGGAATCCGAGCCGCGGTCGCAACGGCCGGCGCTTTTGGGGAACCGCGGCGCGCTATTTGCGCGTTCGGTTTCCCCAGAACTCGACCGTGGGCCCTCTGTGGAGTTTGAGCCCGCGATTCGGGGGCCGAGACTCCCATGTGGGAGCGGACTCGGCCGAGGTGGATTTCGGGGCCGGAGCGGCTACTCGAGTCCCTCGACGATGCGGGTGACGTCGACGCGGGCGGACTCGATGCGGCTGCGGCACAGCTCGATCAGCGTCGCCGCTCGCGCCACGCGCTCGGCGAGATGGTCGATGTCGACGTCGTCGCGCTCGAGGTCGGCGAGGATCGCCTCCAGCTCGTCCATCGCGTCCGCGTAGGACAGCTCGTCGTCAGCCATCGACCGTGCTCGCAATGGTGCCGTCGGACAGCGTCGTGACGAGACGAGCGCCCGAGGCGACGTCACCGGTCGAGCGCACCAGCTGACCGTTCCCGTCTCGGGTGATCGACCAACCGCGCGCCAACACCCGCGCGGGATCGAGGGCGCGCACGCGGGTCTCGACGCCATCGATCACGCGGGTCGCGTGATCGAGCGCACGGGGTGACTGCCGCTCCAGTTGACGAGCGAGCCGGTCGATCACGGATCGGTCGACGGCCCGCAGTGCCGCTCGAGCGATCGACCGCCTTCGGTCGTGCAGCCGCGCGCACCACTCCGCGACTCGATCGACCAGTGTGGTCGCGCAGGCTGTGGGGGTGAGGCAGCGGCGGTGGGCGACCAGATCGGCGACCGTCGTGTCGACCTCGTGGCCGATGCCGGTGAGGACGGGCACCGGAAACGCGGCGATCGCCCGCGCGATCGCTTCCGAGTCGAAGACCGCGAGATCGGTGCGGGCACCTCCACCCCGGACGATGCACACCACGTCGACCGGCAGGCCGCGCAGCTGCTCCAGCGCGCTGAGCACCGACGCCTCTGCATCGACGCCCTGCACCCGCGCATCGGCGAGCACCACGCGCCAACCGAAAGGGGAAGCCTCCAGCGTCGTGAGAAAGTCGTGGGCCGCGGCGCTGTTGTCGCTCGTCACCAAACCGACCGACAAGGGCACGGCCGCGAAACGCAACGCCGGCTGACGCGCCAGCAAGCCCTCACTCCGCAAGCGCAGCACCAGCACCTCGCGGGCTTCGGCCAGACGACCGAGTGTGTACGCCGTGTCGATCGAGAGCATCCGCAACGAGATCTGGCCCCGTTTCGCGTACCAGGCGACCCGCACGCGGATGCGAACCTCCGTCCCGTCCGTCATGCGCACCGCGCCGCCCGAACGGCGCAGCACGGCGTTGACGACTTGGCGGTCGGAGGCCCACAGGGTGACCGACAGCGCACAGTCGCCATCGACGAGGTCGAAGTACACGTGGCCCGAAGGCGGCCGGCTCAGGTTGGCGATCTCGCCGCGCACCCAGAGCTCGTCGGGAAAGGCCCGGCCCAGCACCGAGCCGATGTCGGCGTTGAGCTCGGCGACGCTGAACGTCGGCTCCTCGGCGAACAAGGCCTCCTGCACCTCAGTGACCCGAGCCGAATGTCGTGCTGCGGATCCGGCGGGCCCGAGCCCCGCTCGCGGCGTCCTTCTCCTCGCCAGGCGGCCGGCCCTGCCCGCGTCGTCGTCCTTGCGAGCGACGCGCATCCCTCGCCGCATTCATCAGCGAACCTCTGGCTCGGGCCACTGGTGCACAGTAGAGCCATGCACACCGAAATCGGCCCAGGCGTCATCCAGATCGACACGCTGCTCGGCGGCTGGCACAACGTCACGGCTGGCTATCTGATCAAGGGGCGCGAGCCGATCCTGGTGGAAACCGGGAGCCAGTCCTCCGTCGATGCGCTGCTGGCGGCGCTCGCGGAGCTGAACGTCGCGCCGACGGACCTCGCCGGCATCGCGGTCACCCACATCCATCTCGACCACGCGGGCGGTGTCGGCAACGTGGCCCGCGCCTTCCCGAACGCCACCGTCTACGTGCACGAGACAGGCGCGCGCCACCTGGTCGATCCGACGAAGCTCGTGCGCAGCGCGGCGATGGTCTACGGCGACCTCCTCGACACGCTGTACGGACGGCTCGACCCCACCCCCTCGGAGCGCGTGCACGTGCTGGAAGACGGCGAGACGATCTCGATCGACGCGAACCGCACGTTGACGACGGTCGACTCACCTGGCCACGCGAAGCATCACCTTGCGCTCCACGACTCGGAGAGCGGCCTGCTGTTCGCGGGCGACGCTGTCGGCGTACGACTGCCCGACGCGGGCGTGCTGCGACCGTCGACGCCTCCGCCCGACTTCGATCTCGAGCAGGCGATCCTGTCGCTGCACCGGTTCGCCGAGCGCCGGCCAACTGGCGTCGCGCTCGCGCATTTCGGCCTGGTGCCCGACCCGATGGGCACGCTGGTCGAGGCCGAGGAGATCCTGCGCAAGTGGGCCGAGGTGGCCGAAGCCGCGTTCCGGGAGGGCCGGGACATCGCCGCCGCGCTCGATGTTGCGTTCGGAGCGGAGCTCGAAGCCGTCGACCCCGTGCATCGGGAGAAGCTCGACACGTTGAACGGCATCCACTCGAACGCCGCCGGGTTCCGTCGCTGGCTCGAGCAGCGCAACCACGGCCACTCCCACGACCACCCCCACCCGCACTGACATGCAGATGTTCTGTCACGGCTACCAGTCGTGGTCCGAGTCGCGCTGGCGGACCGTCGGAGTCGACGACGATCCCTCGCGTGCCGCCGGCGCCATCCCCCTCTTCGTCGACATGCACAGCGGTGACCCGACCGTCGCGGCACCGGGCGAGTTGCGCAGCGAGCTCGTCACCGCCCTTCGCGAGACGAGCGGCGAGGCGCCACAGGTGTACGGCGGCCCCGGCACGTTGCGATTCGTGGGCGGCGAGCTCCTCGGCGCCGACCGTTCCTACGAGAGCCTCGAGGACTGGGCGGCCGACGTAGGACGGACGAGCAGCGCGCGTGTCAGCGCTCCCTTCCAGGTCGGCTGGTGCTCGTGGTACCACTACTTCGACCGCGTCACCGAGGAGGACATCCTCGCCAACCTCGCGCTTGCCGAGGAGTGGCCGTTCGACGTGTTCCAGATCGACGACGGCTTCCAGTCAGCGGTGGGCGACTGGCTCGAGACCAACGACAAGTTCCCGTCGACCCTCGACCAACTCGCCGACGCGATCGCGGCGAAAGGCTTCCGGCCCGGGATCTGGATCGCCCCGTTCTTCGCCTCGCCCGAGTCCGACGTCGCGCAGCAGCATCCGGACTGGTTCGCCACCCACGTCAGCGGCCGTCGCCTCATCGGCTCGGTCAACGACCACTGGGGCGGTGCCGTTCACGTCCTCGACACCACGCATCCTGAAGTGCTCGCGCACCTCGAAGCGCTGGCCCGAGCGTTGGTCGATGCCGGGTTCACGTATCTCAAGCTCGACTTCACCTACGCGCCGGGCCTCGCGGGCCGGTACGCCGACCCACGAGTGACGCCGGGTGAGCGAGTGCGCGCGGGGTTCGACGCCATCCGCCGGGGTGCGGGCGAGGACGCCTTCCTTCTCGGTTGCGGCGCGCCGTTGGGCCCGGCGATCGGTGTCGTCGACGGCATGCGCATCGGTCCCGACGTGGCTCCGTGGTGGGAACTGCCCGCCGACCACCCGTTCCCGCCCGGCTACGCGGCAACGTCACCGTCCACCGCGAACGCGCTCCGCGCGACCCAGGCTCGTCAGTTCATGCACCGCCGGCTGTGGCTCAACGACCCCGACTGCGTGATGCTGCGTACGACGGACACGCAGCTGGCTCCGGAAGAAGTGCGACGGTGGGCGATGGGCGTCGGCGAAAGCGGGGGCATGGTGCTGGTCTCCGACGACCTTGCATTGCTCGACGCGAACGCGCGGTCACTGCTCGACGACGTGATCGCGCGCGGCCGCGAGGCGGACGATCAGAGGATCGGTTCGACGTCGGCACGCACCAACGTGTGATACAGCTCGGCATAGAGCCGGCCCGCGCTCAGGAGGTCCTCGTGCGCGCCACGCTCGACGAGTTGGCCCTCGTCGACCACCAAGATCTGATCGGCGTTGGTGATCGTCGAGAGGCGATGCGCGATGACGACCGCAGTTCGTCCCGAGAGCGCGTGTGCGAGGGCTTGCTGGATCGCGGCCTCGTTCTCCGAGTCCAGCTGACTGGTGGCTTCGTCGAGGATCACGATCGCAGGGTCCTTCAGCAGCATGCGCGCGATCGCGACGCGCTGCTTCTCGCCGCCTGACAACCGGTAGCCGCGCTCGCCGACCACGGTGTCGTAGCCCTCGGGCAACCTGCTGATGACGTAGTGGATCTGCGCGGCCCGGCACGCCTCGTAGACCTCCTCGAGGTCCGCCTCGGGGCGGGCGTAGCGCAAGTTGCTCATCACCGTGTCGTGGAACAGATGCGCGTCCTGCGACACGACTCCGATCGCGGCGCGTAACGACACCTGCGTGAGGTCCCGCACATCGTGCCCGTCGATGCGCACCGCGCCCGACGTCACGTCGTACAGGCGGGGGAGCAGGTTGCTGATCGTCGTCTTGCCGCCCCCCGACGGCCCGACGAGCGCGACCAGCTGACCGGGCTCGATCACGGCGGACACGCCGCGCAGGACCATCGTGCCCGGTGTGGCGGACAGCGCTCGTCCGCTCTGCGGATTCGCCTCGAGGGACGCGATCGACACCTCCGACGCCGCGGGATAGCGGAACCACACGTCGTCGAACTCGATTCGACCCTGCGGGTCGATCAGGTCGACCGCGCCGGGGCGTTCGACGATGACACTGGGCGTGTCGAGCACTTCGAAGACCCGCTCGAACGAGACGAGCGCGGTCATGATGTCGACGCGGGCGTTGGTGAGTGCGGTGAGCGGACCGTAGATCTGCGCGACGTACGTCGCCAGCGCCACCATCGTGCCGAGAGTGATTGCTCCCGAGATCACGAGTTGCCCGCCGATGAGATACACCGCGGCCGTGCCGACGGCGCCGACCAAGGTGAGCGCGATGAAGAACACACGGCCGTACATCGCGCTGCGCACGCCGATGTCGCGGACGCGTCCCGCCCGGCGAGAGAAGTCGCTTGCCTCCTCCTGGTGCCGGCCGAAGAGCTTGACGAGCAGCGCGCCGGCCACGTTGAAGCGCTCCGTCATCGTGGTGTTCATCTCGGCGTTGAGGTTCATCGACTCGCGCGTGATCGTCTGCAGCTGGCGGCCGATTCGCTTCGCAGGCAGCAGGAACAGCGGGAGCAGGACGAGCGTGACCAGCGTCATTCGCCACTCCAGGATGGCCATGGCGGTCAACGTCACGACGAGGGTCACGACATTCGATACGACCGACCCGAGCGTCCCCGTCACGGCGCGCTGGGCCCCGATGACGTCGTTGTTCATCCTGCTGATGAGTGCGCCGGTCTGCGTGCGAGTGAAGAACGCGATCGGCATGCGCTGCGTGTGGTCGAACAGAGAGACGCGCAGATCGAAGATGAGACCCTCACCGATGCGTGCCGACCACCAGCGTTCCGCCAGCGACAGCACGGCGCCGACGAACGCGAACGCCACCATCAGCAGCGCGAGAGTCGTGACGAGGCCTCGGTCTTGTTGGGGGATGGCGTCGTCGACGATGCGCTTGATGAGCAGCGCGGGGATGATGCCGATGACCGCCTCGATCACGATCGTGATGAGGTAACCGGTCAGCATGCGGCGGTAGGTGCGCACGAAACTCCACACGCGGAGCACGAGCGAACGTTGCAGCCGCGCGCCCTTCACGGCATCTGGATCGCTCCCGAGCATCGCGTGGGGACCCATCTGCCGCATCGCAGGAAGGGTAAGGGCTAGCTGTTGAAACGCGTGCTGCCTCGCCGGCAGCGATGGGGAGGAGCGGAGCGGAGGGTGTGGGATTTGAACCCACGGTGACCCGGAGGCCACAACGGCTTTCGAGGCCGCCCCTTTCGTCCACTCAGGCAACCCTCCGGTTCCGACCTTACCGGGGGTTTGCGGAGCGCTCGTCTCGCAGCTGTTCGAAGAACCGCCCGAGCAGTGCCGCCGATTCCGCGGCACGGACGCCGGCCACCACGTCGATCTCGTGGTGCAATCGCGGATCGGTGCACAGGTTGTAGAGCGATCCGCAGGCGCCGGCCTTCGGATCGGCCGCTCCGAACACCAGGCGCTTCACGCGGCTCGCAACCAGCGCGCCGGCACACATGGCACACGGTTCGACGGTGACCACCACGGTCGCGTCCACGAGCCGCCAGCCGTCGCCGACGGCCGTGGCCGCATCGCGCAGCGCGAGCAGCTCGGCATGGGCGGTCGGGTCGCCGGTGAGCTCCCGCTCGTTGTGTCGCCGGGCGACGACCTCGCCCGCGACGAGGACGACGGCACCGATCGGTACATCGGCGTGACCGAGGGCGGCCGTGGCCTCCTCGAGGGCGAGACCCATGGCGTCGTCGTCGTCCACGGCCTGACCGTAACGCCGGCAGGAAAGCCCTCGTCGCACGGCGAATGCATGTTCCAACGTTCGGGCGGCGCTGGGGCCGTCCGGCCGGGGGTCGATCAGGTGGTACGGGGAGGGCAGCACGGACGATGGGCGGACAGCGCACGCACCGCCTCCTGTTCGTCGCGCTCACCGTGGTGCTCGCTGGGTTCCTCGCGATCCCGGCGAAGCTCTCACCGTCACCTGATCGAACAAGGGTCACGGCGGCCACCGGGCCGTCGACGCTGCCCGCGCATGTTGGGGCCGGAGCCGCTCCGGTGCCGCGCCCGCTGCCGCGTCGAGAGCATTCGATCCAGGAGCCGACGGTGGACGACACCG
>JBEEFX010000144.1:0-2890 GCA_041166365.1 Acidimicrobiaceae bacterium
CGAACAAGCGGAACCGCTCGGTGTCGGCATCGGCGCGCATGGGCTCGACGAGGCCGGCAACCCGCGCGCTGAGCTCAGGCACGATGCGCACCAGCTCTCCGCCCAACGCCCCGAGCTCGGCCCGCACGCGATCGGGCGGGCTTGCCGCGAAGTAGTTGCGCAGCGCTTCGGCGAATGGGCCGTACGGCGCGACGAGCTCTTCGTCGCATCGGCCCCACAACACAATCGCGCCGTGATCGTGAGCGGTGCGCACGACCTCGGTGACAAGCCGCGTCTTGCCGATGCCGGGCTCGCCCGACACGAGCACCGCGCGCCGCCCACCTTCGACCGTTTCTTTCCACTGGGAGATGAGGCGTTCGAGGTCCTCGACCCGTCCCGCGAACGGGAAGGCTGGGTTCGTCTCGACACACCCGGGAAGGGGCACCTGCACGGCGTCCGCGATGGTCGTCTGCCACAGGACCTCGCACGCACCCACGGGTGCAGGCAACCCCTTGAGGTCGAGCGCACCGAGCGACCGCAGTTCGAGCTCGGTGCGGGATCCGGCGAGCACGCGCACGATGTCGCTTACGAGAATCTGCCCGCCATCAGCCGCTGCACAGAGACGCGACGACTCCACGACTGGCGTTCCGAACCAGTCGCCGTCCTCCAAGCTGGCATCGCCCGCGCTCACGCCGACGCGCATCGCGATCTGTCGCCCGCCGAGTGCGCGATTGTGGCGCTCGACCGCCCGTTGCATCGCTGCCGCGCCAGCCAGCGCGTCGGCGGCGCCTTGGTACGACACCATCAACGCGTCGCCGATGGTCTTGACCTCAGTGCCGCCGGTCCCCGCTACTGCTTCGCGCAGGGATGCAAAATGGTCGCGCCGTAACTCGTCTGCTGCTGCATCACCGATCTCGGATGCCAGCTCGGTCGAGCCGACGAGATCCGTGAAGAGAATGGTGACCAGGCCGCCCGACATCGCCGCAACCCTCCCGCTCGAGGCCCACAGTACTGACATGGCCGCGTCGACGACGGCGATCGTCACCTCTCCGGTTGGACATGATCGCGCGATTCGGACAATCGGCTCGCTCTTCCACCGGTCTCGGACGTGCGCCAGGCTGTCGAGGTTGCTGGTGGCGGGTCGGACTTCCGTCGCTCCGGCTACTTGAGCGACCATCCCGGCTGGGACGCCCACAGCTCGGCGTGCTCCATGATCTCGGCGATCACATCGCTCTTGGCGCCGGCATAGTCGTTGCTGTCATCCCAGGACCGCGCAGCAAGCTCGCGCTTGACCGTCTCATAGAGCGAGCGGTCGTCAGCGTTCCCACGCAGGCGGTCACGAAACAACAGGTGCCGCCGCTCGTCGTCACTCCCCGTACGCCACAGATGCACGTGCACGTCCCATTGCGGTGTGCGGAACATCCGATGCTCCGACTCGATGACCCGCAACACGTAGCCGGCCCCGATCAACGCCGGCACCAACGCCCCGTCGTCATCGGGATCATCGACCGTCACCATCACATCGACGACCGGCTTTGCTGCCAACCCCGGCACCGACGTCGACCCGATGTGCTCGATCCGGCGCGCCACGGGCCCGAGAGCGGACGCGATCCGATCGCGTTCAGCCGCGAACCGCGCCGGCCACGACAGGTCGTACTCGACGATGCGTACCAACGACCCGTCCCGCTCGCCGAACACCGTCACACCCTCGACCGGACCGGGCGCCCGGCCCCAACCGCCTCCGCCGGGCGTCAGCATCCGCAGCACGTCGCCGGCAGCCATCTGGATCGTGCACTTGTCCCCCAGCCGCTCCGCTCGGGACTCGTCGCCGTCCGGCAGCAACCAGTCCTCGCCCACCGCGCCCGGCTCGCCGCCCCACAATCCCCATGGCTGCGACACCCGCCGCTCGGTGATCAGCGACACCGTCACGTCCTCGAGCATCTGCAAGTCCCGTTCGATGCCCTCACCGCCGGGAAACAGGCCCGCGCCGCCGCTTCCTGTGCGCAGCCGGTACCGCCGCACCCGCATCGGGAACGCACGCTCGAGCGCTTCGATGGGCGTGTTCTTCGTGTTGGTCATACCGGTGTGGACGCCGCTCATGCCGGGTCTTCCGGGCCGACCGCCCTGCCCGCCGGCGACCGTCTCGTAGTACACCCAACCATCGCCCCCGATGAGCACGTTGTTCATCGTTCCCTGCGACGCCGCACCGACGCGCGCGGGCACGGCCTGCGCGAGTGCGAGCAGGCACACATCGGCGACGCGCTGGCTGACTTCGACGTTGCCTGCGCCCACCGCGACCGGCGGCACCGCCGCCACGATCGATCCGGAAGGCGCGATGACGCGTAGCGGACGGAGCGCGCCACCGCTCGCAGGAATCGTCGGATCGGTCACCGAACGCAACGCGAACGCGACGCACGACACCGTCACGGCTTCCACCGCGTTCACGTTGCCGGCGCGCTGCGCGTCGGTGCCGGTGAAGTCGAACGTGATCGTATCGGCGTCGATGGTGACGAGCACGGTGATCGTGGCCGCCGGTTGCCCCGGCCCCGTCGAGTCGAGCACGTCGGTCGCTTTCCACGAGCCGTCGGGCATGTCCGCCAACGCGGCGCGCATCCGCCGTTCCGCGTACGCGGCGACCTCGTGCAGCGGTACGCCGGTCGCGACGATCTCTGCCAAGCGGGCGACCCCGAGCACATTGGCGCCGACTTGCGCGTCGAGGTCGCCGGCCCGCTCGTCCGGCGTGCGGGTGCTGGCCATCAGCTCGGCGCGCACCTCCGGCGTCAGCAGCACCGGCGGGATACGCAAGCCTTCCTGCGCGATGTCCGTTGCATCGGCGGGCATGGAGCCGGGGGCGTCGCCGCCGACGTCGGCGTGATGAGCGCGATTGGCCGCCCACCCGACCAATGCGCCC
>JBEEFX010000145.1:0-2673 GCA_041166365.1 Acidimicrobiaceae bacterium
CGCGGTGTCCTTGCGCGCGAGGTAGTCCTCGTGCATCGCCCGCGCCAGCAGCTCGCGCACGCCGCCGGCCACCACCTCGGGGGTGCAGGCGCGGTCGAGGAACGGAAAGGCGTGCAGGTCGCTGAACCCACCCGTCGTGACGAGCGCGCCGATGCCGTCGTCCGCGCGGGTGCGGACGATCACCACGGACGAGCTCTCGGCCATGCGTTGCCGCACGAGGAGGGCTACGGAGATCGCGACCGATTCGTCGTCGAACATCACCGCCACCCAGGTCGGCCGCTCGGCCAGTGCCTCTTCGAAACCGGCCACTGATGCGGGGGAGGGCTCCTCGAAGTCGAGGTCGAGGAGGCGCACCGAGCAGGCGGCGGCGAGTGCCGGATGCAACAGACGCAACGCCTCCCAGCGGCCGGTGGCGGCGCGGT
Source organism: Acidimicrobiaceae bacterium (assembly GCA_041166365.1). Lineage (GTDB taxonomy): Bacteria > Actinomycetota > Acidimicrobiia > Acidimicrobiales > JACDCH01 > DASUCS01. Next base: position 423 of record JBEEFX010000145.1, read on the forward strand.
CGACGAGCGTCAGAGGCAGCGCCCGGCCGGGCGAGATCTCGGCCCAGCGCTGGGCGGCGGCGACGACGAGGCTGCGCCCCAGCTGGCCGAGCCCCATGATCATGAGATGGGGTGCGCGCGGCCCATCAGCGAACGGCGGATGCGACGCCAGCAATGCCCGCGCCGCGCGTTCGTGGATGTTGAAGAAGTCGACCCGTACTGCGCTGTCGCCGCCGAGGTCCCCACCCCGGAGCAGGGCGCACACCTCGGCGTCGCTCAACTGCACCGCGCAGCGCAGCGCGTCGCGGCGGGTCCCGACGTTCGTGGCGCGCACCGCCTGGGTGATGGCCACGTTCGTGGCGTCGGCGCCGCACGCGACGACGACCTGCCGGGCGACACCGAGCCGCGCCGACTCGAGCAACGTCCGGTCGGTGGCGTCGCCGACGAGCACCGGCATGTCGCCGTCGCGCAACGCTTTGACTCCCGGTGCCGCGCCGTCGTTGTCGATGCCGACGACGGTGTGACCGTCCGCGGCCAAGGCCTTGGCGATGCGCGTTCCGGTGGCACCGAGCCCGAGCACCACGGTGTGTCCCTTCATGAATCGAAGGCGCAGCCTGGCGAACTCATCGCGGAACACCACCGTGAGGGTCTGCAGCACCGTGCTCGCGGCCACCATGGGCGCGATGAACCGGGCGAGCTCGAGCCGCCAGTTGAGGTCGCTGTCGCCGCCATAGTCGAGGGTGATGAGCTGGAGCGTCAGGTAGAGCGTGTCCAGCGTCGTGCGATTCGCGCCGGTGTCGTGCGCCTGTTGCTGGAATCCGCCGATGCCGAGCACGAGCATGACGATCCAGAACGCGGCGAGCACCCCCCAACGCCGCCGGGCCGAGAACAACCCCTTCACGATTCGAGCTCCACGATCTGCCGGACACTACGCGTATCCGCGATCGTGGAGCCGTGGTGCGCGGCCTGTACGACGGATTCCACGACGGATTCTTCGATCGATCCGACCCCGCGCCCGATGCCGGCTTCTATTCGTCGCCCCGCCTCGTGACGCACATCGACGAAGCCGCCATCGCCGCGGTGGGCGACCTCTACGAGGAACTGCGGCTGGACGGCAGGATCCTCGACATCATGAGCTCATGGGTGTCGCACTTCCACGCCGCGCCGAGACACCTCACGGTCCTCGGCATGAATGCCCACGAGCTCGATGCCAACCCGCAGGCCGGCGAGCGCGTGCTGCACGACCTCAACGCCGACCCGCGGTTGCCCTTTGCCGACGACTCGTTCGATGCCGCGGTGTGCTGCGTGTCGGTCGACTACCTCGTGCGTCCGATCGAAGTGTTCATGGACGTCGCTCGTGTCGTGCGGCCCGGGGGACACTTCGTGTGCACCTTCTCGAACCGGTGCTTCCCGACCAAGGCCATCCGCGGCTGGCTGGCGACGTCCGACGACGAGCACTGCGCCGTGGTGGCCGAGTACTTCCGTCGGGCCGGAGCTTGGAGCGCCGCGACCGTCGAGCGCAGGACACCGGTGCAGCATCGCGGGGACCCGCTGTACGCCGTGTGGGCCACACGACGCCCACCCGGTTCATCGCCCGCCGAGGACTCCTGACTCCTTGTCCTCGCCACCCGCTTGCCAGAGCGTGCGTTCGTAGTCGCTCTCGAGCGCTTCTTCGATGACGGCGGGCTCGATGTCGTGGAGCTGGGCATGGTCGCGCAGCATGCACGCGATGCTCGCCATGTCGGATCGGTCGGGCCACGCGTCGGGTTGCCACAGGCTCGATCGGCGGAAAGCCTTCGCACAGTGGATGTACGCCTCGCGCACCGTGACGGTGACCGCGATCCGCGGGACGGTCGTGTCGATGGTGCACTGCTCGAGGATCGCGGGATCGGTGGTGAGCACGGCCTCGCCGTTCACGCGCAGCGTCTCGTCGAGCCCAGGGACCATGAACAGCAGCGCGATGCCGGCGTTCGTCATGAGGTTGCGCATCGAGTCGAGCCGGTTGTTGCCGGCGAGGTCGCCCCATGCCAGTTGCGTCTCACCCAACACCTGCACGAAGCCCGGCGGGCCGCCTTTGGGCGATGCGTCACATCGGCCTCGATGGTCCGCGGTCGACACGATGACGAACGGAGCGTGGGCGATGAAGTCCCGGCAGTTCTCGTCGAGGCGGTCGATGACCTTGTCGAGTGCGCCCCGTCCGGCCGGGCGGTACAGCGCCTGGAGCTCACCGACGGACACCACCATGTGCGAAGAGGGCATGCACAGATGTTCG
>JBEEFX010000146.1:0-12574 GCA_041166365.1 Acidimicrobiaceae bacterium
CTCGTTGCCGGCGGCGACGTCGGACGAGTTGCCGGAGTTCTGCAGTGCGGTGGCCTCCGCGTTGAGGAGGTCTTTGGCCGTCATGTCGGCGTTGAGCATCTCGTCGACCGAACCGAACCCGGCGGCCGCGGCCATGTCACCGAGCCGTACGTTGCCGTTCGAGATGCCCTTGTAGCCGACGGCGTCGAGACCGATGCCGATCGGTGGCAGCGACGAGCTGAACCCGAACTGCTGGGAGAACGTCGCGTTGAGCACCTTCGTCCGCAGCTCGGCCTGGAGGTCGTACTGCGCCGAGATGCCGTCGCGGTAGTACTGGAAGCCGGCGAACACGGAGCCGAGCCCGCCGAACGTCTTGCCGCTCGGCAGTGCCACCGAGCTGCGGCTGACGTTGCCGTGCGACGCTCCGATCACGGTGCCGAAGTAGAAGTCGACGATGTCGCGCGCCGTCACCTGCACTGCATCGGGTACGGCCGTGCCGCTCAACCGCGTGAACGCGCCCGAGGCCGCGTCCCAGTGACCGGTCACCGCTTCGACATCGGAGTCTGACCAGTTGTTGCGCGTCGCGCTCTGGCTCTTCGTCGTGCTCCACTTGATGTCGCCTTCGATGGACTGCACGTTGCGCCCGTCGATGAGCCGGGACATGTCAAGAGCGATCACGTCGGCCACGGCTTGCGCTTCGCGGCGGCGCAGGATCTGGCGGCCGATGTCGATGCTGAACGCCGTCATCACCATCAGCGTGATGAGTGAGAGGGCGACGATCGGGATCACCGCTCCGCGATCGCCATCGGCGCGGTGGGCGGTACGGCACATCACGTGTTGATCTCAGCCGTGCTCTTCGACGTGAACGTGTTCGGGATGGCGGCCGACACGATCGGGATGTCCGGCATCAACGGGTGGTGCTCGTAGTCGTAGGTCACGGTGACGAAGACACACTGGGCCGTGCTCGGCGTCGGGCAGGTCCCGGTGCTGATCAAGCACGACGTGCGTCCGTTGCCGCAGCTCTCCCCGAAGGCCTCGAGCGCCTTGTTCGTCGCGTCGTTGGCCTTGGTGGACGCTTGGCCAACGGGTGCGACCGCCCCGGCCCGGGCTCCCTCGCCGGCCGCCTGCGTCATGTTCTGGCGAAACGACATCAGGTAGCCGTAGACGATGATGCCGAAGAGCAGCAGACACAGCGGCGCAATGAGGAAGGCCATCTCGACGAGCGCCGTCCCCGCATCGCCCTCACACCGCTCCCGCGACTCCTGGCGAAGTGGTTGCAACCGACCGAACTCCCCTTGATTCGTCCCACATGAGGGATGGCTCTGGGGGAGTATCGGCGGCGACCCCCAATCGGGACATGGCCCGATCGGGTGGTTTTCACTTGGTCAGTTCGGACTAGTCACCCGGACGGTGCAAGGCCTCGACGATCTGCCCGACGACAGGATCGTCCACCCAGTCCTCGAGGGGATCGGGCAGCGCGAGCGACCAGTTCGCCCGCTCGGTCGTGGTTCCGGGAAGGTTCGGACGTTCCTTCACGCGGAGCGCGTCGTCGAGCGTCGCGGTCACGACCATCGAGGGCGCCCGGGCCAGGCGATCGTGGACGGCCACCACGACGTCGTCGACCGACGCGGCCTCCGGAAGCCCGGTCCACTCGACGAGCCGGCCCCGCATCTCTGTGTCGGCTTGCTCGTCTGCGTCCGTCCACACGCCCGCGATCGTCGGCAGGTCGTGCGTGCTCACGGCGGCGAGCGCCTGCGGGGGGAAGGCCTCGGGAGGCTCGTCCTCGAACCACGCCAGCCGATACGACAGCACGCCGCGCGTCGCCAGGTGCTCGCGCACCTCGTCCTCGACGGTGCCGAGATCTTCGCCGACGATCACGGCGCCGGCGCGGTCGCTCTCCAAGGCCACGATGTCGAGCAGCTCGTCGGCGGGGAAGCGCACGTAGGTGCCCTCGGCCGCACCTCCGCCCTCGGGGATCCAGAACAGGCGGAACAAGCCCATCACGTGATCGATGCGCAACGCCCCGCAATGCTCGAGCGCGGCGCGCAGCGTCTGCACGAGTGGCTCGTAGCCGACCGCTCGCAACTTCCACGGGACGAACGGGGGGAGCCCCCAGTCCTGGCCGTCCGCGTTGAACGCGTCCGGAGGTGCGCCGACGCGCACGCCGGGGGCGATCGTGTCCTGCCACACCCACGCGTCGGCCCCGGCGGGGTCGAACCCGATTGCGAGGTCGCCCAACAACGCGATCTCCGCGCCGGCCGCCGCCAGCTGTTCGTCGAGCAGCCATTGCAGCCAGGAGTGGAAGCGGATCCGATCATGTTGGGCGGCGGCGAAACGCGTGACGCTCGGGCTGTCCGGACGTCGATGCTCCGACGGCCATGCCGTCCAGCCACTGCCGTACCGCTCCGCGAGAGCGCAGTACACCGCGAACTGACGCAGCGCACTCCCGCCGCGTGCGACGAAGGCGTCGAAGCGGGCGTCGTCGGTGAACCCGGCCCAGAGCAGTTCGAGCGCGGGCAGCTTGAGCGCGTGCACCTGATCACGGTCGATCACGCGCTGGCGGTTGAGTGCCCGGCCGGCTTCGGCCGCGAGCGCGAGCGACTTGTCGGTGGACGAGAAGCCGGGCACGTTCTCGATGCGGAGGTAGAGCGGGTTGCGGAAGCGCCGGCTGCTCGGGAAGTACGGGCTGGGGTCCTGCTGCGGTCCGGGTTGTGGGGCATGCAACGGGTTGATCCCGAGCACGCCGGCGCCGAGGCCGGTCGCCCACCGGCCGAGCGTGGCCAGATCACCGAGGTCGCCGATGCCCCAGCTCTGTCGTGAGCGCGTGGCGTAGAGCTGCGCGTACCAGCCCCACGTTCGCAGTCCTTCCGGCAGGTGGCAGCGATCCGGTGCCACGATCAGGCGCGTGACCGGTCCGCCGTCGCTCGGCAGCAGGTCGTGGTAGCCGAGGGGAAGGTCGGGGGGCAATGCCTTCGACGCGGTGACGTGGGTGCCGTCCTCGAGCACGAGCTCCGCCGGCCGCTCGATCGCAGGAGCTGCGCCGCGCCGCACGAACCACACCGCACGCGACGTCGGCGGGGGATCGGCCACGTCGCGGAGCCCACCCATCGCGACGCGGAGGGCGCGCCGCGTCGGCTCGGAGGTGTCATGCCAGCGACCGGCGATGTCCCAGTAGCCGTCCTCGATGCCCCAAGCGTCGCGAGCCACGTGCGCCGTTTACCCGTCCGTGCCGGGGCCATGCCCGGCACGCGTGCGGATGAAGCTTCGGAGCGCCGCGGTGTCCACGGCCGAGCACGACTGCTTGAACAGCCACGCTGTCGCGACGACGCGCTCCGGCAGAGAGGGGTTCGGCGCGACGACGGCGTTGTCCGTGGCGAGCGCGCCGAGGGCGCGCTGCTCGTCGGCCGAGAGATCGCGGTACTGCAACAACACTGCACCGCTCTCCAGCACGCCGACCTGTGAAGGGCGGGACAGCGGGTGATCGAGCACGCCCTGCGGGACCGCGCCGGGTGTGTGGGGACCGGATGTCGGAGGATCAGTGGTGTAGGTGGGCTCGGCGCCGCCGGTGATGACGTGGCGCAGGTCAGGGTTGATCGGCTCGGCGTGCGCCGTCGAACAGGACGCGCCCGATTCGCCACCGCTGCACGCCGCGAGCGGCACCGCGAGCAGCACGAGGACGAGCAGCACGGCCGCCGCGCTCGGGATCGGAACCCGGATCGGTCGCCGCTCGCGCAGCAGCACGATCCCGGTGACGGTCAGCGCACCGCCCCACACCAGACGCCATTCGAACCGCTCACCCAGCACGACGACGCCGACGGCGACGGCCACGACAGGGACGATGTACGTGACGACCGACGCCCGCGTCGCGCCGACCTCGCGCAGGATCCGGTAGTTCAGGATGTACGCGACACCGGTGCCGACGACGCCGAGCGCCGTGATCGCCGCGGCGCGGCGCACAGTGAGATGCAGCCCACTCGACGCCGATGTCGCCGCGGCGAACGGGAGCAGCAACACGGTGGCCATCAGCAACTGTCCGGCCGCCGCGACCGTCGGCTCGATGCCGGTGAGGTTGCGACGCATGTACACGAACGCAATGCCGTAGAACAGGCCGGCGGTGACCGCGGCCAGCGAACCGATGACGGACGAGTCGCCGAGGTCGCCCGCTCCGAACCCCGCGGCCACGCCCACGCCGACGAACCCGAGTAGCAGGCCACCGATCTGCAGCGGCTTGAGCCGATCCTTGAGGAACAGAGCGGCGATGACCGCCGTGAAGAGGGGCGTCGATGCATTCAGCACCGAGGTGAGCGCGCTCGTGATGCGCTCCTCACCCCAAGCGAGGAGCGTGAACGGCACGGCGTTGCCGAACGCGGCGGCGATCGTGAAGTGGCGCCACAGCACGCGGTCTCGGGGGAGGGTACGACCCGTCGATCGCAGGGTGTTGAGCAGCACGATCGCACCCAACGCCACCCGCGCGCAGGCGACCGTGGGCGGGCTCATTCCCTCGACGGCGACCTTGATGAAGAGGAACGACCAGCCCCAGATGAAGGCGAGGAGCAGGAGGCGGCGCATCGGCCGCTAGCGGGTCGCCTGGCCCGCAGCCAACCGCGGCGAGCGAGCGCCAGCGAGCCGGCGCTGCCGAGCGAAGCCGAAGGCGCAGCGAGCCATGGGCACAGTCAATCAAATGATCGGGACCAGCCCGGCACGTAGAATGATCGGTCCTATGTCTCGGTCGATGGTCGAGCGAAAGCTGGTCGAGGTGAGCGAGCAGTTGCAACAACTACGGGCCGAGTTGGGCGTGACCGACGAGCAGTTCTTGCAGTTCGCCGAGACCGCGGACGATGCCCGCCTGCGCGCGCTGGTGTCAGAGACGCCCCTGGCCGATCGCGAGCATCATGACGCGCAGCGCCACGTCGACGCCATGGGCCGGCATCGAGCCGACGTCCAATCCAAGATCGATCGACTCGAACGTCGCCAGGACGAGCTGCTCGATCAGCTCATGGCCGAGCACTGAGGGAGATTCTGGTGCCCATCCGTGTTGTCATCGCTGAAGACGAAGCGATCATCCGCCTCGATCTCAAAGAGACCCTCGAAGAGGAGGGCTATGAGGTCGTCGGCGAAACGGGCCGCGGCGACGAAGCCGTCGAGCTGGTCAAGCAGCACCAGCCCGATCTCGCCATCCTCGACGTGAAGATGCCCGGTATGGACGGGCTCGAGGCCGCGAGCGCCATCACGGCCGACAAGCACGCGGCCGTGCTGATCCTCACGGCATTCAGCCAGCGCGACTTGATCGAGAAGGCCCGCGACGCCGGCGCACTCGCGTACCTCGTCAAGCCGTTCCAGAAGAACGAGTTGATCCCCGCGGTCGAGGTCGCGCTCGGCCGTTTCCAGGAGATGAAGGCGCTCGCCGACGAGAACCTCTCGCTCGCCGATCAACTCGAGACGCGCAAGCTCGTCGACCGCGCCAAGGGCAAGCTCATGGATCACCACGACATGGCGGAGTCCGACGCGTTCCGCTTCCTCCAGAAGACGGCGATGGACACCCGCAGCACGCTGAAGGCGGTGGCACAAGACGTCATCGACGGCAACCTCAAGCCCTGAGTGGGCGCAGGAGCTGCGGCTCTCGTCCGAGGGACCGCCGTGGCTCACGATGGGCACGGCGCGCACGAGCGAGATGCTCACGCCGCTGGAGGATGCATCCGAGAAGCAGCGCCTCCTGACCGAGCATCGGGACGAGGTGCTCGCGGCGGCGGGCACCGATCTGCTGGAGCCTCTCGAACGAGCCGCCCTCCGGGTCGAGGAAGACCTGTGCGTGCTCGTCGACGGCGTCCTCGTGGCCGGGTGCGTCTGCTTCCCGTCGCACTGGCGGCTCGCGGGCATGCTCGGCCGGCCGCTCACCGAGATCCACGAGCGCGTACCGGGCTACGCGTCCGAGCTCGGTTCCAAGGTCGACTCCTTCTTGCGTCGCCTCACCACCGGAACGGTGGCCGGCCGGCGCAACTTCGCGATCCACGAGCTGCCCGACCTGTTCGCGCCGGAGGTGCCGCCGACCCTCGGCGTCCCTCCGTCCGAGCAGTGGTTGCGCACCGAGCGCCAGACGCTGCGCCGCCTTCCGCGCAGCGAGGCCGTCCTCTTCACCATTCGCACGCAACAGGTGCAGTTGCAGGACGTCGACGTCGTCACCCGCCACAAGCTCGCGGCGCGCCTTCGGGCCGAGCCCGAGCAGCTCATCGCCTACCGCGACCTGCACGATCGCCTCCCCGCGCTCATCGAGTGGCTCGACCCCTAGAGTCGGCCCTGTATGGCGAAGTTGATGTTGGTCGACGGGAACTCGCTGACCTACCGCGCGTTCTTCGCCCTCCCGACCGACATCACGCTGGCCTCCGGGCAGGTCACGAACGCGGTGTACGGGTTCACCTCGATGCTGCTGAACCTGGTCCGCGACCACAAGCCGGACGGCATCGGTGTGGCATTCGACCGGCCGGAGCCGACGTTCCGGCACGAGGCGGTCGCCGACTACAAGGCGAACCGCAGCGCCGCGCCCGACATCCTCCGCCAGCAGATGGGGCTGGTGCGCCAGGTGGTCGAGACGTTGCGCATCCCGATCATCGAGGCGCCCGGCTATGAAGCCGACGACATCATCGCCACGCTCGCGACGCAAGCGCGCGATCAGGGCGACGAGGCGTTGATCGTCACCGGCGACCGGGACGCGTACCAACTGGTCGAAGACCCGTTGATCAAGGTGCTGTACAACCGTCGCGGCGTCTCGGACTACGCGCTGTACGACGAAGCGGGCATCGAGGAGCGCACCGGCGTGCCTCCGAAGCTGTACACGCAATATGCCGCGCTGCGCGGCGATCCGTCCGACAATCTGCCGGGCGTGCCGGGCGTCGGGGAGAAGACGGCGGCGAAGCTGATCGTCAACTACGGCGGCGTCGATGGCATCTACGAGCATCTCGACGAACAGACGCCGAAGTTGCGCTCGAACCTCGCGGAGCACGAGGCGAAGGTGCGCAGCAACGTCGAGGTGATGGTGCTGTTGCGCGACGTTCCCCTCGAGGTCGCGCCCGACGGGCTGCGCCTCGAGCCCTTCGACCAGGAGGAAGTGCGCAAGCTCTTCGACTTCCTCGAGTTCCGAACGCTGCAGGAACGGCTGGCCGAGGCGTTCGCAGACGTCGAAGGCAGCGCGGCCATCACGGCGACGGCCGTGCTCGAAGCCGAGGTCACGTCCGTCGATGCGCCCGGCGACGCGGTCGCGCTGCTCGCAAGCCTGCGCACGGGTGCCGACCCGCTGGCGATCGAAGCGGCGTGGGATGGGCCCGAAGGCCGCAGCCCGCTCGTCGGCTTGGCCGTCGTCGTCGACTCCGAGCAGGCGGAGACCCGGTGGCTGCCCCGCGACGTCCTCGACGAACCCACGGTGCGTGATGCCCTGCGAGCGCTCGTCGCCGAGGACGGCCGTGCCATCGCGGCGCACGGCGCCAAGCCCCTGATGCGCGCGTTGCTCGGGCAGCTCGACGCGGACCTGCGCACGTTGTGCCTCGACACGATGCTGGCCGCGTACCTGCTCGACCCCGCGGAGTCGCGTTACCTCCTCGGCGATCTGCTCTTGCGCTACGCCGGTTTGGAGCTGCCGATCGATGGCGGCGGGCCACCACCGGGGCAGCTCGATCTTGCAATGGAGGTCGGCGAGGGATCGACGGGACTCGCTACCGCGACGCCGCAGGCCTCTGGTCGGCGAGTCCCGCCGACAGCCGGCGACGAGTCGACAGCGCAGGCGAACGTAGTGAGCCGAGCAATGCAAGAGGCGGCCCGGCGAGCTCTCGCGGTTGCCCGGCTCGTCCAGCCGATCACGAACGCGCTCGACGCACAGGGGCTGCGACCCTTGCACGACGACATCGAGGTCCCGCTCGTCCGCGTGCTCGCTCGGATGGAGACGGCCGGTGTTGCGGTCGATGCGACCGAGCTCAAGCACCTCAACGACACGCTCGCAGCGGAGTGCGCCCAGCTCACGCAACTGATCTGCGAAGACGCGGGTGAGGACTTCAACGTGAACTCCACGCTGAAGCTCCGCGAGATCCTCTTCGATCGTCTGGGTCTGCAGCCGCAGAAGAAGACGAAGACGGGCTACTCCACGGACGCGTCGTCGCTCGAGAAGCTCGCGGGCCAGCATCCGATCATCGAGCACTAGCTGCGCTACCGCGAGGTGGAGAAGCTGCGCTCGACGTACGGCGAAGGGTTGCTCAGCGAGGTGCAGGCCGATGGGCGCATCCATGCCACCTTCAACCAGACCGTCGCGCGCACCGGCCGGCTGAGCTCGGACGCACCGAACCTGCACAACATCCCTGTGCGCAGTGAGCTCGGTCGCAGCTTCCGCAAGGCCTTCATCCCGGCAGCTGGCTGCGAGCTGCTGGTCGCGGACTACAACCAGATCGAGTTGCGCTGCATCGCCCATCTCACCGGCGACCCCGGGCTCGTCGCCGCATTCGAGTCAGGGCAGGACATCCACAACGCGACCGCGGCTCGCATCTTCAACGTCGATCCGACCAAGGTGACGATCGAGCAACGATCGAAGGCCAAGATGGTCTCGTTCGGTCTCGCCTACGGCATGGAGGCGTACGGGCTCGGTCAGCGCCTCAGCATCCCCACCGACGAGGCGCAGGTCATTCTCGACGCGTACTTCGTCGCTTTCCCGACGGTGAAGGCCTACATGGAGCAGACGGTGGCCGAAGCGCGCGAGCGGGGCTACACGGAGACGCTGTTCGGCCGGCGCCGCCAGATCCCCGAGCTGTCGTCCGGGAACTACCGGATCCGTCAGGCCGGGGAACGACAGGCGATGAACGCCGGCATCCAAGGTCTGGCCGCGGACATCTTCAAGGTCGCGCTCGTGCGGCTCGACAAGGCGCTCGAGGAAGAGAAGCTGCAGAGCCGGATCATCCTGCAGGTCCACGACGAGGTGCTGCTCGAGGTACCGCCCGCCGAACGGGACCACGCGGCAGAGCTGACCACGACGGTCATGGGCGGGGCCGCGGAGCTACGGGTACCTTTGGCCGTGAATCTTGCGTTCGGTGCCACGTGGGCAGACGCCAAGAGCTAGATCGAGGAAGGGGACCACCGTGTCGATGCCACCGCCGGAGCATCTGCACTACAGCGAGCGGATGCCAGGCACGTTGTGGCGCGCGCTGCGACCGCTCCTGCTGACGGTCGTTGTCGTCGGAGTGGTGTTCGTGCTCTTCTCGGTCGGTGTGGCCATCGGGACGGCGGACAAGTGCGGTGGGACGCGCTTCAACACCAGCAAGGACTGGAACTACTTCCCCCCGCGGTGGGACTGCACGGCGAAACTGCCTGGCCAGGGTTGACCGGGGCGTAGCCCCCGAGGTGCGGCGTTGACCGAAGGGCACTGGTTCGAGCCGCTCGCCGATCATCTCGGAGCGGCGTACCTGCGGTACTCGTTCACGAAAGGCACGCAGCAAGAGGTCGCATTCCTCGTCGAGGTGCTCGGGCTCGTGCCCGCGATGCGCGTGCTCGACGTCGGTTGCGGGCCTGGGCGGCACGTGCACGCCCTCGCAGCGATCGGCATCGAGGTCCTCGGCATCGACATCTCGCAGCGCTTCGTCGACCTCGCGGGCGAGCGCACCCCGGCCGGCACGCCGGCGTCGTTCCGGCGAGTCGATGCCCGTCAGCTCGCGTTCGTCGACGAGTTCGATGCGGCGATCTCGCTGTGTCAAGGCGCGTTCGGCCTGGTCGGGCCCGGCGACGACCTCGACGTGCTGTCCGGCATCGCCCGGGCGCTGCGGCCCGGCGGGCGCTTCGCCGTGAGCGCGTTCTCGTCGTACTTCCAGGTCCGCTACCCGCAGGAGGCGGGCACGTTCGACGCCGAGACGGGCGTCCACCACGAGCGGACGGTGCTCAAGAGCGAGGACGGACACGACGCCGAAGCCGACCTGTGGACCACCTGCTACACGGCGCGGGAGCTCCGACTGCTCTGCGATCGAGCCGGCCTGCACATCGACGCGGTGTGGTCGGTCGAACCCGGGAAGTACGACCGACGACCGCCGACAATCGAGAGCCCCGAGCTGCTCGTCATCGGCCACCGGGCCGCGTGAGATCGAGTCGCGACACCACCGGAAGGGGGAAGTGCCCGCTGGTGGTACCTTTTTGGGCCGCTCAAGTCGAGCGGGCACACGACCTGACCTAAGGCTCTTCCTTGTCCGACCAGACCCCCGACCCCACTTCCGAAGCTCCTCCCGCCGAGGCGAGCGTCACCACCGAAGCACCCGAGCAGAGCGAGCCGGCGTACGTGCCGCGGCAGGTGGTGGAAGACGACCTCGGGGGAATGTCGCTCGAAGAGGCGTACGCCGCTTCGATGGTCGAGGTCGAAGACGGTCAGATCGTCGAAGGCACGGTCGTGAAAGTCGATCGCGACGAAGTCCTGCTCGACATCGGCTACAAGTCCGAAGGCGTCATCCCGGCGCGCGAGCTGTCGATCCGCAACGACGTCGATCCGTCGGAGATCGTCAGCCTCGGCGACAAGATCGAAGCCCTTGTTCTCCAGAAGGAAGACAAGGAAGGCCGCCTCGTTCTCTCCAAGAAGCGTGCGCAGTACGAGCGGGCGTGGGGGACGATCGAAAAGATCAAGGAAGAGGACGGCATCGTCCGCGGTCCCGTGATCGAGGTCGTCAAAGGCGGTCTCATCCTCGACATCGGCTTGCGCGGCTTCCTGCCCGCATCGCTCGTCGAGCTCCGTCGAGTGCGCGACCTGGCGCCGTACGTCGGTCGCAGCCTCGAAGCCAAGATCATCGAGCTCGACAAGAACCGCAACAACGTGGTGCTGTCGCGCCGCGCGTGGCTCGAGGAGACGCAGAAGGAACAGCGCGAGGACTTCCTCGCCAACCTGAAGCCCGGCGAGGTTCGCTCCGGCGTGGTGTCGAGCGTCGTGAACTTCGGCGCCTTCGTCGACCTGGGCGGCATGGACGGCCTCATCCACGTGTCCGAGCTGTCGTGGAAGCACGTCGACCATCCCGGCTCGGTCGTCGCCGTCGGCGACGAGGTCACCGTGCAGGTGCTCGACGTCGACCTCGACCGCGAGCGCATCAGCCTGTCGCTCAAGGCCACGCAACAAGATCCCTGGCAGGAATTCGCCACCACGCACCGCGTCGGTGAGCTGGTCTACGGGCGAGTCACCAAGCTCGTGCCCTTCGGATCGTTCGTCCAAGTGGGCGACGGCATCGAAGGTCTCGTGCACATCTCGGAGATGTCGGCGCATCACGTCGACCTTCCCGAGCAGGTCGTCACCCCGGGCGAGGAGCTGTGGGTCAAGATCATCGATCTCGATCTCGCCCGTCGCCGCATCAGCTTGTCGATCAAGCAGGCGGCCGAGGGCGGCGAGGTGGCCGAGGAGTACCGCGAGCACTTCGGCGAGCACGCCTACGACGACGAAGGCAACTACATCGGGCCCACCTACGACGCTTCGGCCATCGAATCGGCGTGGGAGGAGTACGAGAAGTCCGAGGGCGGCGAGCTCGCCGCAACGCCCGAAATGCCGCAATCAGACGCCGTCGACCACGCTCCGTCAACCGAAGACGCCCCGGACGTCGACGCGGAGTAGCCGCGTCTCTCGCATTCGGGATTTTTCCGGAAGCTCGCTCAGTTTCCGGGTTCGACGAGCCGATCTGTTGCTTGCGGAGCCACGAGTGGTTCCTCGTTTCGACGCCCCCCGGCACCTACGATGTCGCAGGATTCGGGGGGAGTAGCTGTCGCTGTGCCCCCGCGTGCCGCGGGTTCATGTTGGTCCTAGGAATGAGGTGGGTGTGAGCTCTCGCAGAACGTTGATCCTGATCGCAGCTGTGGTCGTCGGTGCCCTGTCTGCGTTTCTCGTCTTCAACTACGTCAACAGTGCCGATGAGCGGGCGCGTGACAACGCTCGCCAGGTGCAGGTGCTGAAGATCGCGAAGGACATCCCCAAGGGTCTCAGCGGGCGTGAGGCGCAGGACCAAGGCATGATCGTGCGGGCGGACATCGCGGCAGAGTTCAAGCCCGTCACCGCGATCGTCGACCCGAGCATCGTGCAGGACAAGGTCGCGGTGGCCAACTACACCACCGGCCAGATCCTCGTCGACGGCATGTTCGCCGACCCGATCGAGAGTCAGACCACCTTCGCCGGTCGCGTGCCGACCGACTGCGCGGCCGCCAACACCGTTGGTTCGACCAACGGCAAGCCCGTCCCATGCGTGGCGATCACGATCTCGGTCGACCAGACCCGCGGGGTGGCCGGCGTGATCGTCCCCGGCGACCTCATCAACATCCTCGTGCAGCCCGAAGCCGGCTACTGCAAGAAGCCGGACGACAAGGGCATCATCACGATCGAGGGTCAGAAGGGCTCCATCATCTCGAAGCCCGAGACCGCGCAGCTCACCGAGGCGCAGGCGCTCGACGGGGGAACGGTCATCTGCAACCCGGCTCGATTCCTCTATCAGGCCGCCAAGGTGCTCTTCGTCGACAAGACGGCGGTGCCGCAGCCCGGCGAGATCACGTCGACGGGTACGAACTCGGCGACTCCCACCGGTGCCGCGCAGACGTCGGTGAACACGGGCCTCATCAC
>JBEEFX010000147.1:0-11601 GCA_041166365.1 Acidimicrobiaceae bacterium
TCGTCGAGGTCGACGTTGCCTTGTTGACAGCGGGCGCCACCGTGGACAGGCCGCGCTCGTTGCGGGGTGCCGTCAGCAAGCTGCCGGCGATGGCGACCGCCCCCGTGGCCATCACGGCGATGACCCACCGGACGAGATGTCCTCTCACCGCCGAGAGTTCGACAATCACGCCGAGGACACCTCTACTCCTAGGACACCTCCAGTCCGACGACACCTCCAACTCCGAGGACACCTCTACTCCGAGGACACCTGCTCCGGCTGCGGCGGAGGATTACTCGGGTTGCGTCAGCGCCCGGTAGAGCTGTCCGCCTTCGCCGAGTCCGCCCCAGTGCTCGACGATCTTGCCGCCGTCGATCCGCCACATCTCGACGTGTTGCACCGTGACCTCGCGTCCGGTCGGCGCGACGCCAAAGATCTCGCCGACGTGACGAACTCGACGGGTCGAACGATGCACGACGAAGTCACCTTCAGCGATCAGGTCGCTCGACACGTGCTCGAGGAATTCGAGAGCGCTGAAGAACCTTCCCTGGCGCGCGCCGGTGTGGACGAGGTCGCCGCCCCAGGTGTGCGACCAGTACCGATCGTCGAAGCACTGCTCGATGACCTCCATGTTCCAGTCGCCGTCCTTGCGGCCGTGGTCGAGGAACAGGCGCACCACTTCTCTTGGTTCCAGGGCATCTCTCGGTTCCACGGCGTCCGTACGGATCAGCCCGCGGCGGCGAGCCGCCGGTCGTAGTCGTCGGCCAGCGCGAGGAGCGCCTTGCCGCCGTCACCCGAGTACGACGAACCGTGCATGATCGCCACCGTCGTGGGCTCGAGCTCGGCGAGGCGGCGGATGGTGGGCGCGGTGTTCGGGGTGAGGCCCGTCTGACCGAAGACGTCCTCGGCGTTCGCGGCACCGTCGAGGAGATCGCCGGTGGACAGCGCCGGGCCGTCGCCGAGTTGCGTGAAGATGTCGCCGCTGAACAGCGTGCCGGTGGTCTCCTCGTAGAGCACGTGCGCGTCCCACCCGTGCGGAACGTGTGGCGTGTCGATGCTGCGGATGCACTTGCCGCCGACGTCGATCAATTCGTCAGGCCCGAGCGGGCGCGGCTCGCGATCGGCGAGGTCGTTGATCGACACCATGCAACCGAGACCGGTGTGGGCGATCTGCGCGTTCGGCGCCGCGGCGAGGAACAGGTTCATCGCGCCGCATTCATCGGACTCGAGGTGGCCGAACGTGATCCACCGCAGCCGTTCGATCGACATCACACTGCCGACGGCTTCCGACACCAATGGGAACATCCCGCGTGGTCCGGTGTGGAACAGCAACGGCTCGTCGGCATCGACGAGGAACTGGTTGAACGTGAAACCGGTCGGGCCGATGTCCGGCACGAAGGTGGACAGGCGGTAGATGCGATCGGCGATCTCGTCGACGCGAGTTTCCATGGGGCTGCTCGATTCTGTGAAGAGTAGGGAGGTTACAAGGCAGGGGATTCGCGAGGAGGCCGGTGCCGGCGTCCCGCGCTCGCCGTCGATGCCTTGCTCGAACGTGCCGCCGGGGGATCTTCGAGCCGCGGTCAGGGCGGGGCGGGGCGATGGACCGAGACTGCGTAGGCGGCGCCGTGGACGAACGGCTCGCCGTCCCAGGTCGCGCAGCGTTCGGCGAGGGCCAGCCCGGCTGCTGCGCAATGCGCGTCCCAGTCGGCCAGCGAGAGCCGGTGGTCGAGCTGAAAGCCGGCCACCAGCGCGCCAGTCGGGCCGACATGACGAGCGCAGCCCGCGACCAGTGCAGCCTCTGTCCCCGGGGGCGTGAACAACGGCACGTTGCCAGCGAGCACCACGACGTCGAAGACGAGGTCGAGGTCGATCGTGGTGAGGTCGGCCTGCACCCATTCGAGGTGTGGTGCCCGCCGCCGGGCGACGTCCAGCATCGACGCATCGGAGTCGACACCCACGACGTCGACGCCCTGCCGCGCGAGCTCGATCGCCACGCGTCCGGTTCCGCATCCCGCATCGAGCACCGACTGAGGTCGGAGACGCATGACGAACAACGCTTCGCCGTGCACGTCCTGCCCCGCGTCTGCGAGACGGTCGAATCGACGCTGATAGTCGTCGCCGTCCCAGCTCACGCGGGCACCGTAGACGGCTGCCGCGGCGGACCTGCCGCTATGCCGCGGCGGGTGCGACGCTCGCGCGGCCTTGCCGGTACAGCACGATCGAGACGACGAATGTCCACGGCGCGAAGAGCAGGAACGCGAGGATCCCGAGCGGCCCGGCCAAAGCGAGGATGCCGATCACCAACGACACCCAACCGATCCACCTCGGCAGCGATCCCGACGACAGAACGTGCCACGCCGTGGCGAGCAGCAACAGGCACACGCCGATGATCGCAGGCGGGAAGTTGTTGTTGTCGATGATGTTCAACGCTTGGGCGGCGCCGAGCGACTTCTGGTCGGCAGCGTCGACCAGCGCGAACTGACTCGAGGCAAAGCCGGCAAGCCCGACGGTGAACACGATGGCCCCGCCGAACGCGAGCGCCGCCAGCCAATCGGGCCCATTTGCGGCCAGGTGCCTGCGTAGGGTCGCGGCGAAGAACATGAACAGCACGGAACCCAGCCCCAACGCGATGATGCCGATGAAGAACTTGCCGTCGTCGTAGTGCTTGATCACTTCCTCGGCAGAGGCGTCGGTGTCGAGCGGCGAGCCGGCCGACAGCACCCCGATGACCATGACCACCCCGAACAGCGCTCCCGCGAGCGGTGCGAGTCGTTCCAAACGTGATCCACCCATGGTGGCCCCCTCTTCGGACCGCCCCCGTCAACGGTGGCAGCCGTTGCACTTGCGTCGGGACCGTAACACCGCGCTTTCAGCGCGGGTGGGGATGCAGGTGGGGATGCGGGTGGGAGTGATGAATGGCGACCGGGCTAAACAGGCGCCGTGCTCGATCCGCGAACGCCGGTGCTCGTCGGTGTCGGCACGTGTCTCGACGATGCCGAGGCCGTGGAGCTCATGGTTCGGGCTTCGGAGTCCGCGTCGAAAGACGCTGGTGGCGCGGGCCTGCTGGAGGCCGTGCAGCGCGTCGCCGTGCCGCGGGGCACCTGGTCGTACACGGACCCCGGACGCATCGTGGCCGACCGCATCGGGGCCCGCAACGCAGTGACACATCTGGTCGACCTCGGGATTCCGCAGCAGACACCGATCAACCAGGCGCTGTCAGCGATCCTCGCGGGTGAGCTCGACGTAGCGCTGGTCGTCGGCGCAGAGGCCAAGGCGCGGGCGGCACGCGCGGCGAAGCGCAGCCGCGCCGCGAACGCCGAGGGGATCGTGAGCATGATGCGGCGCACGGGGCCCGACGACGACGAAGCGTCCGAGATCGACCAGGGCGGGGCGGCGCCCGATGTGCACCAGACCCCTCAGGGCGAGATCATCGCCGGTGCCGAGCTCGAAGCCGGTCTGTTCGCGCCGGTGGAGCAGTACGCGCTCATGGAGTCGGCATTGCGCGCCGCGGACGGCATCACGGTCGACGCGCATCGGCGCGAGATAGCGGAGCTGTGGGCGCGGTACAACGCGGTCGCGCGCACGAATCCTGAAGCCGCCTTTCCCGTAACGATGAGCGCCGATGCGCTGATGCAGTTCGGTCCCGATCATCGTCCGCTCGCGTTCCCCTACGGGAAGTGGCACGCCAGCCAGTGGACGGTCGACCAAGCGGCCGCGTTGTTGTTGTGTTCGGTCGAGGCCGCCGAGCGGTTCGGCGTCGATCGCGCGCAATGGATCTTCCCGTTGGTAGGTGTCGACTCGAGTTCGTCCGTGTCGCTCACGAAGCGGCGTGATCTCGCGCGGTGGCCGGCGATGCGCGTGCTCGGCGCGGCCGCGTCCGAACGCATCGGACGTCCGCTCGCCGAGTGCGACCATGCCGAGCTGTACTCGTGCTTCCCGTTGGCGGTGCGCGTGCAGCAACGCGAGCTCGGCTTGCCGGTCGACGGCACGCCGACGATCACCGGCGGCATGACATTCGCCGGCGGGCCGTTCAACAGCTTCGTGTTGCAGTCGACCGCCGCGATGGCCCGCCGCTTGCGGGAACAACCGGGCTTCGGCCTCGTCACGACGGTCAGCGGGATGCTCACGAAGCCCGGCTTGGCGGTGTGGTCGAGCGATCCCGACGAGCGCCCGCCGCTGGTCGCCGACCTCGCGGCCCAGTCGACCGCGGCAACCGACACCCTCCCCGTCACGCGCCGCCACGACGGCGCGGCGACGATCGCCGCGTGCACCGTGACCTACGACGGCATGGAGGCCAAGGAGCTCGTCGCGATCCTCGACACGAACGATGGCAATCGCGTTATCGCCACGAGCGCGGACTCGGCGCTCCTCGCGCGAGCGATGTCCGAGGAGCTCGTCGGGACAGCAGTGAGCGTGTCCGGCAACACGCTCGGTCCGCAGTGACGGATTCGGCGGTGATCGTGCACCTCATCGGCTTTCCCGCCTCGCGGCGCTCTGAGCGCGTGGCGAATGGGTGTCCGGGCGGCATGCTGTCGGCGTGACAGCGGACATCGCGATCGACGGCGACGCGGTCGTCGAGCGGCTCGACCTCGGGAACGGCGCGTGGGTCGACATCGCCCGCGGCTGGTTGGCGGGAGCGGACGAGGTGTTCGCCCATCTCCGCGACGAGGTGCAATGGGAATCGAGCCGATTGTTCCGCTACGACCACTTCGTCGAGGAACGCCGCCTCGGCGCGTCCTGGCGCCGGGGTCGTGCGTTGCCGCATCCCGCGCTGGCGGAGGCGACGCGCACGTTGCAGCACCGCTACCGGGTCGAGTTCAGCAGCTTCGGCATGATCCAGTACCGCGACGGCCGGGACGGCCAGGCGTTTCATCGCGACACCGACATGCGTTGGCTCGACGACACGGTGATCGCGATCCTCTCGCTCGGCGCGCGCCGGCCGTGGCTGTTGCGGCCGCGCACGAGCCGGCACGACCACTCCGAAGGCAAGGGCGCGATCCACGATCTCGCGCCGGGGTCGGGCGATCTCATCGTGATGGGCGGACGCACGCAGGCCGACTGGGAGCACTCGGTGCCGTACCGCGTCGGACAGCCGCTCATGCCGCGCATCTCCATCCAGTGGCGCTACGCCCGGCGCGCCGGTCGACCGTTCGTGGGTGCCGGTTACCGCGCTCCCCTCACCTACGGCCGGCCCGAGCCACGCGGCGGCTGACCTCCACTTCCTACGCCACCGCTCATTTCTGCGCGACATTTCTGCGCCACCCCGCAACGCCGAGTTTGGACTTCGTGAACGCGTTCACATAGCCTGGAAAGCGACAAAGAGGTCGACTGCGCAAGGACGGCACTGGGGTGCGACACGCGCGAAGTTCGAGGTCAGGACGGTGGCTGCTCGGAACTGCGGCCGTCGCCACGGCGATCGCCGTCGCCGTCCGCACCCGCCAGCGCACTCCGTCGACCGGACCGGTGGGGGCCACGAGCCGGGCGGCGCGGGGCGCCGAGCTGGCCAAGTTGGGTGCTCGGGTCGGCTCAACGGTGGCCGGCAACCGGGCCAGACGAGTGTTCGCATCGGCCGAACGCAAGGAAGCGCTCGACGCCGAGCTCGAGCTGCGCACCGCCGAAGATGTGGCCGCGACGCTCGGCAACATGAAGGGCGTGATGATGAAGCTCGGCCAGGTGGCGAGCTTCGTCGACGACGGCATGCCCGAACCGGTGCGCCAGGCACTCGAGCAGTTGCAAGCCGACGCACCACCGATGAGCGCAGAGCTCGCCGCGGGAATGATCGAGGCCGAGCTCGGCGCGCCGCCGGACGAGTTGTTCGCCGAGTGGGACCCGGTGCCGATCGCGGCAGCGTCGATCGGTCAGGTCCACCGCGCCATCACCCGTGACGGCAACGCGGTGGCCGTGAAGGTGCAGTACCCCGGGGTCGAAGATGCGATCAAGGCCGACCTCGCGGGCATGGAGGTGTCGATGTTGCCGGCACCGATGATCTTCAAGAACTTCGACGCGCAACCGTTCGTCGACGAGATCCGCGAGCGCATCAACGAGGAGCTCGACTACCGCATCGAAGCGTCGAACCAGCAGCTGTTCGCCGACTGGTACCGCGGTCACCCCTTCATCCACGTGCCCGACGTGATCCCCTCGCTCAGCAGTCAGCGCGTCCTCACCACGGAGTTGGCGACCGGAGTGCGGTTCGCCGAGCTGGACGGCTGGGACGAGTCCGAACGGCAGCTCGCCGGCGAGACGATCTTCCGATTCGTCTTCCGCAGCCTGTATCGCCTGAAGGCGTTCAACGGCGATCCCCATCCGGGCAACTACCTGTTCCACCCCGGTGGTCGCGTGACGTTCCTCGACTTCGGATTGGTCAAACGGTTTACCGACGACGACATCAGCCAGCTGTTGGATCTCGTCGACGCGATGGTTCTCGACGACGACATGGAGAAGGTCACTGCCGCCGCGACACGCTCTGGCTACTACCCGCCCGGCGCGCCGGTCGCGCCAGAGGAGATCCGCGAGTACAGCATGGCGTTCTGGGAGATGGTGCGCCTCGACGCGCCGTTCCGGTTCACGCCGGAGTACGCAACGGAAGTCGTGCGGCGGTTCCTGTTCGGGCGCGCGACGCACGGCGACGCGGTGAAGTACGCCAACATGCCCGCGCGCTGGACGATCCTGCAACGCATCAACGTTGGTCTCATCGCGATCCTCGGACGTTTGCACGCCGAAGCGAATTTCCGGCGCATCGCAGAAGAGATGTGGCCCATCACCGACGGTCCGCCGTCGACGCCCCTCGGCCTGGAAGAAGCCGCCTGGTGGGAGACCCGCCGAATCCCCTGACCGTGAGCATTCTTCGAGCGCTCAACCGACCAATGGGTCGACGGAGCGCTTGCAGAACCGCAGCCGTGAGTAGTGTGCGCGGCCTCGCAGACGTCGACACATCGAGGGGAACCATGTCGCTGGCGGTCGTAGGTGCAGGTGTGGGCCGGACGGGAACGCACTCGCTCAAGGTGGCGTTGGAACAGCTGCTCGGTGGTCCGTGCCATCACATGCTCGAGGTGCTCGGCAATCCCGAGCGGCAGATGCCGGGCTGGACGGACGCCATCGAGGGTCGTCCGGTCGACTGGGCGCAACTCCTCGAGGGCTATCGCTCGCTCGTCGACTGGCCGGGCAGTGCGTTCTGGCGGGAGCTGCGCGCGGAGTACCCGGATGCGCTCGTGTTGCTGTCCGTCCGCGATCCGGAGAAGTGGTACCGCAGCGCGTCGGACACCATCTTCCAGACCTTCGATCACCTGCCGCCCGAGGCCCAGCCGTGGATGAACTCGCTCCGTAAGCTGCTGCACGACCGGTTCAGTGACCAGTTCGACGATCGTGCCGCGATGATCGACGCGTACGAACGACACAACGAAGCGGTGCGTCGAGAGGTGCCGTCGCAGCAGTTGCTCGAGTGGCAGCCGTCGGACGGCTGGGCGCCGATCTGTGAACGACTCGGCCTGCCGGTGCCATCGGAGCCCTTCCCGGTGACCAACACCACCGATCAGTTCCGGACCATGCTCGGGATGCCGCCGCTCGACGCCTGAGCTCGTCGCGCCGTTTCGTCGCGCCGTTTCGTCGCGCCGTTTCGTCGCGCGGGGCTGCTGGGTCGTCAACCCCCGCCGCGCCACCGGTCGAGTTGCCTGCGCTCGCGCTTCGTCGGTCGTCCGGCACCGCGTTCGCGTTCCGCCGGGCGCGTTGGGTCGCGGGGAGGCGGCGGCGGGCTGTGATCGACGTAGCACTCCACCGCGATGGGCGCGCCGACGCGGGTGTTGATCGGGCGGGTCACCTCGACGATGCGATCACGTCCATGGATGCGGCCCTCGATGCGGTCGCCGACCGCGACCGGTGCTGCGGGCTTGGCCGTGTGCCCGTTCAGGCGCACATGACCGGCGCGGCAGGCGTTGGTCGATTCGGCGCGCGTCTTGAACAACCGGATCGCCCACAGCCACCGGTCGACGCGCACGCACTCCACCCACCCCAACGTAGAGCTGTCCTCGCGTGTCTGTAAGCGCAGCCGCGAACGCTTCAACGTCGCCCCTGGTGAGCTCTAGGCCGAGGGGGCCTCAGGCGCGTTCTGGTCGGCGCATGCAAACGACCGCGAGCGCGGCCAGTACTCCGCCGTTGACCGCAGTCCAAACGGTCGTGGAGCCCGCCCAACGGAGTGTGAGATAACCGATGACGGGGCTCAGAGTGAGGTAGATCTCCAAGCCGACGCGTTGCCACATCGTCTTCACGTAGCGCTCGAGGATCTCGAATTTCGAGGCGTGATACAGAGCCAGCACGACTGCGGCTCCGCAGCAGGTGATCGCTCCTACCAAGTCCGAGGTACGCCCGAGGCTCGCGAGCACGACTGGAATTGTGTGAAAGAACGGGTACACGCCCCCGAACTCGGAAAGCACATTGCCGACCCTCATGTATTCGTCGAACTGTGCGCTGTCGAACCGCGACAACGAGCCCGAGGAGTTCGCGTAGACGATGAGAGCACACGCCAGTACAACGAGGCTGAGAATCAGCGCAGCCACGAGGTCAGTCGGAAATCTGTCCGACGCCAACGCAAAGCCCGTGAGGAAGGCCACCGCGGTAAAGAGGATGCCGGTGAAGCTGACGGAGGCGGTCGCCTCGTTGGCGCGAACGGTCGCCGTTTCCAGAGAGGGCTGGGCCACGTCGAACACGTCGCCGGCATCCAGCGGCACGAGCCCAACGAGATGGAACCCTCGGTCCATCGACGCCTCGATGAGGGGACCGTTGTCCGCCGGGAGCAGCATACGAGTTTCCTCGTCGTAGGGAGGATGCGCTTGGCTTCTCTTCAGGTACAGCCGATCACGGCCCGCACCGTAGAAGTCTCGCAAGAATGCGATCGCAACAAACTCGCGAGCGAGCAACAGCTTCAACATTGGCTTGTTGTCCAGCGCGGTCGTCGTCTCTACATGCGCCGGACTTTCTTGCGATCGGGCGAGAAACTCGTCGACCAACGCGCTGCCGACTCCTTGGCCTCGGACATCCTCGTCAACTGCGACGCCCGCGAGATAGAACCGCCGAGACTCACCCTCTGCGATGCCCCAGTGCGCAAACCCAATGACGTTCCCTTGAGGATCGACTGCGGCCAGAACCCGGTTGCCCGCTATCCCTAACGCGAGTTCACCCTCGCTGGCCTGCTGTCCACCGGACAGCGATGCAAACGCGAGCCGGTCGAGCTCGCACACCCGGTCCAGATCGCCGTGCAGAGCTTCGCGGAGCACTACCGGCTGGGCTTGTCGAGGATCGGATCCCACCAAACCCTCCTTAGGTCTGAGCGAAGAGCGGCAGGTGGATGCTCAGCAGTACCTAGCCGGTGATCGTGGCACTGTCCGGGGGTGCGAGCGACACCCACGTGCGACCGGGCGTCAGCTTGATGGGAGCACCGTTCGCGTCGAGGAACTGTGTCGGCGTCTCCGCCGCGGCCTTCGACCACGTGCCTTCGATGATGTTGCCCGCGGTGAGCACCCACGCGACACCCTGACCGAGCAACTGCCCGTCGGGGATCCCGGCATTCAGCTCGTAGTTCACGAACTGGATGATCACATTCGGCGGCGCCACCTGCACGCCATCGGTGTCGAGGTGAGCCACTCCCGCTTGCGATCGCATCCAGCCGCCCGCTCCGGCGTCCCACTCGTAGTCCACCGGCGCGTTGCCGCCGAACCGTCCCCACCCGATGTTGACGCTGCCGAGCGGTCGGGCATTCGCAGCGAGCGGTTCCGTCGGTGAGCGATAGGCGAACAGCGCTGGGGGTGCGCCGGCGTCCTCTTGATGGCTGGCGAGCATGGCGGTGTAGCCCTGGATGAACAAGTTGTGAGGCGCCGAGCGCTGACCTTCTCGGTAGTACTGGTCGACGGCGGGCGTGTTGCCGACGTCGACGATGTTGGACTCGCCGATCATCTGGCGCACCCAGGTGTTCGCGCCCGACCATGCGAACAGCGGTCGACTCAAGGGGGTAAACAGCAGCACGTCGGTCGGCCGCGCCGAGCGGACGGGACCGATGGGCCCGGCATCGGTCGACTGGAACAGCGCCATCAATCGCGTCGAGCTGTTCTCGACCAACTCCTCGTAGACCACGTCGGCCTGGTTGATGCCGGACTGCGGATGGGCCTCGGCCACGTTGTCGATCTTCACGACCAGCACCGGCCGGACCATGAGCGCGGCATCCGCGGAGAGCCCGGTGAGCGGTGACGTCGGCGGGGGTGGCGCAGTCGTCGGCGCGGCGGTGGTGTTGACCGCGGTGCCGGCGGTGGTGCCCGTCGCGGCCGCCTTGTGCACGGCCGCGGCATTCGTGCCGCAAGCGGCCAGTGCGAGCGCAACGACGAGCGCGATCGCTGGTGCAATGCGGCGGACAGGACGGCGCGTCAACGTGGAGGGTGCCATGGTGCAAGTGAGCTGCATGCGAGTGGCCTGGGATGCGGCAGCCACAACTGTGACGCAGCGCGATGTCACGCGGTGGGATCCCCGACCCGTTCGGGGCGCCGTTACCGGAGCGTGACGCGGGCGCGGATCGGCAGGTGATCCGACGCTCCGGCCCGCACGACCTCCGCGTCGGTCACGACGACGGACGGCGTCGTCATCAGGTGATCGATCTGGAACAGGGGCCGCGGCGTCGGCCACGTCGCGCCGTGCACGCTGTCTCGCCAACCGGGAACGATGAAGCGCGCGACCCAGCGCCACATGTTGAAGTCGCCCATCAGCACCGCGGGCCGATGCAGGTCGGGTACCACGCCGCGCAGCCGCCAACGCAGCAGCGGAGAGAAGTGCTCGAGGTGCGGGAAGTGTGACGCGCAGATCGTGAGCGTGCCGCGCTCGAGCTGGATGTCGGTGGTCATCACCGCGCGGTCGATGTGATCGAAGAGGAAGCCGTCGAGCCGGTGCTCGGTGACGGGGCCGCGGGGTACCCGAGTCAGCAGTGCCTGGCCCCAGTCCCCGGTACCGATCGGATCACCCGCACCGCCGACGAGATGGGGCTGTGGCTCGTCGATCGCGCGCGCCGTCCAGAGGTGGTGCGTCTCGTAGCCGAGCGCGGCGGCGACGTCGTCGGCGACGCTCGTACCGTCATCAGGGCGCCACACCTCCTGAAGTGCGAGCACGTCGGCGTCGAGCCGTCCGCAGGCCTCGACGACGTCGTAAGGCTTGAACGAACGCGGCCGGCGGCCCCAGTGGATGTTGAAGGAGGCGACGGAAACGCTCGGCATCGGCATCTGCGCCGAGGCTACGGTGGCTGTCACCTACCGTGATCGCGGTGCATGACTGGGCGTTCGCAACCGGTGACCTCGACTCGATGGTGCGTCTGTCGTGAGCGACGTCGTCGACAACCCCGCCGAGGAACGCTTCGAGCTCACCGAAGACGGTCAGCTCGCCGAGCTCGTGTACCACCTGCACGGCGACCGGCTCACGCTCATCCACACAGAGGTGCCGGAAGCGCTCGGCGGGCGCGGCCTGGGCGGCGTCCTCGTGAAAGCTGCGCTCGACCGCGCCCGGCGTGACCACTTGACGATCGTGCCCTCCTGTCCGTTTGCCCGACGATGGCTGGAGAAGCACCCAGACGCGACTGCGGGAATCACGATCGACGCG
>JBEEFX010000148.1:0-11950 GCA_041166365.1 Acidimicrobiaceae bacterium
CTCCAGGTCGACTCGCCGAGCGAGTCACCCGTACGGACCAGCGGAGCCCGCAGGCGGTCATCGTGGTTGACGGCTTCGAAGTCGAAGCGTCCCTTGTCGCACAGCCACCCGTGGTTCACCGGATCAACATCGATGCCGAGCTTGCGCACGATGCGGTCGCTCGATGACTGCACCGCCACGCGACAACCGACGGAGCACGACGTACAGGTGGACTCCACCTGCGCCAGATCCCAGGGTCGGGCCTTGAACCGGTAGGGCACCGGCAGGAGCGCGCCGACCGGGCAGATCTGCGTCGTGTTGCCACTGAAGTACGACGCGAACGGATGGTCGGGGAACGTGTTGACCTCGGTCTGCGACCCGCGGCCGATGAAGGAGATCACCGGATCGTCGGCGACCTCGGTCTGGAACCGGGTGCAGCGGTCGCAGAGGATGCAGCGCTCGCGATCGAGCATCACCGTCGCGCTGATCGGAATCGGTTTCTCGAAGTGACGCTTCTCTTCGACGAAGCGAGACTCGCCTGGCCCGTACGCGTACGCGTTGTCCTGTAGCGGGCACTCACCGCCCTTGTCGCACACCGGGCAGTCGAGCGGATGGTTGATCAGCAGGAATTCGAGGACGCCGTCCTGGGCCTTCTTCGTCGTCGCCGACTCCGTCTCGACCTTCATGTCGGGCGCGACTTCGATCATGCACGCCGGGAGCAGCGCCGGACCGCGCCCGGTGTCGATGTCGACGATGCACATACGGCACATGCCGACCGACTTCATGCGCGGGTGGTAGCAGAAGCGCGGGATGAACACGCCGTGCTGCTCGGCCGCGGCGATCACCAGCTGCCCCTTCGGCGCGGTGATCTCCCGGCCGTTGACGGTCAGAGTGACGTCGTCGTCAGGCACTCGCGGGCTCCGGTGCCTGGTAGGCGAGTCCGTTCATCTGCACGGTCGTCTCGACCGGCGCGCCGATGTACGCCTCGAACTCGTGGCGGAAGCGTCCCACTGCAGATGCGATGGGCGACACGGCCGACGGCCCGAGCGGGCAGATGGTCGTCTGGCGCGGCGGCCAGTTGATGCCCGGACTGATGTTGTCGCACACGTCGAGCAGCAGGTCGACGTCTTCCGGGCGGCCGTAGCCCTCGATGATGCGCTGCAGGATCTTCTCGAGCCAGCTCGTTCCTTCACGGCACGGCGTGCACTTGCCGCAGGACTCCTTGGCGAAGAAGCGCACGATGCGATGGCACGCCCGCACGATGTCGGTGTCCTCGTCCATCACGACGATCGCACCAGAACCGAGCATCGACCCGGCCTTGTCGACGGTTGCCTTCTCGAGCGGCAGGTCGAGGTGCTCCTCGTAGAACCAGGGCGCCGACGCGCCGCCGGGGATGAACGCCTTCAGCTTCTTGCCGCCGCGCACGCCGCCGCAGTAGATCGGCGCCTCGATCAGGTCCCGGAACGTCGTGACGCCGAACTCGACCTCGTACACACCCGGCTTGTTCACGTGGCCGGACACGGCGAACATCCGCATGCCCTTGCTCGTCTCCGCGCCGAGTTTGGCGAACGCGTCCCCGCCGTTGCGGGCGATGAACGGCAGGTTGGCCAGCGTCTCGACGTTGTTCACGATCGTCGGCTTGTTGTAGAGCCCGAGCACGGCCGGGAAGTACGGGGGCTTCAGCCGCGGCATGCCGCGGTTGCCCTCGAGACTTTCGATGAGGCCCGTCTCCTCACCGACGATGTACGCCCCAGCACCCCAGTGCAGCACGATGTCGACGGAGAAGTCCGTGCCGAGGATGTTCTTGCCGATGTACCCGGCCGCGTACGCCTCGTTCAATGCGCCGGCGATTCGCTCCTGGGCCAGCGCCATCTCGCCGCGCACATAGAGAAAGGCCTGGCTGAGCCCGACGGCGTAACACGCGATGAGGCAGCCCTCGATGAGCTGATGAGGATCGCGCTCCATGAGCATGCGGTCCTTGTACGTGCCCGGCTCCGACTCGTCGCCGTTCACCACGAGGTAGCGCGGCCACACGTTCGCCGGCGGGAAGCCCCACTTCACGCCCGCGGGGAACCCGGCCCCGCCGCGGCCGAGGAGGCTCGCGGTCTTCACCTCGTCCGCCACCTGCTGCGGCGGCTTGCGCAGCGCGGCGCGGAGGCCTTCGTACCCGCCGGTGGCGAGGAAGCGCTCCAGCGTGTGGCTGTCGTCGTAGCCGAAGCGCGTGGTGATGATCGGCTGAGCGTCGGTGATCATCCGCTCTGATCCTGCAGCGCGGGCGTGTCACGGAGCCAAACCGGCTGCTCGGCGCCTCCGGGAGAAGCGACGCCGGCGGACCGGTCGGCCTCGATGTGCTGACGAATGAGCGCGAGGGTGCCGTGCGGCGGGATGTCCGTGCGCCGGCCGGACCGGAGGTCGTCGATCACACGATCGAACTCGTCGTTGGAGATCTTGTGGAAGTAGCGGTAGTTGACCTGTAGGCACGGGGCCTCGGTGCACGCGGCGATGCACTCGTACCCTTCGATCGTGAAGAGGCCGTCGTCGGTCGTGCCGCCGGCCTTCGTGCCGAGGTGCTCCTCGGCGTGCTCCAGCAGCTCGTCGCCGCCGTTGAGGAAGCACGCGATCGAGGTGCAGACGTTGATGACGTACTTGCCGACGGGCTCACGCTTGAACATCTCGTAGAAGCTGGCGGTGCCGAGCACCTCGGCGGCCGTCAATCCGAGCAGCTCGGCGATGTGCTCCATCGCATCTTCCGCGAGATGTCCGTCCTGCTCCTGCGCGAGGTGACAGAGCGGGATCGTTGCCGACTTGAGCACGGGATAACGGCTGATGATCTCGCGCGCGAGCTCCTCGTTGTCAGCAGTGAAGCGCGCCATCAGCGATCGACTTCGCCCATGATCGGATCCACAGACGAGATCACCGCGACGCCATCGGCGAGGAATCCGCCGCGCATCATGTGGGGCAGCGTCTGGAGGTTCACGAAGCTCGGGCCGCGGATGTGCATGCGGTACGGCTTGGCCCGGCCGTCGCTGGCCATGTAGCAGCCGAGCTCGCCGCGCGGGGACTCGATGGCGACGTACACCTCGCCCTCGGGCACCTTGAAGCCCTCGGTGAAGATCTTGAAGTGATGGATCAGCGCCTCCATCGACTCGTCGATCCGAGCGCGGGGAGGCGGCGTGACCTTCTTGTCCTGGATCCGGTAGTCGCCCGGCGGCACCTCGTCGAGGATCTGTTGCACGATGCGGATCGATTCACGTATCTCGTTCAATCGGATCGCGTAGCGGTCGAACGTGTCGCCGTAGGTGCCGACGACCACGTCGAAGTCGAGCTGGTCGTAGTAGAGGTACGGCATCTCCCGGCGCAGATCCCAGGAGACGCCGGTGGAACGCAGGATCGGGCCCGTGGCCCCGAGGGCGATGGCCTCCTGGGCGGTGATGACGCCCACCCCCTGGAGTCGCTCCCGCCAGATCGGCTGACCGGTCATCAGCAGATCGAATTGGTCGAGACGTTCGGGTAGCGGGTCGAGCACGTCGAGAACGTCGTCGCGCCAGCCGTCGGGCAGATCCGCGGCGACGCCTCCGGGTCGGATGTAGTTGTGGTTCATCCGAAGGCCGGTGACCTTCTCGAAGAAGCGCAACGTCTCTTCGCGCTCACGCCAGCCGTAGAGCATCATGCCGATGGCACCGATGTCCATGCCGTTCGTCGCGAGGAACAAGACGTGTGAGGAGATGCGGTTCATCTCCGTCATCAGCATGCGGATCCATTGCGCACGCGGCGGGATCTCTTCGTCGATCCCGAGGAGCTTCTCCGTCGCCATCGAGAAGACGAGCTCGTTGAAGAGCGGCGACGCGTAGTCCATGCGGGTGACGTTGGTTGGCCCTTGCAGGAAGGTGAGGTCTTCCCCGGTCTTCTCCATGCCGGTGTGCAGGTAGCCGATGATCGGCTTGGTGCGCAGCACCGTCTCGCCATCGAGCTCGAGCATGAGCCGCAACACGCCGTGCGTCGACGGGTGCTGCGGACCCATGTTGATGATCATCGTCTCGTCGTCGCCGGGGTCACGCGAGCCCAGGTCGGCGGCCTCCGCCTCTGACATCCGTAGGACGCAACCGAGCTCGCGGAGGAGCTCTTCCGCCTTGATCCCCTTCCGCGGCTGCAGCTCCTGCGCGCCTTCGAACGTCTCCTGATCAAGAGTCACAGAAGCAGCTCCCGAGTCGGTGAGCAGGGGGTGCGGGGGGCACCCCCGCAAATCGCGGAGCCGATCCGACTTGTTCGGTCGGCGGAGCATGAGTGCCCGCCGGAGGCGGGCGCCTCAAAGCTCGACCGAACGGAGCGAAGCGAGTGAGGTCGAAAGGTCATCGGGCGTTCTCTATCCCTTTGAACTGCACGGGGATACGCCCGATCGCGTAGTCCTTGCGCAAGGGGTAGCCGATCCAGTCCTCCGGCATCAGGATGCGCGTGAGGTCGGGATGGCCGTCGAAGCGGATGCCGAACATGTCGAAGACCTCGCGTTCCAGGGCCTCGGTACCCGGGTGGACGTCGAACAGCGACGGCACGACCGGATCGTGGTCCGGCACCTGCACGCGCAACCGGAGCCGCGCGCGCTCGAGCATCGACAGCAGGCCCACGACGATCTCGAACCGCTCCGGCTCGACGCCGTCGGGCAGGTTGCGGGGCGCCTCGTAGTCGAGGTAGTCGACGGCGGTCACGTCGATGCACATGTTGAAGGCGTAGTCGTCGCGCAGCTCCATCACGACGTCGGCCAGCCGCTCGCGGGGCACGTACATCACCGCCTGTCCGAGCGAATCGCGCATCGGGAGCTCAAGCCCCGCCAGGTCGTTCACCGGCGCGTGGAGATCTCGAGGGTCTGGCCGTCGAGCTGGCCGACGTGCACCCCGGCGCCGGCGCCCGTCGCGGCCCGTCGTTGCGTGAGCTCGCCGCGTTCGATCAACCCGTACAGGGTGAGGATGGCGTGCATCAACGTCTCCGGGCCGGGCGGACAACCGGGGGCATACACGTCGACGGGCACGACCTGATCGACGCCTTGCACGATGGCGTAGTTGTTGAACATCCCGCCGCTCGACGCGCACACGCCCATCGAGATGACCCATTTGGGTTCCATCATCTGGTCGTAGATCTGACGGAGGACCGGTGCCATCTTCTGCGAGACACGGCCCGCAACGATCATGAGGTCGGCCTGGCGGGGCGACGCGCGGAAGACCTCCATGCCGTAACGGGCGAGGTCGTAGTGCGGTCCACCCGTGGCCATCATCTCGATGGCACAGCAGGCCAGCCCGAACGTCGCCGGGAACATGGACTTCTGGCGCGCCCACTTGACCACGCTCTCGAGCGTGCCGGTGAGGAAGTTGTGGTCCAGCCCCTCGAGGCCCTGGTCGAAGTTGATCGGCATCAGGCCGCTTCCGGGTTGCGGCCTTCGAGCCCGACTCGCTTCACCGTCGTCGACGACGTGCGTTCGGCGGAGACCATCTCTGGTTCGGAAGGGCGGCGCAATTGCTTCACGGGGCCCCAGTCCAATGCGCCGTTCGAGATCAGGTACAGGAACGAGATGAAGACGGCGGCGGCGAACACCACCATCTCCCAGAGGCCGAACGCTCCGAGCCCGCGGTAGATCACGGCCCACGGGTACAAGAAGATGATCTCGATGTCGAAGATGATGAAGATCATCGCGACGAGATAGAAGCGCACCGGGAAACGCTCAGGCGGATCCTTGCGCGGAACAATGCCGCACTCGTATGGCATGTACTTCGCGAGCGTGGGCCGGCGCGGTGCGAGCAGTCGCGAGACGAGCGCGCTGATGACGCCGAACACAACGGCGAGGACCATCAGCGTGATGACCGGGAGGTATTGGGCGGAGCCTTCCATGCGTCCTCCGTCTATGGAGCAGCAGCGCGCGCTACAGCCATGCGCTTGTCGCGCCGGTGCAGCGTGTTGCACGTGATGGCGAACAAGGTGCCCCCCACAATGAAGAGCATGAAGCCCGGGAAGCGGAGATCGCCGAGGCTACGAATCATCACGACGCTGATCACGGGTGCGTTCGGGTCGACCTTCGGGGTTGGCGGCGCCTGGCCGGGCAGCGTTTCTTGGGGAATCACGGCCTGCACCTCGACGATGGCGTAGTGCTCAGGGTGGGTGTGGATCGACGTCGCGATGAAGTTGGCGACGCGATGCCAGCAGCCGGTGTTGAACGGGTTCGGTATGCCGCACTTCGCATGCGCCGGAACGGGATATTGGTTCTCCTTGCCGCCGATGTCATACGCCTCGAGGATCTTGTAGCTCGCGGCGTCCTTGAAGATCTTCTTGGCGTCGGGACCGAGCTCGGCGTCCGCCACTGCTTGCGCGTCGCCTCGCGCCGGGTTTGACGGCACGAGCAGATGCCATCCGCTGAGGTCGTCGGGCGTCAGCTTGAACTCTTGGAGCAGCGTTGGGTCGGCTTCGACGAGCTCACCGATCGTCGGCACCTTGTCGGCCTTGTGCTCCGGGTTGACCTTGGCCTCGAGCTCGGGATGCTTGGCCAAGATGTCCTGCACCATCTGGGTTTCGTTGATCGTTGGTAAGGCGGCGGCCACCGGCAGCGGCGAGGCGTGCAGATCACCCACGTTGACGTCGACGACGCGCCAGTGCGACGGAGTTCCCTTCATGCCGATGCCGTACATCCACCACACCAGGCCCATGATCGTGAGCCATCCGAGGAGGCCGGCGAGCCCGATGAGCATGCCGGTGCGGGGCCCGGTGTTCGTCGAGACCAGCAGGATCACCGACCCGACGAGCACACCGATGCCGACACCCAGCGAGAGGATGTTGCGGATCTCGGGATCCCACGACAGGAGCGCGAGGACGTTCATTGGAGGGACCTCTCGTAGACCACGATCTGTTCGATCAGGTCAGTGGCCAACATGCCCGGACCTGCCGGGCGGTCCTTGCCGCCGTTGATCCAGAACAGGAGACCTGGCGATCCTGCGAACGTCTCGACCGCGGGCTCGGCGGGTCGTTGGCCGAAGCCCGGCATCTTGCCGCTGCCTTGGCCGTGCAAGCCGTAGCGCTTGCCCTCCTCCGATCCGATGCTGACGAAGTCGATCTGGTCCTGGAACGGATTCGTGCACGCGGGCGGACCACTCGACGTGGAGTCGCTGCTGCTGGACGACGAGTCGGATGACGTCGCGTCGACCGGCGTACACGGAGACGGCCCGGGTTTCGCGGGGAACTGCCGCTCGGCCGACCCACCGCAGAGGCTCGGTCCGAGTGCACCGCAACCCGAGACGGCCTTCACCTCGCTGTAGCTCGTCGCGTAGGACCAACCTTGCGTGTGACATCGACCGCAGGAGTACGCGCCGCCGGCGAAGTTGTCGGAGTCGATGCCGAGGTTGAACAACGCCTCGCCCTCGGACGCGAACATGGGAGTGCCGTCGGGGTTCGTCTTGGCCATCGCCTTGGCGAGGGCGTCACGAGCTTCCTGTTGCGCTTGCTCGGGCGTGAGCTGGATCGACTCGAGGTAGTCAACGAGGTTCTGTACCTGCTGATCGTTCAGTGCGCCGCCGCCGGTGACGCCCCACGCCGGCATCGGCGAGAACGGCCGGCCGTACGTGATGATGAACGTCACCTCCTGCCGGTTGTAGCGCAGCAGCACCGTATTGAGCGCCGGCGCCCGCCAGTTCACCGGCGTGATGGTTCCGTCCGGGTTCGTCAGGTTGTACTGCACCGTACCGCCGGTGGCCTTCATGCCACCGTGGCAGCCCGAACAGTTGAGTGCGTTTAGGTTGTCGCCGGTCGGAGCAAACATCTCCGCGCCACGCTCGACGAACTTGCGGTTGAAGTCTGTCGCGGCATTGGCCTGACGGCCGGGCTCGTAGATCCAGTACATCGGCAGGCCGATGGCGATGATGAAGAGCGTGACGAGTCCCCACGTCAACGCCTTGTCGAGCTTCTTGCCTTCGAGCTCCTCATCGTCGAGATACGGCTTGCGGTTGGGCGCGAGCTCGATCTCGGAGCCCAGCTCCGGTTTCGCGCCGCGCAGGATGTTGATCACCGTGTAGGTGATGACACCGATCAGGATGACGATGAAGATCGTCCATCCGATTGTTTCGTTGGTCAGGGCCGCGAAGGTCACTGGTCGTTATGCCTTGTGCCCGCCGCCACCGACGCAGTGAGGCCCTTCGGCCTCCTGCCCCGTCGTGTTCGTACCGATCGGTGGGCCTTGGATGATCCCGCTCGTGCTGGTGTTCACCGTGATGACGTCGCCCACGATCTCGGGCGTGAAGCGATCGAGACCGCGAGGCGCGGGACCGCCCTTCTTCTCGCCGACGCGGTTGTACTGCGAGCCATGGCACGGGCACTCGAACCACTGCGACGTCGGGCAGTTCGGCACGCGGCAGCCGAGGTGCACGCACTTCTGGTACAGGAAGACGAAGCCCGCTTCCATCCCCGCGATCACCGGGGGTGTGTACGCCGCGACCTTCTTGGCCTTCTCGAGCGCGGACGTCGGGTACTCGGTGACCCACATACGTGCCTCGGGGAAATAGCCGAAGCCCTTGCCGGCGTCGATGACCGCCTTGATGTCGGCCACCTTGCCGACGCGCACCTTGCCACCGAAGCCACCGGCGCTCGTCGGCCACAAGAAACCGATGAGCGACAGACCGAACGTGGCCAAGCTGAAGCTCATCAGCGTGACGATGCCGCGGTTGAGGAACTGGCGACGCGTGACGCCGAGGGTCTCGGGGTCGGGCGCGACCCACGGCGTTACCTCTCCCGAGCTGGCCTTCACGACGGCCTTGGAGGGCTCGCGCCGCTCGATCGCCGCGGCCTTCTCGACGTCGCGACCGACGGCCGGCGCCTCGACGGTCGAGGCGGCCTTGCCCTTGTCGCGCTGGCGCGTCTCGCGGCTGAGGCCGCCGACGGCCTCGCCCGTGTCGCGCCGGCGAGCCGCTCCGGCGAGCAGTACGACCGCGAGCACGACGAGCACGACGATCCCGATTCCGATGATGGCGGCGTTACTCATATGCGGAGCCGATCCGACTTGCACGGTCGGCGCAGCCTGAGTGCCCGCCGGAGGCGGGCGCCATTGACTCGGTCGAACGGAGCGAAGCGAGTGAGGTCGAATTGGTCATAGATCGAAGAACAGCCCTTCTCGCCAGGGGAAGGTGAAGTTGAATCCGGGGCCTCGGAAGAACACACCGATGATCACGAGCACGGACCAGAACATGAGGAACAGCGTCATCAGAGCGATCGCGAACTTGCGGTCCTCCGGCTTGTTGCTCGGATTCCGATCCGTGTACGGCGCCAGGATCAGCCCGAACATGCCCACACCGGGAATCGTCACCCCGGCGACCATCGGGTGGAACATCGTGAGCAGCTCCTGCAGTCCGAGGAAGTACCACGGTGCCTTCGACGGGTTCGGCGTGCGGTTCACGTTGGCCAGCGTCTGCAGCGGCGCGTTGACGAAGGTGGAGAACACGAGCAGGAACGCGGTCATCACGAGCGACGCGACGAACTCCACGACGAGCAGGTGCGGCCAGACGTGCACCTTGTCGATCGGCGCCGCCTTCACATCCTGGATCGAGCCGGACTTGACGACGGTGAGCAGCCGCTGCGTGTGGCCACCCGGGCCCGCCGCGACCGGAGGGGCCGCGGTTGCCACTGCGCCAGCGGCCGCCGCGACCGCCGGAGCGGTTGAGGGCGCTTCCGCGGTACCCGGGCCTTCGCCCTCGGCACGCGCCTTGGCCGCTTTGCTGCGCTCGAGCAGGTGCGCCGGGATGCGCGACTCGCCGGCCGAAGGGGGCGCGGCGTCGCCTCCCCCTTCCGGGGCCACGGGTGCCTCGGCTGCGGGAGGCGCTGCGGCCCCGGCCGCCTCTTGGGCCTTCTTCCGCGCTTCTTCAGCGCGCTTGCGCAGGTGTTCGGGGATCTCGGTCATCGCGGATCACCGCCTTCGTGCCTCGACCGAACGGAGCGAAGCGAGTGAGGTCGAAACATCAGAGTGGCCCGCTGATTCCGCCGTCCTTGCGGACACGCCAGAAGTGGATCGCCATGAAGATGACGATGACGAACGGGAGCATGAGCACGTGCAGCACGTACCAGCGCAACAGCGTTGGTCCGCCGATCTCCGCGCCACCGAGTAAGACGAAACGCACCTGCGTTCCGAAGACCGGTGTGTACCCCATCATGTTGGTGCCGACGGTGACGGCCCAGAGCGAGAGCTGATCCCACGGCAGCAGATAGCCGGTGAAGGAGAGCAGCAGCGTGAGCGTCAGGAGAATGACGCCGATCACCCAGTTGAACTCGCGGGGCGGCTTGTAGGCGCCGTGATAGAAGACGCGCGCCATGTGCAGGAAGACCGAGATCACCATGAGGTGCGCGGCCCAACGGTGCATGTTGCGCACGAGAAGACCGAAGGCCACCGACGTGTGCAGGGTGGAGATGTCCTGCCAGGCCAGCGCGGTGGTCGGTCGGTAGAAGAACATCAAGAAGATGCCGGTGACCGTCAGCACGATGAACAGGAAGAACGAGAGGCCGCCGAGGCAGAGCGTGTAGCTCACCTTCACCGCGTGACGCTTCACCTTCACCGGGTGCAGGTGGTACAGCACCGAGTTCATGATCACGTAGGAGCGGTTACGGGGGCTGTCGGTGTAGCCCTTGCGGAAGATGGAGCCCGGCCGGAAGATCGAGCCCCACGCCTGCGACCCCTGGACGGTGTCGTTCAGCTTGGAAACGCGATCGCCCATCGAAGGTCGGTCGGACATCGACTTCGCCAAGGTGCGCTCCTCTCCTAACCGAGTCTCATCCCATAGCCGTAGCCATGGGTGTTGGTGCGCATGTGGGGATCGCCGGTGGCCGGGGCGTCGACGAGCTTGCCGAGGATGATGACCCCCGTGGGGCAACGGTCGACGCACAACGCGCACCGTGTGCACACGTCGTCGTCGATCAAGAACAGGTACTGATCCGTGGGGTCGTCACCGGGTTGGTCGGTGTCGATCGCCTCGCTAATCGCTTCGTTCTGCACCATGTGGATGCACTTCCACGGGCAGATGTCGACGCAGCCTTCGCACGTGATGCACTCGGACTGATCGATGTGGATGAACTGCTTCGGCTTGACGGCGCGCGTCAAGTAGTCGTTGTCGACCTCTTGGAGGACGTAGTCGGTCCGGAACTCCGGCATCGGCGGGTTCGCGTCGGTGCGAGCCATGGTCAGGCCTTACCCACCCTGCTTCACGAGCGGACGACCGTAGGTCGAGGGCGCGAGCTCACGTTGCGCCCGCTTGTCGGCTCTCTTGCTGCGGTCTTGCCACAACGCCCACATCGCGACGTGCGCGGCGAGGAAGACGCCGTAGATGCCGACGACGATGAGGTCGCGGAGCTTCTCGTAGTCGATCGTGAACGGCACGTAGTTGACGAAGACGTCGCCCGGGCCGAGGAGTTTCTTCGATGGCGTCCAGCGCAACTCGTTGTTCGCCCACTGCAGCCACTGGTGCGGCACGACGCCGTACGCCCAGAACATGAGCGCGAACGCGAACGTGGCGGCGGCGATCGCTTCACCCCACGTCAGGGGCGCGCCGACGGGACGACGCCGGCCGTACAGCATGACGCCCGCCATACCGGCGATTGCGACCACGAAGGACATCACGAACGCAACCACTCGGGCGGGTGCCACCTCCCTCGCTCTGTGGCCGTCGGCACGGCACCGGCGGCGGGATTCTGCCTCGTGAAATCTCTCACATTCTACCGAGCAAGGACCAGTCGGAAGAAGATGTGCGCCGTTGTCTAGCACGACGATTTCGGCGTACACGAACCGCGAGACGCCTTGACCCGTCTTGGTTTGAGGGGATCGCGCCGGTCTAATGTCGCCCCGGAATGACCGAGATCCCCGAACATCTCCTGGCGAGGTCTCGAGCGCGCCGCGAGGCCGCGGGTCTGGCGACTCCGGCCGAGGGCGGTGCGGCCGCGGTGCCGGCCACCGGCGGTGAGGTCA
>JBEEFX010000149.1:0-24126 GCA_041166365.1 Acidimicrobiaceae bacterium
GGGCGTACACGATCCCGCCAAACCCGACCTACAACGTGATCCCTCCCGCCACTTCGAGGTGGCGCGCCGAGGCCTCGTCCCGACTCTCGGGCACGTGACGCAATGTGACGACGATCGCAACCGCCGACAACGGCAGATTGATGAGGAACACGAACCGCCACGACACGGAGTCGATCAGCCAGCCACCGATGAAGGGGCCGATCGCGGTGGAGATGCCGGCGAGTCCCGACCATGCGCCGATGGCGCGACCGCGGTCCTCTACTCGAAACGACGCAGAGATGAGGGCGAGGCTCCCGGGTACGAGCGCGGCGGCGGCGGCTCCCTGCACGCAGCGGGCGACGATCAGCAGCGCCGTCGTCTGTGCGACAGCGCAGCCGAGCGACGCGATCGCGAACCCGACCAGCCCGGCAACGAACATGCGCCGCCGCCCGTACAGGTCCCCGAGGCTGCCCCCGACGACGAGCAGCGAGCCCAGGGTCAGCAGATAGGCGGTGAGCGTCCATTGCAGCGACGCGAGACCGGCGTGCAGATCCTCCGCTATGGCAGGCAGCGCGGCGTTGACGACCGTCCCGTCGAGGAAAGCGACGCCGGAGCCGAGGACCGCGGCGCCGATGACCCATCGCCCCTCGCGGGTGCCGTATGCCAGTCCGTCGGTCATGCGAAGGCCACGTCGACGCCGAGGGCCTCCTCGAGCAATCCCTTGCGGGCTTCGGCGGTGTAGCGCTCCAGGCTCATGTCACCGTCGCCGTGCAACTGGATCTCGAGTTGGCGCTTGGTTGCCTGCGTCGAGACATCGCGCACGGCGCTGGTCCGGGTGCGGTCCAGCGCGACGCCGATGCGCAAGAGGCCCGCCAGCACGCGCACGACCTGCTGGGCTTCAGCCGAGAGCGCCGCGAACTCGGAGTGCGTGGGCTTGGGCGCGCTCTTCCGGTGATACCGCGCCACCTGCGCGATGAGCTCGACCTCTTCGTCGGTGAAGCCCGCCAGCGCGTCGGAGTTACGGATGATGTAGTAGCTGTGCAAATGATGGCGATCGTGGGACACGAGCAGTCCCACGTTGGCGAGGAACCCGGCGGCCTCGAGCAGCTCCTCGTAGGACGCGTCGAGGTCGTGCAGGCTGCTCGTCTGCTCGAACAACCGCAGGGCGAGCTCGGTGGAGTGTTCGGCGTGGTCCGCCTCGCCGGGTGCCAACGCCGCGACGTGCATCACGCTTTCGTAGCGCAAGTCCCGAAGATGCCCGATCGACGTCTTGTCCCGGCGACGCAACGCGTCGAGCAGGACCCCTTCGCGCAACGCGAAGTCCGACACGACCATCTCCTCGATGCCAAGCGACGCAAAGGCCTGTTCGAGCACGAGTGCCCCGCCAAGGACGATGTCGGCACGTTTCGGGTCGAGGCCCGGTATCGCCATCCGATCGTCGAGCGACTCACACGCCACGAGTACAGCGATGACCTTGGTCAAGCCGTCAGCATCGATGGTGATCCCGCTCACCTGCCGGACCGGCGCCTCGCCGCGGGCGGCCCGGGCCATCTCCGCCAGGTTCACGATCGTGCCCGAGCTGCCGATCGCCACCTCGAAGCCGAGCGACTTCGCCATTCGGGCGACGGGCGCAAGATACGACCGGATGTATTGGCGGCACTCCTCGACCGCCTTGCGCTTCACGGCGCCCGCGAGACCGAACCGCTCGGTCAGACGGATGGCGCCGAGCTTGAGGCTGCGAGCGCCGAGCACCTCTGCACCTTCGCCGATCACGAACTCGGTGCTCCCGCCGCCGATGTCGATGACGAGGTGTCGTTGCTCGTAGGCCGGCACCGCTTGGAGCGCACCGAGCCGAATCAGACGGGCCTCCTCCGCGCCGGAGATGACCGCGACGTGAACACCGGCCTCGTCTCTGGCCCGACGTACGAACTCGTTGCGATTCTCGGCCTCGCGCACCGCGCTGGTGGCCACCGCGTACACGTGCGCTCCGCGGCTCGTGGCCACCTGTTGGAAGCGCCGGAGCGCGTCGAGCCCGCGTTCGATGGCATCGGGTGCGAGTCGCTTCATGTCGCCTGACCCGGAGCCGAGCCGCACGACTTCCTTCTCGCGGTCGATGACTTCGAATCGGTTGTTCCCTGTGGGACGCGCGATCAACAGATGGATCGAGTTGGTACCGATGTCGATGGTCGCCAATGGCTCGTCAGACGGTTCTGCGCGCGCCACGGTTTCACCCTACGGGGTCGAGCCGCGCTATTCGACCAGCTTGATGAGCCGAATCAGCCCGCTGTTCGCGCCGCCGAGATCGACGCCGGCTCCTTGGCCTCCGGTGGCCTGCGTCACCGTGGCGACGTAGTGCGCGGTGTGCGCCGTGTTGCCGGTGGATCCTTCCGTCACGTGGAACACGGCATATGCGGTCACGAATGCCTGCGCATTGGAGCCGCTGCCCTTCCCGCTCTGCATGATCGGCAGCAACATGTCGCAGTTCGTGTACGGGCCGCCGTTCGGGCAGGAGGAGACGCCGGTGGTGACGTCGCGGTACTGCCCGACCTGATTGCCCTGCGTTCCGATGTCCGTCCACACGTTGAGCTCGATGTCGTCGTTTTCCATCAGGCCCTTGAACTGCGATCCGGCGCCGCAGTCCGGAACCTGCGAGCCGTGGAGGGTCATCTCGCCGGCGTTTGCCGCGTTGCTCGGATTCACCGTGCCGTCCGCGTTGAGGAGGTTGTATCCGCCCAGCAGCGGGTTGCCGCAGATGAGAAACGGCGCTCCGATCGAGGAGAGCTGTTGGATGGTCGCCGCCGCGGTGGTCGTCGCCGTCGTCGTCGGCTTGCCCGTGATGCCACCGAAGTATGTGGTCCGGGTCTGCGACACGGTCACGCGCACTCCCTCGGCGTTGCTCGCCGCCGTGGCAGAGGTGCACGGACCGAGATCAGAAGCCACGCCGACCTGGTCGTAGTTGACGAGACGACACGAGACGACGGTGGTGGAGCCGTTCGCGGTGGCGACAGACGTGACCTGGGACGAGATCGTCGTGACATCTGGGGTCACGCCAACAGGCGGGAACCGATAACGATCGAGCGCCCGAGTTCCGGCCATGGCCGCAGCGTCCGCCGAGTTCTGCCCTTGGCGGCGCTGCACGTAGGCAGAACCGCCGTCGAGCACGAGGGCGGCGACCATGAGCAGCATCGCCAAGGACAGTCCGAGGAAGATGAGAATCGCGCCATCGTCACCGGTTGCTCGCTTCCGTGTGCCCTTGCGCACTGCACTCCTTTTCATGTGACCGTGACCGAGAACGTGCCACCGGTGAGGGTTGTTCCGGTGCTGCTCTGCACGTAGAGCGGCAGGTTCGTGCCGGCTGCCCACGCGAGATCGGCTTTGTGCACGACTGCTGTCCACGTCGCGCCGCCAGCCGGCGTGAGCGACCACGTCGTCGGCGCCGTCCTCGTCGGGAACTGGATCTTGAGGCCGGTACAGGGCGCCGCGTTGTTCGTCGTGACGGTGAACGTCGTGTCGCTCCTGAGGCTCGTGCTGTTCTTGTTCTGGCGAACGAGCGGAAGCGCGGGGCTCACACTGAGACCGACGATGGAACAACTCCCGGCCGGGGCCGTCGTGGACGTCGTGGACGTCGTCGACGAGGTGGTCGTCGCGCCGGGAACAGTGGTGGTCGTCGTTGTCGTGGTCGTGGTCGCAGGCAACCCCGTCGGTTCCCCGAGGATGGCCATCGTCGCGGACCCCGTGATGGTCTTTGCTCCCATCGTGGCCATGACGGGAGTGAGCGCGTTGTAGGCCCACGACACCGTGACCTGGATCCGGTCCTGGTCGGGCACCGCGAGCGCACAGGTCAACGCGGTCGTCCCGGTGAGGCCGTCGAGGCACGACACCGACACTGTTGCGGTCTGACCGGCCAGGCGGGCGTTGACTTGAGCGACGATGATCTGATTGTCACTGGAACTGCTCACGTCAGCGCTGTCGAAATGCAGGATGCCGACGCGGGCGCCGTCGCGTGCTGCCGCGGTCGCTTGGCTGGTCTGGAACTCGGCGTTGCCGATGTCGACGATGCCGAACAGCAGTGTGAGGAAGATCGGAAAGACGAAGGCAGCCTCGACAAGCATGGCGCCGCGGTCGCCGACGCAACGCATCACCCGTTCTCGTGTCATCCCTGAACCACCACCGACGTACTCTTCGAAACGACGATGGTGTTCCCGACCATCGAGCCGATGATCGGCGTGATGACGGAGAAGTTGGCTTTGACGGTGACGACCACGGTGTCACCACTCGAGACGGTCGTACCGACCGGAGCCCCGCAGCCGGTGAACGCGATCTGTGCGGCACCCACCTGCTTGGCGACGCTCACCGTGAAGCCCGACGAGGCAGCCAGGCCCGAGTCCTCACCGGACGCCCGATCGACGACGTTGCTTCCTGACGCGCATCCGGTGTTCACGTTGCCTGGCTTGAACTGCGCGATCGCCGCGCCCTCGCGGGAGGCATTCGCCAACCGGTTCTGGAGCGCGTAGGACCGACCCAGGTCGATGACGCCAAAGACGATGAGGAGGAGCACGACCGCGGAGAACGCAAGCTCCACCAGCAACGCTCCGTCATCGCCGTGGAACCTTCGCCCCCCGCGTCCGAACCCGCGGGAACTACGCATCACTAGTTGTTGTCGGCAAGTCGGCGAATGATCTGAAGAGAACGGTCTCGCAACTACTGCACAAGGTGTACAGGGTTACCCGTGATCTTCGCGGACCAGGTCGTGCGGTCCGTGGCACTGCTGCCAACCGTGTAGCGGATCTTCCACCACGAGTTGGTGCCATAGACAGCGATGTAGTTGCTCTGCAGGACGATCTTCAGGTCCATCGAGCGGTCGTTGTACAACGAGGTGCTGGACAAGTTCGGCCATGGCTGCGTTCCCGTACCGGCCACGCTGAGGCTGGTGGCGGACGCTCCTGAACACCCGGTGCTCGGCGATGCGATGTTGGGCGTCGCCGGTTGACACGGTGTCGTCCACGTGAACGCGTACGGGTTGCCGTTGGGATCGAGCACCTGGATGCTCTGCGCGCCTTCACCCGTGTCGAACAGCGTGACCGTCATCGTCTTGCCGGCGTAGACGGGGTCGACGTCGGCCAGGTAGAAGGTGGCCGTCGACCCGGAGCCGCCGCCGAGGT
The DNA here is from genome assembly GCA_041166365.1 of Acidimicrobiaceae bacterium. Taxonomy (GTDB): domain Bacteria; phylum Actinomycetota; class Acidimicrobiia; order Acidimicrobiales; family JACDCH01; genus DASUCS01. The sequence continues at coordinate 5,142 of JBEEFX010000149.1, forward strand.
TGGCGAAGATCGAGATGTCCTCGACACCGTGGACCTGCGGGCAGGTCGAGGAGTAGCCCGTCTGGCCGGAGATCGTGGTGCAGACGCCGGATCCGGAGCCGGTCGTTCCGTTGCCCGGCGACGCGCTGCCCAGCATTGCCTGGATTGCGAAGCCGTTCGATCCCCAGCTGTTGGCCTCGTTCTGGGTCGTCTGCACTTGGACGAAGTACTGGCCGACCTTGGCGGGGCCGTTCCAGAAGTTGACCCACTGGTTCTGGTACGTCGTGCTGCCCGAGATGTAGGTGACCTTCTGCATCTGCGTGCCACCGCTGGGCACTTGCAGCGTGTACGGCCCCGGTTCGAACAGGGTGAACGTGGTGGTGACGGTCGCGCCGGTTTGGAGGCTGGCGTCCCCGCGGCCACCGTCGAAAGCAGGGTCGAACAACCAGACGTTGAGGTTGCCGGACGATCCGGGCAGCACGTCGATCGTGTAGTAGTAGCCCTCGGGTTTGTATGCCGGTGTCGGGGTGACTCCCGAGCACGTGTAAGCGCTGTTGATGAACGACTGGTCGAGCCCACCGAGCAGCTTGTCGCCACTCTCCCGGCCTGCGCAGTAGCCGTTGACCGCGGCCCAGAAGTTCTCGGCGCCGGAGCCGGACTGGATGTCTCCGCTGCCGAAGGTGTTCTTCGGACTCCCGAGCGGCAGCGGCAGTACGTACTCCGCGGTTGCCGATTTGGTGATCGTCTGGTTGTTGATCACGAACTGTGAGAAGTAGCGCGGCGCGTTGCCATCGGTGATCGTCACCTTCAACTCGTGGCTGTTGCCGATCACCGTGGAGACGGTCACGGTGATGTTGTTCGACCCATTCGTGAAGCCGTTCTTGGCGGCCGCGGTCTGGGCGACCGAAGAGGCCGTGGTGTAGTCCGGCATCCAGACGACGCCCGCGAGTGCGGCGGCGTCGGCCCCACGTTGGAGTTGCGCGGCACGGGCGTACCAACCGCCCACGTCGATGGCGAACGCCGCAATGATCATCATTGCGACCAGGAACAGGCCGAAGGTGGCGAGGATGAAGCCGTCGTCTCCCTGAGCGCGGCGACGGCGGAGGCGGGAAGGAGTCATGAGGACGGAGGCTCCAATCGCAGCACGGACGTCGACGTCATGGTCGGGCCAGTGGTGCCGAAGAGCTTCGTGATGAACGATCGATGGGCCTTGACATACACACCGACATACGCGGGACCGTTCGTCTGACTCAGGCTGTTCTGTCGCGCCGAGCCGGTCGGGCACCAATACCGATCGGGCGAGCTGCTGCCGCAACCGAAGCTCGTGCCGGTCAGCGTGAACTGGCTGCCCGAGTACACGTTGCAGCCGGTACCGTTGCTGGGTGGTGCGCTGTTGTTGGCCACGGACGTACCTGCAAGGCAGGTGGCGCTGGGGGTTCCGCTCGTGCTCGCGTCGAAGACGATGATCATGTCGATGTTGGCCGTCGGGATGGAGCTCATGGCCGACAACACCGTCTGCAGCGTGTTGTAGTCCGCCTGCGCGGTGGGACCGAGGTTCGATGCCGTGCGCGCCCCCGCACGGGTCGCTGTCTCCACGCTGATCTTGTCGCGCCACGCGAACCCGAACTCGATGATGCCGAACAGCAGCGTCATCAGAACGGGAAGCACGAACGCGGCTTCCACCAAGACCGCGCCGCGGTCACCGCGGGCACGACGGGCGCGAAGCGACATCATGGCGTCTGCGCCTCGATACGGATCACGGTGTAGTCCTCGTACGTGTACGAAGCACCGAAGAGCCGCGTCACATTCGTGTGCAGGACGCGGATGTAGACGCCGAGGTAGTCCGGCGGATCGCTGGCCGCGTCCTTCCGCGTCGTGGGGCACCAGTACTGATCGACGGTCGTGCAATCGAAGGTGGTGAGCGGCGTCGCGAAGTTGCTCGGGGTGTAGAAGTTGCACTTCGAAGCCAACGACGAGGCCGTCTTGCAGCCCGCGGCCGGGGCCGCCCCCGTCCCGGACGCGTTGTACACGACGATGGCCTGAATCGAGGCGTTCGACATCCCGGACGTTGCGGCTTGCACCTGCTGAAGGATCTGGTAGTCCGCGGCCGTGGTGTGACCGAGCGTGGACCCGGTGCGCGCGCCCACGCGGGACATGTTCGAGGTCGTCAGGTAGTCGAAGAACGCGAGCCCGAACTCGACGACCCCGAAGAGCACGGTGAAGAACAGGAGCCCCGCAATGGCGGCCTCGATGATGACCGCGCCATCGTCACCGCGGCCGCGGCGCCGTGAACCAGGGAAGGTGCGAGACGCCATCACGTCCCATATCGGCACCCGGTCCGACGCACTACAGGTCTTTGCCGCATTCCCACGCAGCGTGACTGTCTGTCCGTTTGTGCCGGTTCAGCCGGCGGAAGACCGGTCTTAGTCGATCAACGCCTCGGCTTCGAGGTCGAGCGCATGGCGACCATGGTGGTTCGCCATCGCCATGAACATGTGGTCGCCGCGCTCGGTTTGCTTCACGAGCATGGACGCGGCGACGGCCATGACGAGCCCGGCGAACGCGTATCGCCGGTACTGCTGCCAACAGTCGTCCCAGTCGAGGTCGACGCCCGCCGATCGGAGCGCGCCGTGGTACGCGCGAACGAGGTCGTCCTCGTGGGCCGCACGATCGACGGGGAGCAGGCCGGCGCCGATGAAGTAGCTGAGGTCGGCCACGCCGGGACCGTGCGCGACCGTCTGCCAGTCCACCACCGCGACCGGAGGGCCACCCTCGTCGGTGCCGAACAGGAGGTTGTCGAGCCGGTAGTCGCCATGCGCAACCGTCCACTGGCCCGGACGTTCGTCGAGATACGAGCTGAGCCGCGGGATGAACCGCTCGCACAGCGCGTACACGTCCGGATCGAGGCGATCCGCGTAGCGGGACCGGAAGCCGTCATACAGCCCGGTGACGAGCATCGTCGTCAGCACGTTCGATTCGGGAGTGTTCCGGTGCAACCACGGCATCGACGCGAGGGCAGCGTCACCCCAGCGCGGCGCGTGCAGCCTCGGCAGTTCGTCGACCGCTGTAGCGGCCTGGTCCACGGAGCAACCCGCGAGCTGATCCCCCTGGCGCGCGGGTGCGAGGTCCTCGAGGAGCAGGACGAAGTCGTCCGTGACCTGATCGTGCCGCGCGAGGTAGCAGCGCGGTGCGCGCACAGCAAGGGTCGGCGCGAGCTCTCGATAGAAGCTGACCTCGATCTCGTAGCTGCGGACCGCCGCTGCGGTCGCTCGGCTCGTCGGGTCGAGCGCGGGCAGTTTCGCGACGATGGACGCCGGCCCTTCCGTGTCGGCTTCATAGCCGAGGGTGAGGCGCACGCTGTCGCCCATCTGCCCGGTGCCGACCATCTCCCTGTCGACGGACACGACCGGCGCGCCCAGTACCTCGGTCAGCCACTCCGGGGTGATCGAGTCGGACGTCGTCGGGATCGAGGAGCTTGACATGGTGGGCTCGGGAGGGATCGAACCTCCGACCTAAGGATTATGAGTCCCCTGCTCTGACCACTGAGCTACGAGCCCTGCCGGGCGGTGACTCTACGACCGGCGGCTACCGTCTCGGCGATGCCGGACGAGCGCGTGATCCGCGGGACGATCGAGAACTACTGGAAGGCCTTCACCATCGGTGATCGCGACGCGTGGGTTGCGCTGTTCACGGATGACGCGACCGTCGAGGATCCCATCGGAACGCCCGTGCATCATGGCAAGGAGGCGATCGGCGCCTTCTTCGAATCGGCGCACTCCCTGGCCGATTCGATCGAGCTGCGGTCGCTCGACATCACCGCGATCGTCGGCAACGAAGCCGCCTTCGCGATGGAGATCCGTCCGGTGATCGGCGGAACGACGTTCGTGCTCGTGGCCATCGACGTGATGACGTTCGCTGACGACGGCCGCATCACGAGCCAGCGCGCCTTCTGGCAACAGGAGAAGATGCGCCCCGCCGATTGATCCAATAGGGCTCCGGGGGTGGGGCTCGAACCCACGACAACACGCTTAACAGGCGCGCGCTCTGCCAACTGAGCTACCCCGGAAGGGAGCCCGAGCAGGATAGCAACGCGTCCACGAGGCCATTACGGCCCGATCGGCTTGTTGAACTGTCGGGACGGCAGTCAGCGTCGACCAGAACGAGCGACTCGTCGACCGCGAGGCGAGACTGACGCTGCTCCTCGACAAGCGGAGCTTGTCTCACCCCGAGAAGCCATGGGCATAGTGTCCTGAACAGGTGTGACACAACCGGGGGTGCGGCAAATGCGTTTCAGACTCGGCCTCATGATCGGACTCGGCGTCGGCTACTACTTCGGGGCCAAGGCAGGACGCACCCGGTACCTCCAGCTGCGCGAGTGGCTCGACAAGGCCAAGGAGAGCGGAGTGCTCGACACGGCCACCGACAAGGCGAAGGCCGTCGTCGACCTTGGCGTCGAACGAGCCCGAGATCTGCTGGACCGAGACAACGACGACGACCCGGTGGTCGTCGACCTCGCCGCGAATGGTGGCAGCTACTCGCCGTCCAGGTAGTCGCGCAGTTTCTGCGACCGGTGTGGGTGGCGCAGCTTGGCGAGCGTCTTCGACTCGATCTGGCGGATGCGCTCCCGCGTGACGCCGAACTCCTTGCCGACTTCCTCCAGCGTGCGCGCCTGGCCGTCCTCCAGCCCGAACCGTAAGCGCACGACCTGCTGCTCACGTTCGTTCAATTCGCCGAGCGCTTCCAGCACGGCAGAGTTGAGCATCATGCGGGCCGCGATCTCCGCGGGCGCCTCGGCCTGCGCGTCCTCGATGAAGTCGGCGAGGTTGGAGTCGTCCTCCTCGCCCACCGGCGAGTCGAGCGACAAGGGATCCTGGGAGATCCGCATGATCTCGCGCACGCGCGCCGGCGTCATCCCGACCTTGTCGGCGAGTTCCTCGATCGTCGGCTCACGCTCCAACTCCTGGAGCATCTGGCGCTGCACGCGGTGGACCTTGTTGATCGACTCGACCATGTGCACCGGGATTCGGATGGTGCGCGCCTGATCGGCGATCGCCCGGGTGATGGCCTGGCGGATCCACCACGTGGCGTACGTCGAGAACTTGAAGCCCTTCGTGTAGTCGAACTTCTCGACCGCCCGCATCAGGCCGAGATTCCCCTCCTGGATGAGATCCAGGAACAGCATCCCCCGACCGACATAGCGCTTGGCGATCGAGACCACGAGGCGGAGGTTGGCCTGGATGAGCTCGCTCTTTGCTTGCTCGCCGTCGCGCGCCAACCGCTCGAGCCGGCGGCGCTCCTGGAACTCGAGCTTGTCGAGCTCACGCAGCGCGGAGAGATCCGCCAGGTGCACCGCCGCGTGCGTGCCGGCCTCGATGCGTTTCGCGAGGATGACCTCCTCGGCGGCGGTGAGCAGCGGGACGCGTCCGATCTCCTTCAGGTACATGCGCACCGGGTCGGAACTCGCGCCGCTGGAGCGGTTGTCGACGCGCTCGGGCAACAGACGACCGGGACGATGCCGGAGCACCGACCGGGTGACGTTGTCCGCCTCTTCGATGAGGATTGCGTCGCCCTCGACGGCGACGTGCCCGACGAGCGTCTCGTCGTCGGGCTCTTCGACGGTGACACCCGCCAGGGCCAACGAGGTGACGAGCGCGGCGATGGCTTCAGGGGTGAGCTCGACGGTGATCACCGCGAGCACATCGTCCTGTGTCAGCACGCCCCCCCGGGAGCGACCACGCCGCACAAGCGACTCCAGTTCCTCTGCAGGAACCACCACCCGGCGGAGCGCGGCGTTGGTGTCACTCATGCACCGTCAACCTCGCTCCTCGAACCCAGCCACGTTAGCAACTCGTTGATCGCCGCTCGCTTTGTGTTGGGTTCGTTGATGTCCAGCAACGCCTGATGGACGTCGAGCGGGATGGCCTCCTTCGAGGTGATCACCGAACGGCGGGCGGCCTCGCGCACTAGACCGGCAACTGCGTCCTCCGGCTCGCCGTCCAACTCAGCGACCGACAGACGAAGCAGCAGCTCTGATGCTCCCGCGTCCGCCACCTCGATCGCCTCGTGCAACGACGCAGTTCCCGCGAGTGCATTGAAGGCGGCCAGGTTCTTCAGGTCAGCAAACATCGACGCCGTGAGCTTCGTGTCCATCATCAACAGCGGATCCACCGCATCGGGCTCGTGGATCAACGCGAGCAGCGCGTTCACCTCGGGTCCTTCCGGCAACCACACACGCGACGCGACGGAAGTCGACCGGTCGACCGCGACGCGCTTCGCTCCGGGAGAGCGCAAGCGCGCCCGCAACTGCTCCGGGTCGATGCGGCACCGCTCGGCGACCTGCATCACGTACTGATCGCGCACCAGCTCACTCGGATGTTCCGCGATCACGCCGAGCGCGATCTCCGCAGCCCGCGCTCGGCCTTCCGGGCTCGCCAGCGCGGCAGCGTCGAGCGCGCGGCCGACCCGGAACCCGAGGAACGGCACGGCGTCGGAGACCGCTGCCTGTAGTGCTTGGGGATCGGACTGTGCGAGGTCTCCCGGATCGACCCCAACGGGCAGCGCCGCCACGGCGATGTCGAGATCGAGGTCGCGCTCCCATTGGTAGAAGCGGGCCGCGGCATCCTGCCCGGCGGCGTCGGCGTCGAACGCCAACACGATCCGGCGAGCGAACTTCTGTAGCGTCCGCAGATGGTCGATCGTGAGTGCGGTTCCGCACGTGGCGACGGCACGCGGAACCCCGGCCACGGCGAAGCCGATCACGTCGGTGTAGCCCTCGCAGACGACGACCTCGTCGGCATTCACGACATCCGCTTTCGCCCAGTTCAGCCCGTAGAGCACCTTCGACTTGTCGTAGATCGCGCTGCCCGACGAGTTCTTGTACTTCGGGCCCTCACCGCCCGGCAGCACGCGTCCGCCGAAGGCGACAGGATCGCCGTTGGCGTCGAAGATCGGGAACAACAACCGCCCGCGAAAGGCGTCGGTCTGACCGCCGCGTCGATTGAGGAAGCCGAGGCCGGTGTCGACGAGCACGTCATCGGGAAGCCGCAGCGACTTGGCCAGCGTGTCCCATCCCTCGGGCGCCCAGCCGATCCGATACTCGCGGACGACATCACCGTCGAGCCCGCGCGACCGCACGTAGCCGCGCGCACGACCAGCGTCGTCTCCTTTGAGCAGGCGCTCGTGATACCAATCGACCGCCTTCGCCATCGCGTCGATCAGCCGGGTACGGCGCTTGCGGCCTTCGTCCTCGCGCTTCTCCGTGTAGCGCAAGGCGATGCCGCTCTTCGTGGCGAGCCACTCGACTGCGTTGACGAAGTCCAGGTGCTCGATCTCGCGCATGAACGTGATGGCGTCGCCGCCCTTGCCACACCCGAAGCACTTGAAGAGGCCATTCTCCTCGTTGACGTTGAACGAGCCTGTCTTCTCGGCGTGGAATGGGCACAAGCCAACCCACCGACGACCCACGCGCTTCAGCTGGACGTATTGCGACACGACATCGCGGAGGTTCGTGGCTTCACGAACCCGCACGATGTCGTCGTCGACGATCCCCACTGCGCAAGGACGGTAGCGGCTCTTGGCAAGGATCGAGGCGGCGCGACATGCTGGCGGACGTGGACCCACGAGCCTTGACGCCACGGCCTCTGGCGTCGTCGCTCGAGGAGCTCCTCGACGGTGTCACAGCGCGCGAGCCGTTCTTCACCACCGACTCGAAGTCGGGTTCCGCCTTCGAGCGCGTGGTCATCGACGGCGAGCCGCTGATCGTCAAACACGTGCACGTCGACGACGACTGGACCATGCGGTTCAACGGTGACGTCGGCTGTCATCCGCTCCAAGTCTGGACATCCGGTCTCATGGACGTGCTGCCGGAGCGCATCGATCACGGCGTGATCGGTGTAGCAGGCGGCCTCGGACGCAACGGTTGGGGCGCGGCGATCCTGATGCGCGACATGAGCTCCGCCATGGTCCCCCCCGGCGACGAGTCACTTTCGCTCGACCAACACGTGCAGTTCCTCGATGACCTGGCTGCGCTGTGCGCCCGCATGTGGAACTGGCGCGACGACGTCGGCCTCGTCCCGATCGACAGCCGATGGGTGTGGTTCAACCACGCGTCGCTGGAGGTCGAGCAGGCCGCCGGATGGCCGGAACCGGTGCCGCGCATTGCGTTCGACGGATGGCAGCGCTTCGAAGAGCGCGTCCCGTCGTCGGTCTTCGACCTGATCGACGCCCTGCGCCGGGACACGTCGCCGCTCGTGTCCGCCGTCCGCGCCACCCCGTTGACCTTCATCCACGGCGACTGGAAGCTCGGCAACCTCGGCACCGGAGACGACGGCCGCACGGTGCTGATCGACTGGACGTACGGCGGCGAAGCCCCGTGCTGCTACGAGCTGGGGTGGTACTTCGCCATCAACCGTGCGCGAATGCCCCAGTCGAAGGAAGACGCCATCGCCACCTTCCGCGCATCGCTCGAACGTCACGGCATCGACACCGCTGGATGGTTCGACGTCCAGCTTGCACTGTCCCTGCTCGGCAGCCTCGTGATCTTCGGATGGGAGAAGGGGCTGGGTGACGACGAAGAGCTCGCCTGGTGGTGTGACCGCGCCGTCGAGGGCGCGCGCCACCTCTGATCTAGTGACCTGAGTCGCGCGCTTCCCTGCGTTCGGCGGCGAGCGAAGCCGTCACCGACACGAACAGCGTGACGACGATGATGCCGAGGGATGCGAGGCTCGGGAGGTGCACCACGTCGGCGAGCAGCATCTTCACGCCGACGGATGCAAGGATCACGCCGAGCCCCACGTTGAGGTAACGGAAGCGTCCGGCCATTCCGGCCAGCAGGAAGTACATCGACCGCAGGCCGAGAATCGCGAACGCGTTCGAGCTGAAGACGATGAACTGGTTTCGGGCAACGGCGAGCACCGCGGGTACCGAGTCGACGGCGAAGACCACGTCGGTCGACTCGACCAGCACCAGAACGGCGAACAGCGGCGTGGCCAGCCGCTTGTGGTTCTCCCGGATGAACAGCTTCTGGCCGTGGTACTCGCTCGTCGACGGGACGAATCGGCGGACGAACCGCATCGTTGCGCTTTGGTCGAGATCGACGACTTCGTTTTCGTCGTGCCTGGCGATCTTCCAGGCGGAGTACAGCAGGATGGCGCCGAACACGTAGAGCACGACGGAGAAGCGTTCGATGAGTGCGACGCCCGCGAAGATGAAGCCGGCCCGGAGCACGAGGGCGCCGAACACTCCCCAGAACAGCACTCGGAATTGATACTTCGAGGGCACCGCGAAGAACGTCAGGATGACAGCCCAGACGAACACGTTGTCCACGCTCAGGCTGAGCTCGAGGAGGTAACCGGTCCAGTACTCGCCGGCGGCCTGACCGCCGTGCCAGGCGAGCACCAACCCGCCGAACGCCAGCCCGATCGCGACCCACACGCCGCTTTCGATCGCCGCTTCCTTCACCGGGATGACGTGCGGCTTGCGGTGCAGCACGAGCAGATCCGTCAACAGCAGGACCGCGACGAGCCCGATGAATGCTCCCCACTGCCAGGGAGCGACGTCGAAGTGGGCAAAGTTGCTCGCGTCGGATGACGCGCTTGCGACGAAGGTAGGCATCAGGTGCTTGTCAGCACCGCCTGCGCGGCAGCCAGCCGTGCGATCGGAATCCGGAACGGCGAGCAGGACACGTAGTCGAGCCCGGCCTCGTAGAACAACGCGATGGACTCGGGGTCACCGCCGTGCTCACCGCACACGCCGAGCTTGAGCAAGGGCTTCGTCTTGCGACCCCGCTCTGCGCCCAGCTTCACGAGCTCACCGACGCCGGATCGATCGATCGTCTCGAACGGGTTGCGCTTGAGCAGTCCCTGCTCGAGATACGCGGGCATCATGCGCGACTCGATGTCGTCGCGGCTGAATCCGAATGTCATCTGTGTGAGGTCGTTCGTGCCGAAGCTGAAGAAGTCAGCTTCCTCGGCGATCTCGTCGGCCCTGATCGCGGCCCGCGGTGTCTCGATCATCGTGCCGATGGTGACGTCGATCTTCTTCTTCGCACCCTTGGTGGCTTCGGCAACGGCGTCCTCGGCCCATCCGCGGGCGAGCCCGAGCTCCTCGCGGGTGACGGTGAGCGGGATCATGATCTCGACGACCGGCTTACCACCCTTGGCGACGCGCGCGGCCGCGGCCTCCATCAGGGCCCGCACCTGCATCGCGTACAGCCCCGGCTTCACCACACCGAGGCGGACGCCGCGGGTGCCGAGCATCGGGTTGAACTCGTGCCACGCCCTGGCCGCGTCGTAGAGGTCGCGTTCCTCGGCGGTGAGGCCGACGGTGGCCTCTTTGATGGCCAGCTCTTCGACGTTGGGGAGGAACTCGTGCAGCGGCGGGTCGAGGAGCCGCACCGTCACCGGTAGTCCGTCCATCGCCTCGAGGATCTCCTCGAAGTCTGCCTTCTGGACGACGCGCAGCTCTTCGAGCGCCGACGCCTCCTCATCGGGGGTGTTGGCAAGGATCATCCTGCGCACGACCGGCAAGCGGTCTTCCCCGAGGAACATGTGCTCGGTGCGGCACAGGCCGATGCCTTCAGCACCGAACTGGCGGGCGTTCGCCGCATCGGGCCCATTGTCGGCGTTGGCGCGGACCTTGAGCTTCCCCTTCCGGATCGCGTCTGCCCACGTGAGGATCGTCTTGAACTCTTTCGGCGGTTCTCCGGCACTCAGCGCGACCTCGCCGAGGATGACCTGGCCGGTGGTGCCGTCGAGCGAGATGACGTCGCCCTCCTTGACGGTGAACCCGTTCGCGGTGAACGACTTGCCGTCGATCTTCACCGCCTCAGCGCCCACGACGGCGGGAATGCCCCAACCCCGGGCCACGACCGCGGCGTGACTGACAAGCCCCCCGCGCGCGGTGAGGATGCCCTCGGACACCTGCATGCCGTGCACGTCTTCGGGGCTGGTCTCGCTGCGCACGAGCACCACCTTCTCGCCCCGGTCCGCGGCGTCCGCGGCGTCGTCCGCGGTGAAGTACGCGCGGCCGACGGCCGCTCCCGGCGACGCGGCGAGGCCTGTGGCGATGATCGTGAGATCTTTCCCCGCGAACTGCGGGTGCAGCACCTGGTCGAGGTGCTCGGCCGTGACGCGCATCACGGCGTCGGACCTCGAGATCTTCCAGCCCTTCTGCTCCGTCATCTCGACGGCCATGCGCAGCGCGGCAGCCCCGGTGCGCTTGCCGACGCGGGTTTGCAGCATCCAGAGCTTGCCCTGCTCGATCGTGAACTCGGTGTCACACATGTCGCGGTAGTGCTTCTCGAGCCGAGCGAAGATCCCCAGCAGTTCTTTGTGGATCTTCGGGAAATGCTTCGCGAGCGCGTCGAGGTCTTCGGTGTTGCGGATACCGGCCACGACGTCTTCACCCTGGGCGTTGATGAGGAAGTCCCCGTAAGGCTTGTTCTCGCCAGTCGCAGCGTTGCGGGTGAAGCCGACGCCGGTGCCGCTGTTGTCGTCGCGGTTGCCGAACACCATCGACTGCACGTTCACCGCGGTGCCGAGATCGTGGCTGATCCGCTCGCGCACGCGGTACGAGATGGCCCGGGCTCCGTTCCAACTACGGAAGACGGCTTCGATCGCACCCTTCAGTTGCACCATCGGGTCCTGCGGGAAGGCCTTCCCCGTCTCGCGGCGCACGACATCCTTGTAGCGCTCGCACAGGCGCCGCAGGGTCTCTGCGCTGACGTCGGCATCGGTCGTGACGCCGTCCCACTCCTTGGCCGTGTCGAGCAGCCGGTCGAAGACCTCACCCTCGATGTCGAGGACGATGCGCCCGTACATCGAGATGAAGCGGCGATAGGAGTCATAGGCGAACCGCTCGTCGTCGGTCTGCTTGGCCAGGCCCTCGACGGAGTCGTCGTTGAGGCCGAGGTTGAGGACCGTGTCCATCATCCCGGGCATCGAGAACTTGGCACCGGAACGAACGCTGACCAGCAGCGGGTCGACCGCATCGCCGAGCCGGCGGCCCATCTTCTTCTCGAGGGCGGCGAGGTGCTTGCTGATCTCGGCGTCGAGGCCCTTCGGCCACCCGCTCTCCATGTAGGCGCGGCACGCGTCGGTGGTGATCGTGAATCCACCGGGAACCGGGAGGCCGAGTACCGACGTCATCTCGGCGAGGTTGGCCCCCTTGCCGCCGAGGAGATCCTTCATGTCCATCGGGGGCTTTCGGTGCTTGTGATCGAACGCGTAGATGAAAGGCACCGCGTGAGCCTAGTGGTCGTCCTTGCGCCGGAAATCAGCGCTTACGGGCGCGTAGCGACCACAGCTGCGGGATCGACGGGCGGTCATCGGGCATCACCCAGAAGCCGTCGCGGTTGCGCACCATGAACGGCCAGCGTTGCTCCATGCCGATCTCGTGCTCTCCGACGAGCTCCACGATGAGACCGGCGTTCACGGCGGCGGTGACGACGGGACCGATACCCCAGTTGTGTTCGAACACGTGGTTGTGCTTGGTGTCGAGCGTGCGGTCGGTGTACGACCCCTCCGCGTCGTGACTCTCGACGTCACCGAAGTACGAGAACTGCAGCTCCGGCTCGATGGTGTCGCTCCACGGCCACATGAAGGGGTGGATCTCGACGACGTACAACACGCCGCCGGGCTTCAAGAGCGCGGCGACGACCCGAGCCCACTTGTCGATGTCCGGGAGCCAGCTCAACGCGCCGATGCCCGTGTACACCACGTCGAACGTCCGGCCGTCGAGGACCTCCACCGCGTCGAACACGTTGGCATGCACGAACTCCGAGCGCGCGGCGAGCCCGACATCTTCGGCCAGCGCTCTCGCAGCTTCGACGGCGGGCTCCGAGAAGTCGAGCCCCACCACGCGCGCGCCGCGACGCGCCCACGACAGGGTGTCGGTGCCGAGGTGGCATTGCAGGTGCACGAGCTCGAGACCCTCCGGATCGACACCGAGCTCTTCTGCCTCGAACGGTCGCAGATCGTCGCGACCCTTGCGAAACGCCTTCAAGTCGTAGAAGGCCGACTTCGCGTGGCTGGCGACCCGTTCGTCCCACCAGGCGCGATTCGTGTCGATCCATTTCGTCTTCCTGGTCACGACCCCACCACCGTCCGCGGGGCAGTTTCGAACGTCGTCATCGCCGACTCCCAATACACATACGTCTTGTCGGGCTCCGTCGACACTCCGGCATGCCGGCCGTCCGCGCCGAGAACGACGGCGTGCATGACCGAAGGATGTCCATGGGTGGTGAGGAGCAGGAGGTCCGCGAGCGCACGACAACCGGCCTCCCGCGCCGTTCGACCGTGCTCCATGGCCGCGACGATCATGCGAGCGGTTCCCGCGCGGATGGCCAGCTCACCCCAACCGGTGCAGCCGGCTGCGCCGCAGCGCGAGTCGGCATACGAACCGGCCCCGATGATCGGCGAGTCCCCGAGCCGCCCCGGGTACTTCCACGCCCAGCCGCTGGTCGACACGCCCGAGGCGATGTTGCCGTGCTCGTCGAGCGCGAGCACGTTGACGGTTCCAGATGCGTGCTCCGGGTCAGCCGCAGCGCGTGCGTGCAAACCGTCGCGCCACACCTGCGCGCTGTGCTCGGTGAGCAGCGACTCGGGCTCCAACCCGATCTCGCCGGCAAGGCGCGCCGCGCCGTCCCCCACCAGGAGCACGTGCGGTGTGCGCTCCTTCACCGCACGGGCAACGGTGATCGCGGCGCGGTAGTCGCGCAGCGCGCCGACGGCGCCAGCTTCACGCGTCGTGCCATCCATGATCGCGGCGTCGAGCTCGACCACACCGTCGATGTTCGGATACCCGCCGTAGCCGACCGTGTGGTCGTCGGGGTTGTCCTCCACGAGACGGATGACAGCCTCGACCGCGTCTATGGCGGTTCCGCCACTCGACAAGATCTCGATGCCCGCGGTCATGCCGACGTCGGCGTTGTGCGAGCCGATCAGAAGCGGCGGTCGAGCCACTCGGTCAAGGCCTTGGTGATGCCAGCGGCTTCTTCGACCGGCAGGAGATGACCGCCGTCGGGAAAGAGCACCATCTCGCTGTTCGGGATCAGGTCGTGCATGCGGTGCTGCACGGATGGCGGGGTGAAGTGATCACGCAGACCACCGAGGATGAGCACCGGCACCTCGATCGTCGGCAACACGTCGGCCGCCGAGTGGTGGCGCATGCCGCTCATCATCCGCCACATGATCCCGAAGTCCACCTCGCTGAACATCCGGACATGGCGCTCGACATCTTCGAACTGCACGTTGTCGCCCGTGCGCAGGATCGTCTTGATGGCGCGCATCGTGAACGCCTTCGGCATGCGTTGCGCCTGCGCCATCACCGGCCGTAGCGCGAAGAACGGGATGCGGCCGAACAGCACATCGGCGGCGGGAAAGAGGCGGTCGAGCACCTCCTTCTCCATGAAGGTGGGAACGGGATTCTCGTACGTGCCGGCCACGGGGACGATCCCCGCCACCCGCTCGGGGCCACCGACGCGGTACGCCTCGAAAATGCCCTGCACGCCCATCGAGTGACCCACGAGCACCGCTCGCTCGAAGCCGGCGCGCTCGATGATCTCGATGATGTCGGTGGCGATGCGGTTGACCGACACCTCGTCGCGAGGGATGTCGTTCGGCGCTCGGCGTATGGCATCGGCGGGAAGCCCGGACTGCCCATGACCGCGGGTGTCGAAGAACAGCGTGGGATGGCCGGTCTCGATGATTCCGGGAGCGATGTTCTTCCAGTACGCATCTGGACACGTCCAGCCGTTCATGAAGACGACCGCCATGCGGTCAGCGCCTTCGTTGCGCACGGTGTACGCGAGGCGAGCGCCGTCGGATGCCTCGACGAACCGATCCTTCGGCCAGATGGCGTTCTGTTCCGAGAGGGACGTGGTGCTCACTCGACTCGCTCTCGCACGACGTCGACGAGTTCTTCGATCGGCACGCGCGATTGCTCCATCGTGTCCCGATCTCGGATCGTGACGGCGTGGTCCTCCAACGAGTCGAAGTCCACGGTGACCGCGAGCGGCGTTCCGATCTCGTCCTGACGCCGGTAGCGCCGGCCGATCGCCTGCGTCTCGTCGTACTCGGTCATGAAATGCGGCTGCAGGCGATGCAGGACGTCTCGCGCCAGGGGTGAAAGCTTCTCGTTCTTCGACAGTGGCAGGACGGCGACCTTGTACGGCGCCAGTCGGGGGTGCAGGTGCAGGACGGTGCGCGTCTCGCCTTTCCCGGTGCCCTCGCGCTCGACCTCCTGCTCGTCGTAGGCCGCCATGAGGAAGGCCATCGTGGTTCGGGTCGCTCCGGCCGCAGGCTCGACGACGTGCGGCACGTACCGCTCGCCGGTTGCCTGGTCGAAGTACTCGAGCTTCTCGCCCGAATGCTTGGCATGTTGGGTGAGGTCGTAGTCGCCCCTGTTGGCAATGCCTTCGAGCTCGTCCCAGCCCCAGGGGAACAGGAACTCCACGTCGCTCGTGCCCGACGAGTAGTGCGAGAGCTCGTCAGGATCGTGCGCCCGCAGCCGCAACTTCGTCTCGGGGATGCCGAGGTCGCTGTACCAACGAAATCGCTGCTCGCACCAGTACTCGTACCAACGCCCGGATTCCTCGGGCGGGACGAAGTACTCCATCTCCATCTGTTCGAACTCACGCGTTCGGAACACGAAGGTCTGGGGGGTGATCTCGTTGCGGAACGACTTGCCGATCTGCGCGATGCCGAACGGCGGCTTCTTCCTACTGGTGGTCAGCACGTTCATGAAGTTCACGAACATGCCCTGTGCCGTCTCGGGACGCAGGTAGACCTCGGCGGCGGTGTCCTCGAGCGGGCCGGCGTGGGTCTTGAACATCAAGTTGAACTGCCGCGCCTCGGTGAACGACTTCTTGGCACCGCAGTTGGGGCAGGTGTCCGGATCGTCGAGCTTGTCGAGCCGGAAGCGCTCCTGACAGTTCCGGCAATCGACCAACGGATCGGTGAAGTTCGTGAGATGGCCCGATGCCTCCCAGATCGCGGGAGGCGAGAGGATCGCGGCGTCGAGCCCGACGATGTCGTCGCGCAGCTGCACCATCGAGCGCCACCACGCCTCTTTCACGTTGCGCAACATCAGAACGCCGAGCGGTCCGTAGTCGTACGTCGATCGGAAGCCGCCGTAGATCTCCGCAGATGGGAACACGAACCCGCGTCGCTTGCACAGGTTCACGACCTTGTCGAACAGCGACGGATCGGCGGCGGGAGCCTCCTCGGACATCCGGCGAACACTACCGGCGGTGCAAGACTGCCCCGATGGCCGTTTCCCGACGATGTGTCCGAATCGCCTGTGCCGTGCTCGTCGTGTTGCCGCTGGCCGCGTGCAGCAAGGACTCGAAACGCCCGACCGCCGGGTCTGCCTCCTCGTCAGGATCGCTCTCGTCGGCCTCCCAGGCTCCGCTCTCCACGACGACCTCGACCCTGGTGTCGGCTGGGCAGTGCGACGCGTCGCCACCTCCCGCATCGGCGATCAACGTCACGAACGCCGAGGGCGACTTCAACGACGACGGCGCCGCCGACACGCTCATCGTGTACGGAACCGGCACCGCGACCCAGCCGTCCCCGTATCACGTGCAGATCGCGTTGGCCAACAGTGCAGGAACGATCGACACCATCATCGCCGACGCAGCCACGGACAACAGCCAAGCCGTGAAGGCCTTGGGCGGTGCCGACATCACGGCGAGCGCCGGTCTGCCGCCGGACGGCTCTGGCGACGAAGCCTTCGTGCTGGTCGGGTCGGGCGCATCTGACGCGCTGGTCGGCGTGTTCCAACTGGTCGGCTGCAATCTCGCACGCCTCACGGGACCGCGTGGCACGGAGCTGTCGGTGTTCGCGATCGGTGGGGCCGTCACGCACCTCGACGGTCTGCGCTGCGACGGCACCGCCGGCGGACAACGGCTGGTGGTGCTGTCCGCTACAAGCAATGACGCGATCACCTATGAGACGAGCGAGACGCGGCTCGAGGTGCACGCCGGTGCTTTCACCGTCCTCGGCGCGCCGATCACCGCCACCGTCGACGGGAGCGACCCGCAGCTACAGCGGTTCAGCACCCTCGACTGCCCTGGCGTCCAGGCCCCTTAGAGCTCTGTGGAGGAGCGAATGCGGCGTCAGAGGTCGCTTTGCCCCGGAGAAGTGCTCACCCGCGATCGAGCACGCCGATCGAACGCAAGCGCCGTTCGAGGTGATGCTCGATCGCGCGGGTGGCGAGATGCTCCACGTCGACACTTGCCGGCGAGAGCGGCTGCGCGAGTGCACCTGCCAGCCGGCCACCGAGGATCGCCTGGAGGAGGCTCAACGCGTCTGGCGTGAGTGCGGTGCCGCGTCGATGGTCGACACACAACACGCCACCCTCATCGAGGTCGAAGGCGCACAACTCGTCGCCGCGCTGGCAGATGACGCACGCGTCGACCATCGGCCGAAAGCCCTCGAGCGCCAGCAGCTTCCAGAAGAAGGCGGGGGCGACGAGCGGATGGTCGTGCGTGACGAGCGTGCGCAGCGCTCCCAACAACATCGTGTACAGCTTGGCGTTCGGTTCTCGCTCCTGAGTCATGTGGTCGACGACTTCGAGCATCGATGCGGCCCGCGTGATGCGCTCGAGGTCGTCGCGCAACTCCCGGAAGTGCTCGATCGACTCCGCCTGCGTGATCGTGTCGAGCTCGCGGCCTTCGTAGAGCTGGAGTGCGACATGGCTCATCGGCTCGAGGCGGGCCCCGAAGCGAGACGACGTCTTGCGGACGCCCTTGGCGACGGCGCGCACCTTGCCCCGATCGCGGGTGAAGAGCACGACGATCTTGTCCGCCTCGCCGAGCTTGTAGGTCCGCACGACCACGGCCTCGTCGCGATAGAGCGCCATCCTATTCCGTCTCGACCGCGCCGAAGCGCCGATCTCGACGTTGGAACTCGCGCACGGCCTCGAACAGGTGCTCACGCCGGAAGTCCGGCCACAACACATCGGTGAACACGAGCTCGCTGTAGGCCAACTCCCAAAGCAAGAAGTTGGAAATGCGGAACTCACCGGAGGTGCGGATCATCATGTCGGGATCGGGCATACGGGGCTCGTACAGGTGCTCGTGAATCGTCTTCTCGGTGATCTTGTTGGCCGGAACGCCGGCCCGGACGATCGACTGCACGGCATCGACGATCTCCGCCCGCCCGCCGTAGTTGAAGGCCACGGTGAACGTCATCCGACGGTTGCGCTCGGTCAATCGCTCCGACTCCTCGATGCGTCGCAGCACCCGGCGCGGCACCCGCCAATCACGCCGTCCCGCGAAGCGGATGCGCACGCCCCACTCGTTCAGCTGGTCCCGGTGGCGCACGAGGATGCCGTCGTTGAAGTTCATGAGGAACCGGACTTCGTCGAGCGGCCGGCGCCAGTTCTCGGTCGAGAAGGCGTAGACGGTGAACCAATCGAGGCCGAGCTCGAGCGCGCCCTCGACCGCATCGAACAAGGCCTCCTCCCCCGCGGCGTGACCGTCGGTGCGCTTCAATCCGCGCTGCGTGGCCCACCGACCGTTGCCGTCCATCACAGCCGCAACATGCTTGGGCACTCGGTCATGGTCGATCCCCGGAAGCTGGCGCGCCGTTCGGAAGCCAGGCAGGGGATCCACGGTTTGCAAGCTACTGCTGGGCGGGTAACGGCACGCGGTGCGCGAACGGCTGAACCGACTGAGGGCTCGGTGGCCGTGGTTCGATCTGATCATGGCGGTGCAAGACCGCTACAGCGAGCTCGAAGGCGGCATGGTCGCGGCTGCGGTGACGCTGTCGATCTTCATCTCGTTGTTCCCCGCGCTCCTCGTCGGCACCGCGATCATCGGGTTCATCGCGCAAGGTCGAGTCGATCTCTCCGGCCAGATCATCGACAAGCTCGGTCTCACGGGGAACGCGGCCGACACCCTTCGTGAAGCGATCGGTACGGCATCACACAGCCGCAAGACGGCGTCCATCGTCGGCCTCGCTGGTCTGGCGTGGTCGTCCCTCGGTGTCGTCCAGGCCATCCA
>JBEEFX010000150.1:0-3111 GCA_041166365.1 Acidimicrobiaceae bacterium
TACGTGGCGGAAGCGATCCCCAAGCTCGACCCGTTGCCGGTGCTGCTGCCCGGTGAGGACTCGACGCAGCTCACCCCGTACGGCCCCCTGGGCTTCCAAGGCAAGAAGTAGGCAGTTAGAACAGGAACCATGAGCTTCTTTCTCGGTGACGACGAACCAGCCGGTCGCGACGACCCGCCGCTGACCAGCCATGGCAGCGGGCCGGGTGCCGCGGTCGCGGTGGTCGACGCCGACCAGGCGGTGCGCAGCCGGCTCGCCATGCAGCTCGGCGACTTCGCGGTACCGGTCGCCAGCATCGAGGCGCTCCGTGAGCGTCTCACCGGCATCCCGCTGGTGGCCGTGCTCGGTCCGTCTTGCGCGCTGCCCGACGGCATCACCGCGGCCGAGAAGCTCATCGCCGATCGCCCGGAGGTCGGCGCGATCCTCATCGCCCCCGAACTGTCCACCGACTTGTTCCGTCAGGCGTTGCGCGCCGGCATCCGCGACGTGTTGCCCGCGCCTGTCGACACGACGCAACTGGCCGAGGCCGTGCGTCGCGTCGTCGAGACGCTCGCGACGACGCGTGCTCCGGTTCCGCAGGGCTACGCCGAGCCCGTCGGCGAGCTCGGCCACGTCATCACGGTGTTCTCGACGAAGGGCGGCGCCGGCAAGTCGGTGATCGCCGCGAACCTCGCGGTCGTCCTCGCTCGACGCAGCGAACGCCCCGTGGTGCTCGTCGACGCCGACCTGCAGTTCGGCGATGTCGCGGTGATGCTCAAGCTCGCACCGCAGCACACGATCGTCGACGCCGTCGGTTCGATCGATCGCCTCGACGCATCGCTGTTGCAGAACCTGCTCGTCAAGCACGAGCCGTCGGGTGTCTTCGTCCTTCCGGCGCCGCTCGAGCCCGCGTTCGCGGATCAGATCGGCGCCGACGAGATGGTGCGCATCGTCGAGATGCTGCGCACGTTCGCCGACTTCGTCGTCGTCGACACGCCGGCGTACTTCAACGACGTCGTCCTCGGTCTCATCGAGGTGAGCGACGACGTCCTGCTCGTCGCCGGCATGGACATCCCCAACATCAAGAACGTCAAGATCGGGCTGCAGACGCTTCGCCTGCTGAACACGCCGATGTCGAAGCTGCGTCTCGTACTCAACCGCGCGAACTCGAAGGTGAAGCTCGACGTGGGCGAGGTCGAGCGCACCTTGCAAGTGAAGGCTGACTGTCTCATCCCGAGCGACGTCGTGGTGCCCCAGTCGGTCAACAAGGGTGCACCGGTGGTGCTCGATGCTCCGAAGTCGGGAGTTGCTCGAGCCATCGAGCAGCTGGCCGATCTGTTCACGGTGGAATCGAAGAAGAAGCGCCGGTAGGCGGGACGCAGCATGCAACAGGGTGAGGAGACAGCGACATGAGCCTTTACAAGCGGCTCCACGAAGTGCAGGGCAGCGGCGCCGCGCAGCCGGGCGGACGGCGGCGCGACCCGGTGCTCGACGAGCTCCGGCAGAAGATCCATCACCATCTGATCGACGAGCTCGGCCCGATCCTCTACGACAAGCGGCTGTCGGAGGAAGACCTCCGCCGTCGCGTCCACGAGCAGTTGCACGCCGCGCTCGCACAGGAGCGCGCTCCGCTCTCCGCGGCCGACAAGGCCCAGCTGATCCAAGACGTCTCCGACGACATCCTCGGCTACGGCCCGATCGATCGTCTGCTGAAGGACGACGACGTCACCGAAGTCATGGTCAACGGCCCGGAGTCGGTCTACACCGAGCGCGCCGGCCGCATCGAGCGGACGACCGCGAGCTTCGTCGACGAGACCCACCTGCGACGCATCATCGACAAGATCGTCGGTCAGGTCGGCCGCCGCATCGACGAGTCGACGCCGATGGTCGACGCCCGCCTGCCCGACGGCTCCCGCGTGAACGCGGTGATCCACCCGCTGGCGATCGGCGGCCCGTTCCTCACCATCCGAAAGTTCTCCAAGGATCCGTACCAGATCGACGACCTCATCCGGTTCGGCACGCTCAACGCCCACGCGGCGCGCTTCATGCAGGCCTGCGTCGTCGGTCGCCTGAACGTCATCGTGTCGGGTGGTACCGGTACCGGTAAGACGACGACGCTCAACGTGCTGTCGTCGTTCATCCCGTCCGACGAGCGCATCGTCACGGTGGAGGACGCGAAGGAGCTCCAGCTCCACCAGGACCACGTGCTCGCGATGGAGGCTCGTCCGCCGAACATCGAAGGCCGCGGCCAGGTCACGATCCGCGACCTCGTCAAGAACTGCCTCCGTATGCGACCCGACCGCATCGTCGTCGGTGAGTGCCGCGCCGGAGAAGCGCTCGACATGTTGCAGGCCATGAACACCGGTCACGACGGCTCGATCACCACCATCCACTCCAACAGCCCGCGCGACACGCTCGCTCGTATCGAGACCATGACGTTGATGTCCGGGTTCGATCTGCCGGTGCGCGCCATTCGCGAGCAGATGGCGTCCGCGCTCGACCTCATCGTGCACCTCACCCGCCTTCGCGACGGCACACGCCGTGTCACCCACGTGACCGAGGTGCAGGGCATGGAGGGCGACGTGATCACGCTCCAGGACATCTTCTTGTTCGACTACGGGATGGGCGTCGACGAGCACGGCCGTTTCCGCGGCCACCTCAAGGCCACGGGTGTGCGGCCGAAGTTCGCCGAGAAGCTCGCCGACCTCGGCATCCGTCTCGGTCCAGAGGTGTTCCAGCCCGAGGCCTTCGCCCGCAAGGCGGTGGGCTCCAGGTGAAGCGGTCCTCTGTTCGGCGCGGCATTCGCCGCGTCGTCGCTGCCAGCGCCGCGCTCGCGGTGCTGGTCGTGGTGGCCCCGCCGTCGGCGGACGCGGCCGCGCCATCGGCGAGCGGTCACACGGTCAAGCTCCTCGAGGTCAACAGCACCGACCCGAGCAACGTCGAGGTCACCTACAGCTACGACGGTCCGGCGAGCGACGCGCAGAGCCTCAAGCTCAGCGAGAACGGCAAGCTCGTCCAGACGCAAGCCTCGAAGACGCAGCACGAGCAGGGCGTCGTGTTCGTCGTCGACACCTCTGGGTCGACCGACACGTCCGGCGTCCTCGCGGAGGCGCGCAACGCGGTCAAGGCCGT
>JBEEFX010000151.1:0-16482 GCA_041166365.1 Acidimicrobiaceae bacterium
CGATCCACTGCTGGATCGCCTTGGCGCAGTCGTCAGGGTCACCGACGACGGCGAAGCCGTGCTTGGTCGCCTTCTCGATCTGCTCGGGCGTCGGCTCCGGCAGCACCGCCGGCCAACGGGGGAAGTCGTCCGGCGTCGGGATGTTGTCGAGCCAGTGGTGCATGAGGCTCGTGTAGTAGTTCATGCTCATGCTGGACGCGGCCGCGAACGCGGCATTGCGGTCCTCCATGCAGAGCATGTTGCTCACGGCCATGATGTTGTTGTTCACGTAGTCGCCGACGGGCGTCGCGTTGGCGACGCTGTCCTTGTACTGCTTCACCAGCGGCGCGATGTCGCGGGCAGATCCTTCGGAGAAGCAGAACGCACCCAGACCGAGCGAGCCCGCCTCCGCGAACGTCGGAGGCGATCCGCACGCCACCCACATCGCCGGATGCGACGGGCCGTGCGGCTTCGGGAAGACCTCGCGCTCCGGCATCGAGAAGTACTCGCCGTCGTACTGGTAGGTGCCGGGCTTCCACATCTTCGGGATCTCGCGGATCGTCTCCCGCCACATCTCCTTGGTGAGGTTCAGGTCCTCGATGCCGAAGCCGAACACCTCGGTGGTCGACGAACCGCGGCCCGTCCCGAACTCGAAGCGGTTGTCGAGCAGGTGGTCCATCAGCGCGACGGTCTCCGCAACACGCGCCGGCTTGTTCACCGGCGGCGTGATGTTGAAGATCGCCGATCCGAGATGGATGCGCTCGGTGCGAGCACCGACGTAGGACAGGAACACCTCGGGCCCTGGCATGTGCGAGTACTCGTCGAGGAAGTGATGCTCGGGGCACCACACGTACTTCAGCCCGCTGCGCTCGGCCGCGAGCGAGCACTCGACGTTGCGCATGATGCGCTTGTGCTCGGCGTTGGGGTCCTTCTCCCGCTCGAAGCGGGGCACGAACAGCTGGGCGAAGATGCCGAACTCCATGGTGTCAGGTCTCCTGTGGGGATGATGAAAGAGCGAGCGGCGAGGGAAGCGCGAGCGACGAGCCGCAGTGGGTCGATGGAACTCGCCACTGCGTGCGCCGAGGGCCGCCCGTAGGGGAGTTCCATCGATAGGAGGCAGGAGCGGAGCGACGCCCGGAGCCGAGCATCAGCTGAGAGACAGCACGCCGCGGTTGAGCTTGCCGGCGTGCATGTCGTCGAGGGCCTGCTGGATGTCGGCCAGCGGGTAGATCTGGCTCACCATCTCATCGAGCTGCAAGCGGCCGTCTTGGTAGAAGCGCACGAGCAGCGGGATGTCGTGATGAGGGCGGGTCGAACCGTAGCGACAGCCGAGGATCGACTTGTCGTTGTACATCGTGTTGACGACGAAGCTCGCCTCGGTGCCGAGCTTGGGGACGCCGAGCAGCGTGCAGGTGCCACCCCAGTCCAGCATGTCGATGGCGTTGCGGATGAGCGCCGGATGACCGACGCACTCAAAGGCGTAGTCGACGCCGTTCGGCAGCCCGAGCTCCTTCACGGCGGCAACCACGTCGTCCGTGGTCGAGCCATCGATGAAGTCGGTCGCGCCGAACTGTCGCGCCACGGCTTCCTTCGCGGGGTTGGCGTCGATGACCACGATGCGGCCAGCGGCGGCGATGCGGGCCGCTTGGATCACGGACTGGCCGATGCCTCCGGCGCCGATGACGACGACGGTCTGCCCGGGCTGCACCTTCGCCCGGTTGAGCACGGCCCCGGTGCCGGTGACGACGGCGCACCCGATGAGGCACGCGACCTGGAGGGGCACGTCGTCGTCGATCACGACAGCCTGCGTCTCGTTGACGACCGTGTAGTCGCTGAACACGCCGGCGTTGGCGAACTGGAACGCCTTCTCGCCGCCGACGGTGAACGGGCGCGGCAGCTTTCCGAACGTCTCCCGGCAATGCGTGGGCTGGCCGCGATCGCAGGCATCGCACTGGCCGCAGTTGCCCAGCGTCGTGAGCACGACGTGGTCGCCCACCTTCACCTTGCGTACGGCGCTGCCGACTTCTTCGACGATGCCGGCGCCTTCGTGGCCGAGCACGACAGGCGTCGGGAACGGGATCGTTCCGTCGATCACCGACTGGTCGCTGTGGCACACGCCGGCGTTGTGTATGCGGACCTTGACCTGGTGCGGTTCGGGATCGCGCACCTCGACGTCGTCGCGCACCTGCAACTCGCCAGTCCAGACAATTGCTCTCATGCGCGCCTCACACCTCGCGGCGAGGGAAGCGCCAGCGACGAGCCGCACTTGGCGGAGGCAGGAGCGCAGCGACGCCCGGAGCCAAGCATCAGCCCGGCCTCAGCACTTCTCCGGGGAGACCGGCATCGGATTGGAGCTCGCCGTCGATGACGATCGGCACGCCGTTCACGATGGTGGCGTGCGCGCCGTCGGGCTTCGACGTCCAGCGGCCCGCGTTGTTGGGGAAATCATGGACGAACTCCTTGTGCGCCGGGCCGATCGTGTCGGGATCGAAGACGTAGACGTCGGCCGCGTACCCGGGCAGCAGCAGGCCGCGGTCGATGAACCCGCACAGCGCCGCGGGAATCGCGGTGATCTGCCGCACGCCTTCCTCGAGCGTGAACCCCTGCCACTCGCGGACCCAGTGCTGGAGGAAGTAGCTGTGCGCCTCGGCGCCGTCGTCGCGGTCGAGGTGCGCGCCACCGTCGCTGGTGCCGACGAGCATGTGCGGGTCGGCCTGCGCCTCACGGGTGCCCTCGATCCATTCGGGAGTCTCCGTCTTCCAGAGAAACTCGGTGGTGAGGTCCTCGGACAGCGCGATGTCGAGCATGGCATCGGTCGGGTGCACCCCGAGCTCGCTTGCGATGTCGACGAGCGAGCGGCCCACGAACTTCTCGTTCTCCGGCTTCGACGCCTGGTTGACGTGCAGCACGCTCCAGTGCGGCGGCGGCAAGGTCGGCCCCTTGCCCGCGTCGCGGTTGGGATGCTCGACGGATTCGCGGATCGAGTCACGGAACGACGGATCCTGAAGCAAGGCGATGCGCTGCTCGACCGTGGTGGCATCCGTGAACATGCGATGGAACTCGAGGGCGCCCTCGTACATCTTCGTGCCGGCTGCGAGATCGAACGTGCGGTTGAAAGGCTTCGACATGGCCATCGAGTACACGGCCGCGCCCTGGGCGGTGGCTTCGTCGACGAAGCGCTTGGCGTTGTTCCATCCTGCGGTGGGGGCATCGATCTTGGAACGGGCGCCCAGACCTTGGATGACGATCGGCAGCCGCGCCGACAGCGACATGCGCACGAGGAGCGCTTCGTCGTCCGGCGTGATGCCGCCGACGGCGCTGAGCGGGAGGTAGGCGATCGACCCGCCGCGGGCGGCGTGTCCGGCGGCCTCGACGAGGCGCTCGAGCTCGCCGAAGGACGAGAGCCGGCTCGGGATCGGACGATCGGCCGAGTCGAAATGCGTCGGCGAGTGGCTGGACGAGAACCCCGCCGCGCCGGCGCGCATCGCGTCGGTGACGACTTGCGCCATCTGCTCGATCTCGGCGTCGGTGGCTTCGCGCTCCTGGCACGCCTCGCCCATCACGTAGCGGCGGACCGCGCAGTGGCCGATGTAGAACGCGGCGTTGACGCCGAGCTTGCCGTCGAGCGAGCCGAGGTACTCGGGGAACGTCTCGAAGCCGTCGAACGGGATGCCTTCCAGCGCGGTGGCGTCCATGCCCTCGACGCGGGCAAAGAGCTGGATGAGCCAATCGGCGTCGCCGGGTCGCAACGGGGCGACGCTGAAGCCGCAGTTGCCGGCGAGGACCGTGGTGACCCCGTGGAAGCAGCTCGACGTGGCGTAGGGCTCGAACGTGAGCTGCGGGTCGTAGTGGGTGTGCGGGTCGACGATGCCGGGCGCGACTACACGGCCGTCAGCGTCGAGCTCCCGGGTTCCCTTGTCCTCCACGAAGCCGACGTCGGCGATCCGGCCGTCCTTGACGGCCACGTCGGCCCGTCGGCGAGGGAGGCCGGTGCCGTCGACGACGACCCCGTTGCGGATCACCAGATCGTAGGTGGCCACCGGGCGTCAGACTAGAACACGTTCTAGTTTTGGGCAAGCACGCCCCGTTTCCTCCTCTAAGGAGGATCTGCGGCGTCATACGCCACTTTTGCTCCGGAAAGCGCCCTCAGCCGGGCCAGATGATGCTTTGGAGCTCGGAGTAGGCGTGGAGGCCGAAGGCGCCGCCGTCCCGTCCGACGCCGGAGAGCTTGAAGCCGCCGAACGGCGCCTCGTGGTTGCGCTGAGCGGTGTTGATCCCCACGTTCCCCGACCGCAGCTGCTTGGCCACCCGCATCGCCCGGCCGGAGTCGCCGGAGAACACGTAGTCGTACAGCCCGAAGTCCGTGCCGTTCGCCAACGCGACACCCTCGTCCTCTTCGTCGAACGGGATCACCACGACAACCGGGCCGAAGATCTCCTCCTGCACGACCTTCATGCCGGCCTTGCAGTCGGCGATCAAGGTCGGCGCGACGTAGAAGCCAGCCGCCATGTCCGGGCGCTCGCCGCCGGCGACGATCGTGCCGCCCTCCTCCGCGCCCGCCCGCACGTAGGACTCCACCCGGTCGCGATGCGGTGCCGAGATCACCGGACCGAGCACGGTGTCCGGCTCGAGCGGATCGCCGACCTTCAGATGACCGGCCGCAGCCTGCAACCCGCTGACGATCTGGTCGTAGATGCCGCGCTGCGCGATCACGCGCGTCGGTGCGGTACAGATCTGCCCGGAGTGGAAGGCCCACACGCTGGTGATCGTGGACACGGCGGTCTTCACGTTCGCGTCGTCGAACACGACCGCCGCGCCCTTGCCCCCGAGCTCGAGCAGCAGCCGCTTCATGTCGCGCCCCGCGACTTCGCCGATGCGCTGACCGACGCCCGTCGACCCGGTGAAGCTCACCATGTCGACGTGCTTCGACGCGACGAGCGCCTCGCCCGCCGCCGCTCCCGATCCGCTGACCACATTGATGACGCCCGGCGGGAAGCCGGCCTCGGTCTGCAACAGCTCCACGACACGAAGGACCGCCAGCGGATCCTGCGGCGCAGGCTTCACCACGACCGTGTTGCCCATCGCCAAGGCCGGCCCGATCTTGCCGGCCATGTTCACGATCGGGAAGTTGTACGGCGTGATGCACGCGACCACGCCGACGGGCTGGCGCACGACGATCGCGCTGATCAACCCGCCCGGAGCCAGCGCGGTCGTCGGCATCTCGCTCGGTGGCAGCGGGATCACGTTCGACTCGACGGCGCCGCGGGCGTACCGGCGGAACCGCTCGACGCACGTCGGCACCTGCATTGTCTTCGTCACGCGCATCGTTGCGCCGGTCTCGGCCTGCACCAGCGGGATGAGCTCGTCCATGTGGTCCCGGATCACGTCCGCGGCCTTGTTCAGCAGGTCGGCGCGCGCCTCCGGTGTCGTGCGGCTCCACGCGGCGAAAGCCTCTGCGGCCGCGGCCGTCGCGGCTTCGACCTCGTCGACCGTCACTTCCGGCGCCTCCCCCACGACCTGCTCGGTGGCGGGGTTCACGATGTTGTACGACGCCGACATCAGTCGGCGTCCCTGGTCAGACGACCGCTGGGGAGCAGACCAGGCTGGGGTCTGGGGGCGGAGCCCCCACGGAGATACGGCATGGCCGGAAGACTAGAACGCGTTCTAGTCTTGGGCACATGGGTGACATCCCCCGCATCATCTCGGTCGACGACCACGTGGTGGAACCGCCGGATCTGTGGACCTCGCGGATCACCGGCAAGTACGCCGATCAAGCGCCCCGCGTCGAACGCGACAAGGCCAAGTTCAACTTCGAAGGCGGCGTGTTCTCGTACGAGAAGGGCGTGGAAGACGGCGAGTGGTGCGACTGGTGGATGTACGCCGACCAGATCTATCCCTTCCCGAAGCTGTCGGCTGCCGTCGGCTTCGACGAGCTCGACGTCACCCCGGTCACCTTCGACGAGATCCGGCCGGGCTGCTGGAAGCAGAAGGACCGCCTCGCCGACATGGATGCCAATCACGTCGACGCGTCGCTCTGCTTCCCCAACACGCTCCCCCGCTTCTGCGGGCAGACGTTCTACGAGTTGGTCAAGAACGGCGGCGATCCCGAGCTCGCGCTGCAATGCGTGCAGGCGTACAACGACTGGATGATCGACGAGTGGTGCGCGGGCGACGCGAAGGGCCGGCTCATCCCCCTCACGATGGTGCCGTTGTGGGATGCCGAGCTCGCGGCGAAGGAGGTGCGCCGCAGCGCTCACCGCGGCAGCCACGCGATCACGTTCAGCGAGAACCCGCATCCACTCGGGCTGCCGTCCGTGCACGACAAGGACCGCTTCTGGGATCCGCTGTTCAACGCGTGCGAGGAGACCGAAACCGTCGTGTGCATGCACATCGGCTCGTCTTCGCGTATGCCGGCCACGTCACCTGATGCGCCGTTCATCGTCAGCTCGACGCTCACGTTCCAGAACGCGATGGGCTCGGTGCTCGACTACATCTTCTCCGGCACGCTGGAACGCTTCTCCACGCTGAAGATCGCCTACTCCGAAGGTCAAGTGGGGTGGATGCCCTACGTGTTCGAGCGGGCCGACAAACTCTGGGCCGAGCGCAGCGACAACAGCTTCGGCACGTCGCTCCCCAACGCGCCGTCGAGCTATCTCAAGGACCGCGTGTACGGCTGCATCTTCGACGACGAGACCGGCCTGCGGAACCGCGATGCGATCGGCATCGACCAGATCTGCTTCGAGACCGACTACCCGCATGCCGACTCCACATTCCCGCAGAGCAAGGAAGTGGCCGAGGAGATCTGCACAAAGGCCGGCCTCAGCGACGAGGAGATCTACAAGTTCATCCGCGGCAACGCGATCAAAGGCTTCGGCCTGGAGCGTTTCGGCATCACGAAGTAGTGGACGATCTCGGGGGCGAGATCAAGCTGGGCTCGATGCTCTTCACGATGGTCGAGCCGCATCGTGGTCAAGAGGTTGCGTACAACCGCTGGTACGAGCGCGACCACTTCTACGCGGGATGCATGGTCGGGCCCTGGCTGTTCGCCGGGCGGCGGTACGTCGCCACCCGTGCACTGAAGGAGCTGCGCTTCGGATCAGAACCCGATCTCTTCGGCGGCCGCGAGCTCGGCTCGTACCTCGCGGTCTACTGGATCCTCGACGGCCGTCACGACGACCACGTCGACTGGGCGTTGCGCCAGGTGCACTGGCTGCACGAGCACGGCCGGATGTTCGCCGAACGCGACCACATCCACACCCTGATGTACGAGCTCGCATGGATCCACGGCCGTGCTGTTCCGGCGGAGCTCGCGCTCGACCATCCCTTCGGCGGGCTGACCGCCACCGTCGTACACCTGAACGACGGCATCACGGTCGAGGATCTCGGAGCGTGGGTCGGCCGCCTCCAACCGGAGCTCGAGCTCGGCTTCACCCCCATCGCTCTACCCGAGGACGCGCCGGTGTCGCAGGCCCGTGTCGAAGGACACGTGCTCAATCTCTCGTTCACCACCGACGATCCGTCGACGTGGTGGGGCGAGCAGCGAGCCGCCGCCGACCAGTTGGAACGCGATGGCATCGGCACGATGCTCTGGACTGCCCCGTTCATCCCGACGGTTCCAGGCACGGACACGTTCACCGACCAGCTCTGGTGATCGCACTCCCGGATCGCGTCATCGGCGACCCACGAACGCTGCTCGCACAGTTCGGCGAGATCTTCGTCGCGTTCGACGACGACGAGTCCGGCTGTCTCGTCACGGCGGTCGCAACACCGTCCGGCGACTGGTGTGTGAAACACGCAGTGAACCACCGCGGGGTGGACGCCCAGGCGCGGGCCCTTGCCGTACACCGCGCGGTGCAACATCCGGCCCTCGTCGGGCCGACGCGCGTTGTCGAAGGGGACGACGGTCCGATCCTCGTGTATCCGTGGATACGCGGCGAGCAACTGCGGATGAACCCGATGGTCATCCAGCTCTCGACCATCGCTCGGCTCGTGGCGATCGAGACCGTCATCGAGGTACACGCGTTGATCAACAAAGCCGGCTTCGTGTCGATCGATCTCTACGACGGCAACTTGCTCTACGACGACCGCGTGCACGTGATCGACATCGACGAATACCGCCCGGCGCCCTTCGTGCTCGATGCGGACCGCACCCTTGGCTCGACCCGCTTCATGGCGCCCGAGGAGTTCGTGCGGGGCGCGACGCTCGACGCCCGCACCACCGTCTTCCAACTGGGCCGCACCGCTGCGGTGCTGTTCGATCCGCCGCAGGGCCTGAACCGCGGCCACGTACCCATTGCGCTGGTGCCGATCATCGCTCGAGCGACGGCCGACGAGCCCGACGACCGCTTCGAGGACGCGGGGACGTTGTTGCACGCATGGCGATCGGCACTACGCGACACGACAAACTGACTACGTGATCCGAGTTCCCGACCCGTGCTTGCTGGTGCTGATCGGTGCACCTGGCGCGGGGAAGTCGTACTGGGCGAACGAGTGGTTCCGGCCGGAGCAGGTCGTGTCATCCGACGGCTTGCGTGCGGTCGTGGGGCAGGGCGAGCACGACCAGCGCGCCAGCAAGGATGCCTTCGCCGTGCTCGACCTCATCGTCGAGCGCCGCCTGAAGCGCAAGCTCACGACCGTGATCGACTCCACCGCACTGGAGCCCGACCGTCGGGCGTCGTACATCGCGGCGGCGCGCCAGGCCCGCGTGCCGGTGTTCGCCATCGTGTTCGACACAGCCGACGACGTGTGCCGCGCCCGCAACAAGCAGCGCGATCACCCGGTGCCGCCGAAGATCCTGAGGGGCCAGCTCGACGCGGCCGCTGCGCTCCGGTCGGCCATTCATGACGAGGCCTTCGACGCGGTGCACGTCGCCGAGCCGATCACGGTTGTCTCCCCCGACTACGTCCATGCACCCACGTTCGCCGCCAAACAGAAGGAGAACCCGGTGTCGCTTCAATTCGGCATCCATGTCGCGCGCTTCGAGGAGGACGTCGCCCACGTTGCCCTCGCCGCAGAGCAGGCCGGCTTCACGCAGCTCACGGTCATGGACCACTTCGTGCAGATCCCCGGCGTCGGCCCCGAGTGGGAGGACATGTTCGAGAGCTACACCACGCTCGGCTACCTCGCCGGCGTCACCTCGACGATGAAGCTCGGGACACTCGTGACGGGAATCACCTATCGGAACATCGCCCACCTCGCAAAGATCGTCGCAACCCTCGATGTGCTGTCCCACGGCCGCGCCATCTGCGGTGTGGGCGCCGCATGGTTCAAGCGCGAGCACGAGCTGTACGGCTGGGAGTTCCCGCCGAACGCCCGCCGGTACGCGCTGCTCGAGGACGCGTTGCAGCTCCTACCTCTGATGTGGGGACGGGGGTCGCCCGCGTTCGAGGGCAGGACGATCACCGTGCCGGAAGCGATCTGCTACCCGCGCCCGGTGCAGGAGCAGGTCCCGATCATGGTCGGCGGTGGTGGCGAACGGAAGACCTTGAAGCTCGTCGCGCGGTATGCCGACGCCTGCAACGTCTTCGGCGACGCGGCCACGGTGCGGCACAAGGTCGACGTCCTGCACAAGCACTGCGCGACGGTCGAGCGCGACCCGGCCGACATCACCGTCACACAGCTCTCGGTTCCGGACGCAGACGCGCCAGTCGAGGATCAGATCGGCCGCTATCGGGAGCTGGCCGAGGCCGGTGTACAGATGGCAATCGTCGGCCTGACCCAGGTCGAGGCGATCGAGCAGTTCGCGCCCGTGATCGACGCGTTCCGCTAGCCGAGCTGCCTCAGGACGTCGCTCATCTGATCGCGGAACTTGCGGAGCTCGGCTCGGTGCGCGGCCGACAACCGCTCGAGGAGGTTCGAACCGCTGGGCGTGAGCCGCAGACGTTGGCGGCGACGATCTTCGGGGTCGGTCTGTCGACGGAGGTACCGCGCGGCGACCGCTCGATCCACCAGCTCGACCACCGAGTTGTGCTGTAGCTGGAGATGGTCGGCCACTGCGCCGATCGTGGGTGCCTCGCCCGACGGGAACCCGCGGACCGCCAGGAGGAGCTGGTGCTGGTTCGGCGTCAGCCCCTCGCGACGAGCGGCCTCCTCCGAGAACCTAAGGAAGACGCGCAGGGCGTGTCTGAACTCGGCGAGGTTTCGATAGTCGCGGTCCGCGAGCACGCTTGTGAGAATACCTCGTGACACGATACTTTTGACGCGTGCAACGCGGAGCGCAGCGTCTCCTGTACCTCACGGCCTTGGCGGCGCTGGTCGGGCTGATGGCGGGCGGCGCCGCGTGGCTGCTGCTGCGCCTGATCGGACTCATCACCAACATCGCTTTGTTCCACCAGGTCGGGTGGACGTCGCCGTCCTTCTCGACGCTGCACCGATCGCCGCTGATGATCGTTGCGGCCGTCATCGGCGGGCTACTCGTCTCGCTGCTCGCGCTGTGGTCACCGGTGATCCGCGGTCACGGCATCCCCGAGGCGATGGAGGCGGTGCTGACGAAGCACAGCCGGATCCAGCCCCGCACCGCCCTCGCCAAACCGCTGTCCGCTGCGATCAGCATCGGGACGGGCGGCCCCTTCGGGGCCGAGGGCCCGATCATCGTCACGGGCGGCGCCATCGGGTCGCTGATCGGCCAGGTGCTGCCAATGACCGCATCCGAGCGCAAGATCCTGCTGGCCAGCGGCGCGGCCGCTGGCATGTCGGCGACGTTCGGCACCCCACTCGCGGCGGTGGTGCTCGTCATCGAGCTGCTCCTGTTCGAGTTCTCGACGCGCGCGTTCATCCCGCTCGTCGTCGCGTCGGCGGTCGCCGGCGGGGTCCACGCTGCGCTCTTCGGCTCGGGCCCGTTCTTCGCCATCCCGGATCACCAGTTCTCCGGCCTTCCGACACTGCCCGTGTTCGCGGTCCTCGGCCTCGCGGCCGGATTGCTCGCCGTCGTCGTCGCGAAGGGGCTCTTCCTCGTCGAGGACCTGTACCGCCGCTTGCCGGTGCACGAGTTCTGGCATCCGGTGATCGGCGGGGTGGCGTTCGCCAGCGTCGGGCTCATCGCCCCGCGTGCGCTGGGGGTCGGCTACGACGCGATCACGGACGTGCTGAGCAACCGACTGGCGCTCGGCACGGTCGCGGTGCTGGCGACCGTCAAGCTGGTCGCATGGTGGCTCGCGCTGGGCTCCGGCACCTCCGGCGGGACGCTCGCACCACTACTGCTCGTCAGCGCCGGTTTCGGCAGCGTGTTCGGTGCTGCCGCCAACGATCTGCTGCCGAGCATCGGGGTCTCACAAGGAGCCTTTGCGCTGGTCGCGATGGCGGCCGTGTTCGGCGCGGCTACTCGGGCATCGTTCGCGTCGATCATCTTCGTGTTCGAGCTGACCGGCGACTACAAGGCGATCCTTCCGCTCATGGTGGCCACCGTCTTGGCCGACCTCGTCGCCGAAGCGCTGCTCGATGAGAGCCTGATGACCGAGAAGTTGTCGCGGCGAGGATTGCGGGTGCACTCCGAGCTGGAGGTCGACGCACTCCGAACTGTGCCGGTGGCCGACGTGATGACCTCCGTCGAACCGACCCCACACGACGGAACCACCTGTGTCGCCCCCACCGATGTTGCCATCGTCGCCCTCGAGGTGATGCTCGAGGAAGGCGTGGAATCGCTACCCGTCGTCAGCGACGGAATGCTCGTCGGCGTGTGCACGCCCGCGACGATCATCCGCGCGCGTGCGGAGCGCTTCGAGCACGAACGGGTTCAACCCGGCTGGGTCACCAGGGCGCTGAAGCGCTCGATCTGATCGACGAGGTCGGCGCAGGAGATCGACGGGAACCGCACCTGCACCTGGTCGACGCCGAGCTCCTCGAAGTACGGGATCGAGGCGGCCACCTTCTCCGGTGGGCCCGGCGGGCCGAACGCGCCGATCGTGAACGGACCGGTGCGCCCCGCGGCGTCACGCAGGTCACGGATGCGGGCGATGGCCGACGCCATGCCTTCCTTCGGCGGGCCCTGCGGCAACCAGCCGTCACCTCGCAGCGCCGCGCGTCGCATGGCCGCCGGCGACGAGCCGCCGACCCAGATCGGCGGTCCTCCCGGCTGGACGGGTCGCGGGCTCTGACCGAGGTCGCCTCCGCCCCATTCGTCGGCGAACGCAGTGCGGACCTCGTCGATCGCCGTGTCGGTCAGCGCGCCCCGTCCGGCAAACGACACACCGAGCGCGTCGAAC
Source organism: Acidimicrobiaceae bacterium (assembly GCA_041166365.1). Taxonomy (GTDB): domain Bacteria; phylum Actinomycetota; class Acidimicrobiia; order Acidimicrobiales; family JACDCH01; genus DASUCS01. The sequence goes on from JBEEFX010000151.1 coordinate 12,180, forward strand.
TCCTCCTCGACGTGGCCGGCACCGACACCGAGAATCGCTCGCCCTCCGGAAAGCGCGTCGAGGGTCGCGAACGCCTTCGCCGTCTGCAACGGGTGGCGATAGGCGGCCACGTACACGTGACTCAACAGGCCGACGCGGCTGGTCACGCCCGCGAGCCAGCCGAGAGTGGCGATGGTGTCGTACCACGTCGTGCTCATCGCGTCGGCCTTCGCGCGCGGGATGGCGACGTGGTCGCACACGGCGACGTATGCGAAACCAGCGCGATCGCACGCGCGCGCGACCGTCTTCAGCTCGTCGGCCCCCGCGGTTCGCTCCCAGTCTTCGACGAAGATCGTGCTCTGCGCCTGGATCGGCAGCTGCATCCCGAACGACAGGCTCACGGGATGAACCGTTCGGCGAATCTGCTGAGCTGCACGCAGGCCTCGTCGATGTCCTTCACACGATTCGAGAGCACGAGTCGCACCGCGCCGGCCTTCTCCGCGGTCTCGAGCCGTTCATCGTCCAGTTGATCGAGCAGTCCGCCGAGCGTGATCTCGACCCGGTCGGGATCGCGTCCTACGGCGAGGGCCGCTTCGCGCATCTGCCCGATCCGCTCCTCGAGCAGTTCGCCCGCGAGACCGAGCGGGTGGAAGCCGTCGCCGAGCCGGCCGGCCCGTCGCGCCGCCGCCGCAGTGTGGCCACCGATGTGAATGGGCACGCCCCCCGCCTGGACCGGCTTCGGGAAACTGCATGCACGTGCGAACGAGAAGAATTCGCCGTGGAAGGTCGCCTCCTCCTCGCGCCACAGCGTCCTCATCGCCTCGATGCACTCATCCGCTCGTCGACCCCGCGTCGTGGGATCGATGTTGAGCGCCAACGCCTCCTCCTTCAGCCAGCCCACACCGACACCGATCGTCAGTCGACCGCCCGAGAGCCGATCGATGGTGGCCAGTCGCTTCGCCAACTGCACCGGGTGGTGCTCGGGCAACACGAGCAGGCCCGTGCCCAAGCCGAGGGTGGACGTGCACCCCGCGATGAACGCCAGGAGATCGAGCGGATCCGGGATGTCGGCGTGGTCGGGCAACGTCATCCGGCCATCCGGTGCGTACGGGTACTGGCTGGTGTAGCCCGCCGGCACCACCATGTGCTCGGCGACGTACAGCGAATCGAATCCGCAGGTTTCGGCGTGCTGCGCGAACCGACGAATCCAGTCGGGTTCAGCGACGGCACCGGCGCGATAGGGCGGGAGGAGTCCGAACTTCACGGCGGGCATCGTCGCGCAGTAGAACCGAGTCATGCCTGACGCCGTCATCGTCTCCACCGCCCGTACGCCCATCGGCCGAGCCAACAAGGGCTCGCTCGTCGACTGCCGTCCCGACGATCTCACCGCGTTGATCGTGAAGGCCGCGCTCGAGAAGGTGCCGGAGCTCGATCCGCAGAGCGTGGAGGACCTCATCCTGGGGTGCGGTCAGCCGGCAGGCGAGGCCGGGTACAACGCGGCGCGCGTGGCCGCCATCCTCGCCGGCATGCCGGACGTGCCCGGCGTGACGGTCAACCGCTACTGCTCGTCGTCGTTGCAGGCGATCCGCATGGCGACACACGCGATCCGGGCGGGTGAGGGCGACGTGTTCGTGTGCGCCGGCGTCGAGACGGTGTCGCGCTTCCAGTTCGGCGCGGCGGACACCGGGCCGCACAACCCCGTGTTCTCCGGTGCCGAGAAGCGGACGCAAGAGCGCACCAACGGCGCGGCGTCGTGGGAGCCTCCGTCGGGCCTGCCCGACATCTACATCGCGATGGGCCAGACAGCCGAGAACGTGCGGCTGGCGGAGAACGTGGGCCGTCGCGAGATGGACGAGTTCGCGGCGCGGTCACAGCAGCTCGCCGTCGAATCGCAGAAGAACGGGTTCTTCGAGCGCGAGATCACGCCGGTCACCCTTCCCGACGGCACCGTGGTGACGAAGGACGACGGGCCGCGCGAGGGCACGACCGTCGAGAAGCTCCTCGAGCTCAAGCCGGTGTTCCGGCCCGACGGGGAAATCACCGCTGGTAATGCCTGCCCGCTCAACGACGGCGCCGCCGCCGTCATCGTGATGTCCGATCAGCGCGCCGCCGAGCTCGGCATCACGCCATTGGCCCGCATCGTGGCCTCCGGCGTCACCGGGCTGAACCCGGAGATCATGGGTCTCGGCCCGATCGAGGCGTGCCGTCAGGCCCTGGCCCGCGCCGGAATGACGATCGACGACATCGATCTCGTCGAGATCAACGAGGCATTCGCCGCTCAGGTGATCCCGTCGGCGAAGCACCTCGGCATCCCCATGGACAAGCTCAACGTCAACGGCGGCTCGATCGCCCTCGGCCACCCGTTCGGTATGACGGGCGCCCGCATCATGACCACGCTGCTCAACGGTCTCGAAGACGCCGACAAGACCTTCGGTCTCGAGTCGATGTGCGTCGGTGGCGGCCAGGGCATGGCGATGATCGTGGAGCGCCTGAAGTAGGAAGCATTTTGGCGGCCCGGGCGTTGATTGTTCCGATGCGAGTCGAGATCTGGTCAGACGTGGTGTGCCCCTGGTGCTTCATCGGAAAGCGACGGTTCGAGGACGCGTTGTCGCGGTTTTCTCACGCCGACAGCGTCGAGGTGGTGTGGCGCAGCTTCGAGCTCGACCCGTCGGCTCCGTTCAGCCACGGCGTCGACAACGCCGCTCGCCTCGCGGCGAAGTACGGCGTGTCCCACGAACAGGCCGTGGAGATGCTCGAACGCATGACACGGGTGGCCGACGACGAAGGGCTGTCCTTCCGGCTGGACATCGCCCGCTCGGGTCGCACGTTCGACGCTCATCGCCTGCTGCACCTGGCCGCCGCGCACGACCGGCAGGGTGACCTGAAGGAGGCGCTGCTGTCGGCATACCAGGAGAAGGGCGAGCACATCGCCGATCCCGACGTGCTCACGAAGGTCGCTCTCGAAGTCGGCCTCGACGAAGCCGAGGTGCGGGACGTTCTCGCCGGTGATCGGTACGCCGCAGACGTGCGGGCCGACGAGCGCGAGGCCCACGAGATCGGCGTGCAAGGCGTGCCGTTCTTCGTGTTCGACCGCCGCTACGCCGTGTCCGGCGCACAGCCGAGCGACGTGCTCCTCGAGGTGCTCGAGCAGGCGTGGAACGAACGCCAGCCCGTGCAGATCGTCGCCGGCGACACCTGCGACATCGACGGCAACTGCTGAGCAAATCCCACTCAGGCGTCTACAAATTTGTAGACGCCTGAGTGGGATTTCGACGGGGTCAGGTGTCGGCGGCGATGCCTTTGCTGCGGCGGACGATCGCGAGCACGACGCCGATGATCAGCACGCCGATGCCGGCCGCCACCAGGAACCGCACTGCGCTCGCGCCGGGCGACGAGCGGCCGCGCGAGCCCGTGAGGTCGGCGCCCGTCAGCGAATCGACTCGCTTCGCTCCCGTGAGATCCGAGTCGCGCAGGATCGCGCCTGTCGCGCTGATCACGCCGAGGTCGGCGTTGCGCAATGACGCGCCCGTGAGGTCGGCTTCGTCGACGTGCGCTTGCGTGAAGTCCGCTCGGTCGAACCGGGCACGGGGCGCGTCGACCTTGCGCAGGTCGGCCTGCACGAGGCTCGCGCCGGTGAGATCGGCGTCGGCCAACTGCGCGCGGTTGAGCGTGGCCTGAGCCAGATGGGCGCCGCTGAGGTCCGCGCCGATCAGCGATGCACCGGTGAGGTCGGCCTGCCCGAGCTCGACACCCGCGAGCTTCGCCCGGTTGAAGTTCGTGCCTTGCAGGTTGCCCTGCACGAAGGTCAACCCGCTGAGGTCCTGGCACGACAGGTCGATGCCGGACAGATCGCGTGAGGGGGACGTGATCCCCTTCACCGTGTCGGCGTAGTCGTGCTTCGAGCCGACGGCGCACTCGACGGGAGCCAACGACGTGGCATTCGCGTACGGGGTGCCGGTGCGGTCGGCCTCGCGCACCTCGTCGAGCGGCACGCCGGTCAGGTCCGCACCGGCGAGCTTCGTGCCGGCGTCGACGAAGAGCGTCGAGATGTCGGCGCCGCCGAGATGGGCGCCGGACAGGTCGGCCCCCTCGAGGGACGTCTGCGTCATCCGCGCCCCCGCGAACGTCGCCCCTCGAAGGGATGCCCCCTTGAAGCTGGTCTGGATGAGCTGAGCGTTGCTGAGATCGGCGCCATCGAGCGCCGATCCTTCGAACGACGCTTGGGTGAGCTCCAGTCCGGTCAGGTCCTGACAGGTGAGGTCGAGGCCGTCGAACGTTCCCTGCGTGAACCGGTCGGGCGGGTTATCCCGGAAGTCGGTCCGCT
>JBEEFX010000152.1:0-6039 GCA_041166365.1 Acidimicrobiaceae bacterium
GGGCGACAATACGGTCATGACGATCGAGTTGATCGCTCCGATCGCCATGGACGAGGGGCAACGGTTCACCATCCGCGAGGGCGGCCGCACCGTCGCCGCCGGCAGCGTCACCAAAATCATCAAGTAATCTGCAAATCCCACTCAGACGTCTACAGATCTGTAGACACCTGAGTGGGAATTCGAAGTGCCTGTTCCTTGAAAAGTGAGCGAGATGGCTGACAAGCAGAAGATTCGTATCCGCCTGAAGGCGTACGACCACGAGATCATCGACCAGTCGACGCGCAAGATCGTCGAGACCGTCGTGCGGACCCAGGCCAACGTCCGTGGGCCGATCCCGTTGCCCACCGAGAAGCACCGCTACACGGTCATTCGCTCACCGCACAAGGACAAGGACAGCCGCGAGCACTTCGAGATGCGCGTGCACAAGCGCCTGCTCGACATCCTCGAGCCGAGCCCCAAGACCGTCGACTCGCTCCAGCGTCTCGAGCTCCCTGCCGGCGTCGACATCGAGATCAAAATTCAGCAGGCGTAGCCTTCGCCCTCACTCGCTCGCTGCGCTCGCTCCGATCGGGCGAGCTTCTGTAGCGCCGGCCTGCGGCCGACTCACCGACTACGGCCGGGCAAGCCGGCCTACGTCGGATCTGCGGGGGGAGACCCCCCGCACCCCCCAGCGGCTGCGCCGCACTCCGGGTCTCGCGGCGCGCTTTCTTTACGCGTGCTCCACGGGAACTCTCCCGCCTTCGGCGGTCGTTAGTGTTTGCGACTTGGTCGAGGAGACGGCGTGAGTGACAGGGGGGCGGACGGGGCGTACCTGGGGATCCCTGGGATCGACAGCGCGGTCGAGATCGGTCGGTCGGCGTCCCACACCACGTACCGCGTGCGCGACATCGCCACCGGCCGGACCGTGGTCATCAAGCTGCTCAACGCGGGTCGCGACTGGCCCGGGTTGCCCGACCGCTTCGAACGCGAGCAGACGGCGATGGCCGCGCTGGGCCATCCGAACATCGTGTCGGTGCTTGGCCACGGCTGGAGCGAGACCGGCATGCCCTACATCGTCACCGGGGAGGTCCCCGGTGGCTCGTCGATCGGTGACCGGCTGCGAGGCCCGACGCCGATGACCGGCCCCGACATCCTCAGCCTGGGGGTGCGCCTGGCCGGCGCGCTCGAGTCGGCCCATCGCGCGGGCGTGGTCCACGGTGATCTGCGTCCCGACGACATGATGGTCTCGGCGCAGGGCGAACCGCTGCTGGCCGACTTCGGCGTCGTCACACTCGTGCGACCCAACGCCGGCGACGTGACGGACCCGGCGGAGCTCGCCCACGTCGCCCCCGAACTGCTCGACGGCAATCCCGCGTCCGCCGGCAGCGACCTCTACTCGCTGGCGTCGGCGCTCTTCACGCTGTTCGCCGGCGTGCCGGCCTACGTCCGGCCGGGTGAGCAGTCGATCATCCCGGTGATCAAGCGCATCGCCTCCGACCCGCTGCCGGACTTGGCGGCGAAGAACGTGCCGGCGCCCGTCATCGACGCCATCTCCAAGGGGATGGCCAAGGATCCCGCCGACCGTCACCAGACCGCGCAGGATCTCGGTCGCTCGCTGCAGCAGGCGCAGGTGGCCCTCGGCCTGCCGATGACCGAGATGACGATGCTCGGTTCGCCGACGGCGCGAGCGGCCCCGGCGCGGCGGACGACGGCTCCGGCCGGGGCGGCACCTCCGCCGACGACCCAAGCACCTACCGTCGCGGCCGCCGCTGGTCCGCCCGGGGGAGCGGCGCCCGCCAACCGCACACCATTGGTGATCGCGGCGATCGCGGTTGTCGTGGTGCTCTTGGCGATCGCGTTCTTCGCGACGCGCGACAGCGGCTCGAAGACTGCCGTGAGCCCGACGACGACCACGACTCGCCCGAAGACCACGACCACCACCGAGACGACGATCACGACGCTTCCCTCGGCGGATGACGGCACCGAGCTGCTCACCAACGACGGTGGACAGCTCGAGGTCAACGTGCCGACGTCGTGGACGGATCATCGGACCACGACGAACAACGGCACTCCCGAGCTGCAAGCATCGACGGACATCGCGGCGTTCCAAGGAACTTCCTTCTTGGACCCGGGCGTCGACTTCGCGGTGTTCCCCGCCAGCACGGTCGACCCGTCGGACCTCGATGCCGCGCTCGACCGGCTCGTGGCGATCGACCGGCAGGGGAGCACGCTCGACACGTTGTGCACACGCGGTACACGTGAAGACTTCACGCCGAACGGCGCAGGGTTGTCCACCGCTCGGTTCGAGCGCCTGACGAGCTGCAACGGCGGCGGCGACGTGATCATCATCGCGGCGACCAACGCCGACCTCACGTTCGCGCTACTGATGGAGGTGCACTTCGGCAGCCCGCCCGACCAGGCTGGTGTGGACGCGGCGACGGGGTCGTTCAACGTCGTGCGGTTCCCGTGACGGAGATCGATCTCGGCATCCCGGGGATCACAGAGGTCACCGAGCTCGAGCGCGCGACGGCCTACACGACGTACCGCGTCCGCGACGCGGGCTCGGGCCAGTACGTGCTCGTCAAGATCATGCACGCTGGGTCGCGGCCGCCGTCGGTCGTTGCTCGGTTCAACAGTGAACAAGACGTCCTCGTCGAGCTGGCGAGTCACCCCAACCTCGTCTCCGTCTTCGGTCACGGCGTCACGGCCGGCGGGGAGCAGTTCGACGTCACGGAGATACCAGGCCCGACCACGGCGGCCGATCGGTTCGCGACGACCCCGCCGATGACCGGGCCCGAAGTGCTGCGGCTCGGGGTGCGCACCGCCGGCGCACTCGAGTCGGCCCATCGCGGTGGGGTCCTTCACGGCGACCTTCGCGCGGCGAACATCGTGCTGGGCGAGAACGGCGAGCCTGGAGTCGCCGACGTCGGGTTGGCGACGTTGATCGGTTCGAGCGTGGCCACCGCGGACGAACCGAGCGATCTCGAGCACGCGTCGCCCGAGCAGCTCGAAGGTCAGTACCTCACACCGGCGAGCGATCAATACTCGTTGGCCGCGACGCTCTACCGGCTGCTCGCCGGCGAAGCCGCGTTCGTCCGGCCCACCGACACGTCGGTCGTTCCCGTGATCAAGCGCATCGCCACCGAGGCTCCGCCGGATCTGAAGCCGAAGGGCGTCCCCGCCGCCGTGGCCGACGTCGTGCACAAGGCCCTCAGCAAGAACCCCGGCGACCGCTACGCGAGCATGCAGGCGTTCGGGCGCGCGTTGCAGCAGGCGGAGGTCGCCCTCGGCCTGCCCATGACGGATCTGACCGTCATGACCCCGGCGACGCAATTGCCCACGGTGTGGGAAGTGCCGGCGCCGACACCGGTCGCGGCCCGGGCCCCGGCGGCGGGCGCACCTCCGGCGAAGGGCCCATCACCGAGCGGACCACCGTCGGGTGGTCCTCCGGCTCCGGCGGCCGGCTCGAAATCTCGCACTCCGCTCTTCGTCGGCATCGGCGTCGCGGTCGTGGTCGTCCTCGTGGGGGCGCTGCTGCTCACACGCGGTGGTGACGACAAGAAGAAGGCGAGCGCGTCCTCGTCGGTGACGACGACAACGGCGAAGCGTCGGGCCTCGAGCTCGTCGAGCGCCACCAGCGATTCCGCGACCGACATCGTGCCCGCGGGCTTCAGCATCGCGAGCGAGTCGTTCGATCACGGTGCGGTCGAGGTCTTCGTGCCGAGCGACTGGGCCGACGTCTTCCCGGTGCAACTCGACAACGGTGAACCCCGGCTGCGCGTCGCGCCTTCTGTCGACGACTTCATCGACGGCACGTTCACCCACCCCGGTGTACAGATCGACGTGTTCGGCGTCGAGACCAACGGCCTTAACAATCCGGACAACTTCGACGCTCTGCTCGACAACTTCATCAGTCAGCCGCCGGAGAACGACGGTGTGGCCGGTGGTCCCGCGGTCGACGCATGCGCGACCGGAGGGCGTGGCAATTATCCCGCCGACCTGGGCACCACGAGTGACGGCCGCTTCTCCGGCCGGTTCGAGCGGCTCAACGCGTGCCGAGGAGCAGGTTCGCTGGTGATCATCTTCGCCACGCCGGCGGACAAGTCGTTCATCCTTCAGATCGTCATGCAGACGGTCACGGCCGACGACGAGGCGGCCGTGCCGGTCGTCGTCGGTTCGGTCCTCGTCGGCGACTTCCCATGACCGACGCCGTCGTTCCCTCCTGGGAGGGCGTGCGCGAGCGCCGGATGGCCCGCCTGCAACGGGTCGACGCCAAGCTCGTGATCGCGGTGTTGATCGGTCTCGTGTCGGTCACCGGGGCCGTGATCACTTGGCAGTCGTCGCAGCTGGGGGAGAAGGCGGTCGACCGCGATCGCCAGGCGATCGCCGAGACGGTGCTGCAAGAGCAGAGCAACGCCAACGTCGAGACCCAACTGCGGGACGAGCAGCAGGCGTTCCAGCAGTACAAGGAAGACCTCGCGAACGCGCAACTGCTCGACAAACAAGCCGACCTGCTCTCTACGGCCGGGCTTCCCGTCGAGGCCGCGCAGGCGCGCGACGAGGCCGGCGTGCAACGCGAGGTCGCAAACGATCTGGCGTCGCTCACCTTCAGCACCGAGTACGTCACGATCGACGACGCCACAGGTCTCCCAGCGGACTTCCTCATCGACCGGCGTCGAGCCGATCTGCGCCGGAACGACGATCAGGCGGCCAAGGTGAACCCTGACCAGACCGTCGCGCAGGCGACCGACTTCCGCCGCCGCAGCCAACGCCTCGAGGGCTGGACGATCCCGCTCGTACTCGCGGTCGTGCTGCTCACCGTGGCCACCATCACCAAGAACGCGCAAGCGAGGCCGTTGATCGCCTCGGTCGCCGTCGTCATCTATGTCCTGTCCGCCGGCATCGCGTTGGTCGGCGACTGAACATGCCTGACGTCGAAGCTCCCGAGATCGAAGTCGACGACGATGCCCCGATGTTCCGCCGGCGCCTCGCGCTCGCCGTCGTGCTGATCACCTTGTTCGGAGCAGGGGTGGCGTACCTGCACGAATCGAACTCGAACCTCGAGGACAACGCGGCCCGCGAAGCGCAGATCGCGTCGATCAAGGGTTTCGGCCAGCAGGTGGGCGCGTCCACCGAGTTCCGCTTCGACTACCGGGTGTTCGTCCAGCGACAGCTGCTCGAGCGGCGGCACCTCGTGGCGGCGGCTCGTCAACGGTCCACGCTCGACAGCGCACAGTCCTCGTTCTACGGGACCGAGAGCAATCGGTGGACGGAACTGCGCGACGCGATCGGAAAGGCGACGCAGCTCGTCGACGACCAGTCGGCGAACGCGCGCGACAGCCAGCTGCAGACATCGCCGGACAAGGCCCGCCTGGCGCAGAAGGTGTTCGCGAACAAGGCCAACGACTACGGGAACAAGGCCGACTCCTACGTCGCCCTCCTGACCGTCCTCGCCGTGGGCCTGTTCCTCATCGGCTTGTCGCTGACGATCACAGGACGCGGTCGCTACTTCCTCGCCGCCCCGGGCGTTGCCGTCGCGCTCGTGTGCGTCGGATGGGCGCTGCTGATCACCACCAGCAGCATCTCGCAGGTGTCGCCGAACGCCATCGATCTCACCGCGCAAGGGCTGGAGCTGCAGTCCAGTGGTGACGCCAAGGGCGCGATCGACAAGTACCGAGCGGCCATTGCCGACAGCCCGGACTTCGGCGCGGCGTTCGCCCGTCTCTCGGGCGCGGAGTTCCAGGCCGGCGCGTCGAGCTCGGCGGGGAACCAGTTCCAGAGCTTGTCCGACCCTGACGCGACGAAACGGGCGATCGAGGCCGGCGAGAAGGCGCTGTCGTTGGGTGAGGGCACCGCATCACTGTTGAGCGATGTCGGGTTCTTCCACTTCACGCTCGGCGACTACGACCGCGCCGCGGCACTGTCGCAACAGGCCCTCGACAGCAATGATCAATTCCCGCCGCTCGTGTTCAACCTCGGTGTGGCGCAGGTTGGTCAAGGTGACGAGTCGGCCGTACAGACCTACGAACGCGGGATCGAGTTGCTGCGCGAGGAGCAGGA
>JBEEFX010000153.1:0-3279 GCA_041166365.1 Acidimicrobiaceae bacterium
GCACGAGTGGGAGCGTGACCCGGCGAAAGACCACGGCCCGCCCGGCGCCGAGCGTAAGGGCTGCATCCTCGAGCCGGCGGTCGGTCGTGCGGAACGCCGCCTCCAGTGTGAGCACGAGGAACGGCATGGCCACGAATGTCTCCGCGACGACGGCTCCCGCGGTCGTGAACGGCAGGTGGATGCCGACACGGTCGAGCTCAGAGCCGACGATGCCGCGGCGGCCGAGGGCGAACAGCAGCGCGACGCCACCGACGACCGGCGGCAGCACCATCGGCAACGTGGTGACGGCGCGGACGAGGCGCTTGCCGCGGTACTCGACGCGCGCCTGCACCCACGCCAGCGGGACGCCGAGCACGATCGCGAGCGCCGTGGCCGTCACCGACGTCAGCAAGCTCAGCCGAAGCGCGTCGAGCGCGGCGCGACTCGACAGTTGGTGCCACGCGCTGGACCACGGCGCGCGCCACAGCAACCCCGCGAGCGGAAGCGCGAACGAGGCGACCGCCACAACCGCGATGGCCACGGGGAGGAACGGCGGCCGCTCGGTGCGTCTCACGATTCCGCCGGGATCTCGATCACCACGTTGGTCGCCTTCACGACCGCCGAAGCCAGCACGCCCGGCTTCAGGTCGAGCTCGTCGACGGCCTCGCGGGTCATCAGCGAAACGACGCGGTGCGGACCGGCCTGCAGCTCCACTTGCGCGGCCACCTTGTCCTTCACGACGCGCGTGATGATCCCGGTGAACGAGTTGCGCGCCGACCGTGTCGCCGGGTGCTCCGGTTCGCTGGCGTCGCCGACTTCCACTGCGAGACGAGCGAGGTCGACACCGTCGACGAGGCGCCGCCCGCCAGACGTGCGCACGACCTTGACGCGACCGGCGTCGGCCCAACGCCGCATCGTGTCGACGCTCACACCGAGCAATTCGGCGGCCTGTCCGATCCGGTAGGCGCTCATGCCGCGGTGAGGAAACCGCTCGTGCGCAGCGCCGCCTGGCCGGATCCGTGCGCGACGGCCTCGACGAACGCGGCGGCGGCATCGGGGTTGCTCGTCGCTTTCACGATGGCGATCGGATAATCGGCCACGACGTTCTGGCGGTCGGGGATCTCGATGCCGCTCGCCTTGTCGCCGGCGGCTCGGACATCCGTCACGTACACGATCGCGGCGTCCGCCTCGCCCGACGTCACGCGCGCCACGGCCGACTTGACGTCGGTCTCGAGTGACTTCGGCTCGACCGTCACGTCGGCCGTCGTGAGGATCTGCTGCGCGTACTTGCCTGCAGGCACCGACGGGTCGACGAGGACGACCGCCACGTCCGGACGTCCGAGATCTTCGAGCGCATGAATGCCTTTCGGATTGCCTGTCGCCACGATGATCTGGAGCTGGTTGTGCGCGAACACCGTTGGCGGCTCGACGAGTCCGGCGTCGACGAGTTTCTGCATCGATGCCGTATCGGCGGTGGCGATCACATCAGCGGGAGCGCCCTGTTGGATCTGGGTGACGAGCGTCCCGGAGCCGGCGAAGCTGAGCGTGACATCGAGGCCGGGCTGCTCCGACTGCAATGCCGACCGCTCGTTGGTGAAGGCCTCGGTGAGTGACGCCGCCGCGAACACCAGCACGGTTCCCGTCGCGTTCGCGGTTTCCCCGCTGGACGAGCCAGCGACGGCCGGTGCCGCCGAGTCCGTCCCACACGCCGCCGCCGCCAGCAATGGGACGACGACAAGCCAGTATTTGCCAGGCACAGCAGCAATCTACCTGGCAAATGCGGTGATGTGCGGGTTGACAAACCCACGCGTCCTTACGGGTGTAGCGACGGGTGCCGTCGTGATAATCGGCTCATGGACAACTGTGACCATTGCGACCTGCCCGTGAACGGCACCAACGGCGACCTACGGCTCCCGCTACCAACCCACCCGGACGGCTCGTACGGGCGAGAGGTATGGGTCCACCACGCCTGCCGGGTGTTTCACTCCGAGCGGTATACCGACAGGCCCGCAGCGAAGATCAACTAGCTCTCGTCGTCGGCCTCATCCGGATGTGGCCCGGCCTGTAGGACGCCCTCGATCAGTTCTTCGGGGTCCAAGTCGACCTTGACGCGCTCGTCGCGTTCCTCGTCGGTCGGTCGATGCTTGGTCACTGAGGCTCCAATCGTAGAGGCCGTGAATCGATTCCATGTTGCATCCCTTATCGAGGTGTGCAGGTTGCCAGGTCGTGGCGCGCGGACGAAAGCGCTTGCCTAGTCGACTGGTCACATTGACCCATCTGACTGGTCAGATTGTCCAGTCCTCTTGACGTGGGGATTACACTCGGACTCAACGAGGGCCGAGTGTCGTCTGGACACAGTTGACGCTGGACAATCTGCCTTGTATCTTGAGACCACCCCCCCGATCGCTTCGTCGATCGGGTCCGAGGTCCGCCGAGAGGCGGGCCTCTGTGTTTTTCGGCTCACCACTCCTTCGGCTTGTGGATCGCCTTACCGTTTTTGCCAATGACGGGATCGGGCAACTGGCACTGCGCGGCCATCTTGCGCCGGTAAGGAATCTCGAACGATGCGACCGCTCGCAGCAGGCTGCTTGTCGGTCCCTGGTGCGGGTTCACGATGCCCACGGGGATCTTGGCAGCGGAGAGCTTGATCGGCTCGACCAGGTCGGAGTCATTCGTGATGACGACTGCTTTGGTGCAGGACGCGTTCACGAGCGCGTCGTACATCAGGTACGTCGCGAGATTCACATCGGAACCCTTCTCTTCGGGGACGACCACGCGAGCGACCGTCGCAGGATCAGTTCTTCGGCGCACGGCGTCGCCGAGCATCCATCGCAACGCGAAATCAGGAAGCAGCTCGGGTTTGAACAAGTCGCGCGACGAGTGCTTGGGATGCGCGAGCGCACGCCACTTCACATCCGACCGAAAGTATCCGCGTGTGATTTCGACGAGTGGGTTCGCGTCGATCGCACGCAGATACGCGGCCTGACGTTCGTGCGACCTGTCGCCGGGAAAGCGGGGTTTGACGTTCGCGGTGAAGTAGCGAATGAGGCCGATCTGATCCTGTGGCAGCAACCGACGGACAAGGCGCTCGAAGTCGACCCACTTGTGCGGGGTCCGTTTGACCGCTCCGTAGTAGAAGTTCAATCCGTCGATGTAGACGTATGTCGACATGCACCCGCCGGTCCTAGCCCTTTATTCGGAGCCGCCCTGGCGGGTCGTTCTACTAGACAAGTGCACCCCAGGGGATGTTCGCCCATCGCAAATGCGGGCCGCATCCCCAGGGGCTAGCGATGGTTGCCG
>JBEEFX010000154.1:0-3317 GCA_041166365.1 Acidimicrobiaceae bacterium
GAAGCTCGAACGAATCCAGTTCGACTCGAAAGAGGCGCAGCAAGCCGCCACGATGCGCAAGATGCTGGTCGCGATGGCCAAGGACGTGCGCGTCCTGATCATCAAGCTGGCCGACCGGCTCCACAACATGTCGACGCTCGCCGCGCTTCCGGCGAGCAAGCAGGAACGGATCGCACGCGAGACGATCGACATCTACGCGCCGCTCGCCCATCGCCTCGGTATGCAGGACATGAAGCAACAGCTGGAGGATCTCGCCTTCGCCACCCTGCATCCGAAGCGCTACGCCGAGATCGACCACATGGTGTCGAACCGCACGCCCGAGCGCGAGCTGTACCTCACGCAGGTGCTCGAGGACGTCCGCGGACGGCTGGAGGAGCTGCGCATCGTCGCCGACGTCACGGGTCGCCCGAAGCACATGTGGAGCATCTACGAGAAGATGGTGGTGAAGGGCAAGGAGTTCACCGACATCTTCGATCTCGTCGGCATCCGCGTCATCGTCGAGACGGTGAAGGACTGCTACGCCGCGCTGGGCTCGATCCATGCGACGTGGAAGCCGGTGCAAGGGCGATTCAAGGACTACATCGCCATGCCGAAGTTCAACCTCTATCAGTCGTTGCACACAACGGTCGTCGGCCCCGGCGGCAAGACCGTCGAGGTGCAGATCCGTACCCGAGAGATGCACCAACGGGCCGAGTTCGGCGTCGCCGCGCACTACAGCTACAAGGGCGACGACTCCGCATCCGACATGCCCTGGCTGAATCGCATCATCGACTGGCAGCAGGAAACCTCTGATCCGAGCGCGTTCATGGAGACGCTGAAGCTCGACCTCGATCAAGACGAGGTCTACGTCTTCACGCCGAAGGGCCAAGTGATGACGTTGCCCAACGGTGCAACGCCCATCGACTTCGCGTACTCGATCCACACGGAGGTCGGCCACGCGTGCATCGGGGCTCGCCTCAACGGACGCTTGGTGCCGCTCGACTCCACGCTCGCGTCGGGGGACACGGTCGAGATCTTCACCTCCAAGGTCGAGGGCGCCGGCCCTTCGCGTGACTGGCTCCAGATCGTCGCCACACCGCGCGCGGCGAACAAGATTCGGCAGTGGTTCTCGCGAGAGCGGCGAGAAGACGCCATCGACAACGGCCGCGACGAGCTCATCAAGGCGCTGCGACGCGAGGGCCTTCCCGTCCAGAAGGTCGCGGCGTCGAACTTGCTCCACGAGGTGGCGGCGACACTGAACTACGCCGATCTCGACGCACTGCACGCGTCGATCGGCGAGAACCACGTGTCCGCCAAATCGGTCGCCTCGCGGATCGCCAAGAACCTCCGAGACGGCGAGCCGGAGCGCGAAGAGCAGCTGCCGACGACGGTCCGTCAACCGCGGGCGCGTCGCGAGCGACCCGCCATCGGTGTGCACGTCGAAGGGCTCGACGACGTGATGGTGCGATTGTCTCGCTGCTGCACGCCGGTTCCGGGCGACGAGATCATGGGATTCGTCACGCGCGGCCGTGGCGTCTCCGTGCATCGCTCCGATTGCGCGAACGCCGTCTCGTTGGCCGGAGGCAAGGGCGAGCGCCTCATCGAGGTGGAGTGGGACACGGACATCACAGGCATGTTCGTCGCCTCGATCGAGGTGAAGGCACTCGATCGGGCACGGCTGCTCTCCGACGTGGCGAAGACGCTCTCCGACCAGCACGTCAACATCCTCACGTGCGCCACGACCACCGGCAGCGACCGCATCACGAAGATGCGTTTCGAATTCGAGCTCGGCGATCCTTCGCACCTCGAATCGGTGCTCTCACAGATCAAGCGCATCGAGGGCGTGTACGACACCTACCGCGTCGTGCCGGGCAAGGGCGCGTAGCGCTTCCTAGACGCCGGGGAACGCGCGCCGCAGCTCCTCGAGGTCGGCGTCGGCGCCGGTGACGCTCGGCGTGTGGTCCTTGTCGAGGCGTCCGTACACCAGGCGGATGAGCGCTTCGGCCGGCAACTCGAGGTCGCGTTGTTCCCGACCAGTCGACGGTGCCAACGAGACTCCGTCGGAGCGAAGGTCGATGATGAATTGGCGATCCGGTTCCGTCGTCGCGACTCGTAGTTGCCGCGTTGCTCCGGTCGGCTTCCCGGCGAATCCCGCGATCATCGGGAGGGTCTCGAGGATCAAGGGAACGGCATCATCGGCGAGTGCTGCGGCCGGGTCGAACGTGACCGCGACGTCCCAGCTGTGCAGCACATGTTCGTTGAGCCGCAGGCGCGCGAACGTTTGGAAGTCGAGGTTCATCGGGCCCATCGACATCGTGAACGCGTCTCGCTCCTCGGCCGTGAGGCCGTGGAGGCGATCGATCAGCGCGCGGTCGGCTCCGAGTGCATCGGCTGCCTTGGCGTCGGGGTCCTTGGCGTTCCACACGTTCCAGATCGGCTCCGGATCGACCGGCGGACCGCCGAAGGCCTCGTCGATCCGGAGAATTGCGATCTCCGCACCGGAGCCGAGATGGGCGATCACCTCAGCGACGGTCCACTCCGACGGATACGCCTGCGCTCGCCGCTCGTCGGGCCTAAACGATCCGACGAGGTCTCGCAGCCGTACGACCGATGCCTCCAGTGCCGTGAGCTCGTCGGATGCGGGGATGATGGGCATCTGGAGCAGTCAATCATCTCGCACAGCGAACGTTTGATTGAATCCGAGAAACCCACGTAAGACGCCCGTGAAGTCCTGAGCCGCGAAGACGAGAGCCAGATGCCGTCCCGGCACGCGTTCGAGTCGGCCCGAGGGCAGCTGGGCGGCCAGGTCGTGAAGGCCTGTGTAGCTCGGGTGGTCCTGCTCGTCGCCGAGGAGCACCAGCGTCGGAACCGAGATCGCGCCAAGCACGCGCTCGTCTACAGGCAATGCCGCCTTCGCCGCACGAATCTCACGGGCCGCAACCCGCACTCCGTCACGCAAGTGAGCCCACGTCCCTGGAGAGCTCTCGAGTGTCCGCAGTTCGTCGTCGGTGATGCTTGCCGCCGCTGCGAACTGGCTGATGGCCGCATCGAGCTCACCCCGGTCCACCATCTCCTGCAGTGCATCGAGCCAACCCACGTGAACGTGCTGAGCACCCAACGGCGGCTCATACAAGACGAGCTTGTCGATCTTGCTGCCAGCCCGCGCGGCTGCGAAGAGACACAGGATGGCGCCGAATGAATGCCCGACGAGGTGTACCGGAGGGTTCGAAGCTTCGATCACGGCCAAAACATCTTCGATCTCGCGCTCGATCGAATAACGATCACCGTCCTCGCTGTCGCCTCGCCCTCGACGGTCATACGAGGTCAACTCGAACTGC
>JBEEFX010000155.1:0-5311 GCA_041166365.1 Acidimicrobiaceae bacterium
AGGGGGGCGGTCTTCGACATCTCTCGTCTCGGTTCGTCTGTGTTCAGGAGTTCGGGGATTGAGGACTTCGGGGCCGGACATGGCACGACCGGGCGTCGGTCGGAGCCGGGCCCGGTCGCACGCAGACCGGGGCTGGCCCCGGTGTGGGGGCTCTACCAGCGGTAGTGGGCGAACGCCTTGTTCGACTCGGCCATCTTGTGCATGTCCTCGCGGCGCTTCACGGAGGCACCGAGGCCGTTGCCCGCATCCAGGATCTCATTGGCGAGGCGCAGCGCCATCGTCTTTTCGCGGCGCTGGCGGCTGTAGCCCACGAGCCAGCGGATGGCCAGCGTGGTCGCCCGGCGGGGACGCACCTCGACGGGCACCTGGTAGGTGGCGCCACCGACTCGGCGGCTCTTGACCTCGAGTTGTGGCTTCACGTTCTCGACGGCCCGCTTCAGGGTGGAGAGCGGCTCGCTGCCCGTCTTCTCCTCGACGACCTTCATCGCGTCGTACACGATGCGCTCGGCGACGGAGCGCTTCCCGCGGAGCAGGATCTTGTTGACGACTTGGGTCACGAGCACCGAGTGGTACACGGGATCCGGCATGAGCTCGCGCCGGGGAGCAGGTCCCTTCCGGGGCATGCCTAACCTTCCTTCTTCGCGCCGTAACGGCTGCGGGCTTGCTTGCGATCCCGGACGCCGGCGGTGTCGAGGGTGCCTCGGATGATCTTGTAGCGGACGCCGGGAAGGTCCTTCACGCGGCCGCCGCGCACGAGCACGATCGAGTGCTCCTGGAGGTTGTGGCCTTCACCCGGGATGTAGGCCGTGATCTCCATGCCGCTGGTGAGGCGGACACGAGCCACCTTGCGCAGCGCGGAGTTCGGCTTCTTCGGGGTGTTCGTATACACGCGAGTGCACACACCACGACGCTGAGGCGCGCCTTTCAGCGCAGGCGTCTTCGTCTTGGTCGTCTTCGACTGCCGACCCTTGCGGACCAGCTGCTGGATGGTAGGCACGAGGGATCGAGGCTACTGGCCCAAGGCCTCTGCCATCAACCTGCCGTTACCCGGAGCCGGCTGGCCCGTCCCCAGCCGCTCACGAGTAGTTCCCACCACTCGGGTCCGAGTGTGCGGCCGTGTCCGCTTTTGGGCAATGGCCCGAACGAGCCATTCGAGTCATGGCTAGGTGCGTGTCAGTGCGTCGTCGCGCAGGTCGCGCTTGAGGATCTTGCCGGCCGGGTTCCGTGGGAGCTCGTCGTCCCAGAACCACACCTTCACCGGGACCTTGAACGAGGCGAGCCGCTCGCGCACGTGCGTCTGGATGTCCTTCTCGGTGGCCGAGGCGCCATCGCGCAGCAGCACGACGGCGGCGACCTCTTCACCCAGGACCTCGTGGGGAATGCCGAACACGGCGCAGTCGGTGACGGCCGCGTGCTCGAAGATCGCCGCCTCGACTTCCGCGCAGTACACGTTCTCGCCGCCGCGAATGATCATGTCCTTGGCGCGGTCGGTGATGAAGATGAAGCCTTCGTCGTCGAGGTTGGCGATGTCCCCAGTGCGCAACCAGCCGCCCTCGACGAACGACTCGGCGGTGGCCTCGGGCTTGTTCCAGTAACCCTTCACGACGTTCGGCCCGCGCACCCACAGCTCGCCCGCTTCGCCCTGTGGGAGGTCGTTGCCCTCGTCGTCGACGATGCGGACGTCGTTGACCGGCAGTGGCGGCCCGCAGCTCGTTGGTTTGGCGATGTAGTCGACGCCGTTGTTGCTGCTCGCCGTCGACGACGTCTCGGTCATGCCCCAACCGTTGCTCGGCATGCGCCCGGGGAACATCTCCTCGATCCGGCGCACCAGTTCCGGGGGAGCGGGAGCACCGCCGTAGCCGATGGCCTTCACGCTCGACGTGTCGGCCTTCTCGAAGTTCGGCGACTCCAGCAGCTGCCAGATCATCGCGGGCACGCCGCCGATCGTGGTGATGCGCTCGCGCTCGATCAGTTCGAGCGCGCGCTCCGGATCCCACTTGTACATGATCACGAGCTTGGCGCCGAACGCCATCGAGCTGAGCATGATGGCGTGACAACCGGTGACGTGGAACAACGGGACGCTCAACAGCGTCGCTTGCTCGGACGCGCCGGACGCCATCTCTTCGAGGTCGGCGCTGCCTCCTGGTTTGCGAGCCGACGCATAGAACGCGCCGAACGCCAAGGACATGACGTTGGTGCAGATGTTGCGGTGGGATCCGAGCGCGCCCTTCGGGAAGCCCGTGGTACCCGACGTGTAGAAGATCGTGGCGTCGTCATCGGGCTCGATCGCGACGTCGGCAGGCGTGACATCCGCGCTGACCTCGCCGAGGACGTCGGCCCAAGCCTTCTCGCCGTCCGCCAAAGGGTGCTCGTTGCGGGCGACGATGATCGCCTCGAGGCCGAGGTCGCTGTAGGGCCGCAGCCGCTGGGCGCGCTCCTCATCGGCGATGAGCACCTTCGCGCCGGAATCCTTGATGCCGTACTCGAGCTCGGGGCCGGTCCACCACGCGTTCAGCGGAACGATGATCGCTCCGGCAGCAGTCGCCCCCCAGAACGCGACGAGCCATTCCGGGAAGTTGCGCATCGCCAGCACGATCCGGTCGCCCTTCTCGACGCCGTAGTCGTCGATGAGTCGATGCGCGAACGTCGAAGCCATCCGGTAGTGGTCGCCGAAGCTGACGGTCTCGTCCTCGTAGACGACGAGCGTCTTGTCGCCGTGCAGCGACGAGAGGTCGAGCACGTTGCGCAACGTGCCCGGCGCGTTCTTCCAGATGCGGATCGGAACGCCGTCGATCTGGACCTCGTCCATCTCGAACAGCTGGCCGGGCGCGGTGAGCTCGGCGCGGACCTCGGCAACCGACTTGACCATCGAAGTCCCCCTTCGGTCGAGGGACGCGACTCTAGGCCCCCTCAGCGCAAGGGAGGTTCGTGCACCAGGTCGGCGGAGAGCCGGTTCGAGGCGACGCGGCAGAGGTCCAGAGCGCTCGTGGTGATCGTGACCGCCGCGGATCACCGACACCCCAAAACGTCGACTGGTGCGCACCAACGTGACAAGAACGTCACGCGGTGCGCACCAGTCACCGAATGTTCAGCCGATCGACTCCTCGCCGAACGAGCCTTCGATGACGGCAGCTTCGGTCGCACCGTTCGCGGCGGGCGTGACCTCGCCGTCGCCGGCTGCGTCGGGGATGTAGTCGCCCGAGATGCTGGCGAGCCACTCCGCCGCGTCGGCGTCGGAGGAGTAGTACTCCATCGGCTGATAGTCGGGCGCCTTCGTCTCGATGGCGCGGTAGACCTCCATGCCGGTCCCGGCGGGGATCAGCTTGCCGATGATGATGTTCTCTTTCAGCCCGAGGAGGCCGTCGCTGCGGCTCTCGATCGCGGCCTCGGTGAGCACCCGAGTCGTCTCCTGGAACGACGCTGCCGACAACCACGAGTCCGTGGCCAGCGAGGCCTTGGTGATGCCCATGAGCTCGGGGCGACCTTCGGCTGGCACCTTGCCCTCTTGCACGAGCACGCGGTTGACGTCGGCGTACACCTTGGCGTCGACCCGCTCGCCGGGCAGGAAGTCGGAGTCGCCCGCGTCCTGCACACCGACACGTCGGGTCATCTGCCGGACGATGAGCTCGATGTGCTTGTCGTGGATCGACACGCCCTGGTCGCGGTACACCTTCTGCACTTCCTGCACGAGGTACTGCTGCGTCTCGCGAACGCCGCGGATCTCGAGCAGCTCCTTCGGATCACGTGGGGTCTTGTCGTCGCCGACGATGGCATCGCCGGGACGGATCTCCTGACCGTCCATCACCGCAAGGCGCTGGATGGTCGGGATGGTGTGGACCTCCTCGGAACCGTCGTCGCCGACGATCGTGATGACGCGGCCCTTGCCCTCGTCCTCGGCGATGCGGACGACACCCGCGGTGCGAGCGAGCGTGGCCTTGCCCTTCGGTGAGCGCGCTTCGAACAGTTCGACGACACGCGGCAGACCACCGGCGATGTCGCTACCGGCGATGCCGCCGGTGTGGAACGTCCGCATGGTGAGCTGCGTGCCCGGCTCGCCGATCGACTGCGCGGCGATGACGCCGACGGCCTCACCGAGCTCGATCGTCTTGCCGGTCGCCAGCGAGCGGCCGTAGCACTTGCGGCACACGCCGAGCTCGGCCTGGCAGGTGAGCGGCGAGCGAACGCGGACGCGCTCCACCGTCGGATCGTCGCGAATGGCGTCGAGCTCCTCGTCGCCGATCTCGGTTCCGGCTTCGAGCGCCTTGCGCCCATCGGGCATCGGCGTCGAGAGCTTCACGTCGTGGATCAACGTGCGGCCGAACGCTCGGGTCTCGAGGTAGTTGCGCTTCGAGCCGTCGGCCGGATCTTCGGCGATGTCGTCGAGCCACAGGCCGAGAACCGGCACACCCTCGCGGGCGCAGTCCTCTTCGCGGATGATCAGCTCTTGCGCGACGTCGACGAGTCGACGTGTGAGGTAGCCGGAGTCGGCGGTCCGCAGTGCGGTGTCGACGAGGCCTTTTCGGGCGCCAGGCGTCGCGATGAAGTACTCCAGCATCGCGAGGCCTTCACGGAAGTTCGACTTGATCGGTCGGGGGATCATGTCGCCTCGGGGGTTGGCCACGAGGCCGCGCATGCCGGCGATCTGTCGGACCTGCATCATGTTCCCGCGTGCGCCGGACCCGACCATCATGTCGATGGGGTTGAACTGGTCCTTGTGGAGCTCGCGCTCCATCGCGGCCCGAACGTCCTCCGTGGCCTGCGTCCAGATCTCCACTTCCTTCTGGCGCCGCTCACCGTCGGTGATGATGCCCTTGAAGAACTGGTCTTCGACCTTCTCGGCCCGCTTCTCGTAGCCGTCGAGGATCTGTGCCTTGTCGGACGGGGTCTTGACGTCGTCGATCGAGATCGTGAGCCCGGATCGCGCGGCGTACTTGAAGCACAGGTTCTTCAGTCCGTCGAGGCTGTCGGCCACGACGCCCTTGGGGTACCCGTGGATCAGCGAGCCGTTGATGTAGCGCTTGCCGTTGGCGAGCTCGTCGACGATCTTGCCCATGTCACCCTTTTTCACGGAGTGATTGACGTACTCGGCGTCGTCGGGCAGCACCTCGTTGAACAGCAGACGGCCGTAGGTCGTCTTGAGCGGTTCCTCGATGCCAGCCTCATGCCCGCGGTATTCGATCTCCGCATGGAGGTCGAGCTCGCCCTCTTCGTACGCCCGCTCGATCTCGTAGAGGTGACGGAACACGCGGCCCTCGCCCTTGGCCCCCTTCACCAGCTCGGTGAGGTAGTACGCGCCGATCACCATGTCTTG
>JBEEFX010000156.1:0-23641 GCA_041166365.1 Acidimicrobiaceae bacterium
ACAAGGTTTGCGGAAGCTGCTCACCTCCGTCCCGACGTACCGGCTGCTGCTCAGCCGCCACCGCGAGGCGAACCCGATGGCGGTGCAGGAAGCCCTGTCTCTCGCAACGAGCCGTTCGGCGTGATGCGCACGCGCTGAACCCGGACCCCGACGCGGCCGCGCCGGAGCCGTGGCCCGCTCGGCGGCGCGAGGAGCCCGATCTCCATCGGGCGGAACCGCCACGCCACATCAGCGGGCACATGCACTCGAAGCTCCGTCGGCGCATCGCGTGGGCCGACCGTGACGCGGGCCACGACCTTCTCGTTCACGCGCACCTGCACCGGGCGCGGCTGCTGGTTGTACGAGCACGCGACGATGCCGAGCTCGACATCGTCCTCGCCGTCGGCCGTCAGATCGACGACGATTCGACCTTCGGCTCCGTGCGACCAGAGGCCGAGCTCGTCGAGCTTCCACCACCCCGGGCCCGCATGACGATCTCCGGTCGTCGCTGAGGTGAAGTCGAGATCCGCGCCGGCAGCAGGCACCGTGGAGGGCACTCGCGAGGGTCGCACGAGCGCCGGCCACCGCCGCCGAGCCAGCGCGGCGATTCCCGGCCTGCGACCGGACGCGACGTAGACGCTGTACGCGACCGGCCGACTCACGTGGTCGAGGTCCAGCAACTCACGCGCGAGCCCGGACGCGCGGCTGATGACCCCCTCACCGCCGCCGCCGTGCCGAAGCAGCGAGGCTGCGGCGGAACGGGCCGGCGACAGCATCGCTCCGCCTTTCGACATCGCGACGCGCTCGAGCAGCGGTCTCCGTGTGGCCGACACCTCGCGGAGCAGTGGCCGGACCGCCGGCTCGTCGAGCAGGAAGTCGATCGCCTCCAACGCGGACCGTACGATCGTCAACAGGCCGTGCCGGCGGGCCTCGGCCGCCAGCGGCTGAGCGAGCTCGGTGCTGTCGGCCGCTCGCACGACGTGAACGGCGTCTGCAACCCACTGCACGTTGCTCCTGCTGGTCGAGCGAGCGCCGTGGGCGAGCAGGTGCAACAGGAGATCGGGCCGGCTCAGCGCCGCCACCTTCACCCCGCTCAGCTCCATCTCCGAACGGTGGGCCCAGAAGCGATCGTCCGCGTGGGCACCGAGCGATTCGGCGAGCACGTGCCAGTGGAGATCGAGTTGTTCGTCGAGGCCGCGCGAGAACGCGAGCGAGTGCCGGCGCGGGACAACCCTCGAAGAGAACCACTCCGCCGAGATCCCGTCCTTCGGACGCCATCCCTCCACGCTCAACACCTCGAGGGCGTCGTCGACCTGGTCGAGGCGAACCAGGAGGTCCACGTCGTACATCGGTCGACGACCCCAGTCGTTCCCGTAGTAGGCGACGAGCGCCGCACCCTTGAGCAGGAGGACGGGAATGCCTGCGTGCTGCAGCGCGGCCGCGAGCGTGCCTGCGTCCCGCGTGATCAGCTGGTTCCGCACCCACGCGAGCCGGTACGCGCCGCGCACCAGCGGCCGCAGCGGATCGTCGGGCGCGATGTCGCCAAGGCGTCGCGCGAGCAAGGGCAGCAGTCGGTACGACTCGTCTTGAAGGTGGTCGATGTCCGCGAGACCCCGCCACTCCTCGTACGCGCCCCGGGCGACGTCGCCACGGCCGAGGACGGCCCGCAGCAGCGCGCGCTGTTCAGGGCTGATGCGCTGCAGCAACTCCTCCGGCGTCATCGATCAGGCAGTGCAGGACGCCGGCTCGAGCCAGGTCTCCGTGTGCGGCAGCGTCTCCACCCAGTTCGGGGCGCGACGCGTGAGCGGGAGCGACCATCGCTTCGGCGCGGCAAGCATTCGTTCGAACGGGCCCACCGCGCTCGCCGGCAGGTTGCGCAGCACACTCGTGTCGATGTCGCCACCCCACACGTTGCTCTTGTCCGCGCTGTACTCGACCATGAAGACATCGCGGGTCGCAGCCGACTCGAAGCGATTCCCGCGGTGCGCGCCGTTGGTGTCGAACAGAAACACGTCACCGGCCTTGCCGTAGGCGTTGTACACCGTCAGCTCCGACAGGTGCCGTGCGCAGTACTCCAACGAGCACGGATTGCGCAGGAACATGAGGTACGGGTGGAACAGCTTGTGTGACGCGAGGACATAGCTCATGCACTGGTCCTGCTCACCAACGTCGGTGAGCAGCACCATGACCTTGCAGCGCTTCTCCTCCATGTCGTGGTGCCAGCCGAACATGTCTCTCTCGGGGACAGCGCACGGCAGGTACCGCATCGCGAGAGCGCGCTGGATCAACGGGTCCGTTCGAAGGTAACGCCGAGCCGTCTCCAGAAGTATGCCGTTGGCGCAGAACATCGCGAAGGCGTTCGAGTGCCTGAACGCGTTGTTGGTGATGTAGGTGCGCTCGTCGGCCCAGAAGTGCTCCTCTTCGTCATAGTGACGGCGGAGCCCTTCCCCGCGCGCGACCTTGGCCTCGAGGTCGCGCGCAAAGGTCTCGAACTCGGCGCGCATGGCGTCGAGCACCTCCGGATCGATCAGGCCCGAGATCTTGACGATGCCATCCCGGTCGAGATCGGCGGCCCAGCGTTGCGGATCAGACGAAGTCCCCTCGGGCGGCTGATCGTGGAACATTCGCCGGTGGTGGCGCTGGCGGATCGCGTGCAGGGTGCCAACCGTGCAGAAGCCGGGATCCAGAGGCCTCGCTCCGTGCCGATCGACGAGGTGGTGATCGGCGCCGTAGGCGAGGAGGCAGGCGGCCGCGTCGGCTTGGTGTGAGGCCACGGCGCGATGCAGCGCGGTCTCGCCCTGCGCGTCACGAGCATTGGGATCGCCGCCGACCTCCAGGCGTTGCTGGATCCGGGCGACATCCCCCTCGGCGGCTGCGGCAATCAGTTCGTCCGGCAAACGAGCATTCTCTCCTTCCTCGGAACACAGAAGTGTGTACCGGTGAAGCGCAGAATGTGTGTCAGTTCTGCCGGCGCAGGTCATCACCCCCGACTAGGGGCGGACCCGACTACTCGATGCGGAGCCCGCTGATCGCCCGGCTGATCACCAGCTGCTGGATCTGCTCGGTGCCTTCGAAGATGTCGTAGATCTTGGCGTCGCGGTGCATGCGCTCGACCGGGTACTCCCGGGTGTAGCCGTAGCCGCCGTGGATCTGGATGGCGCGCTCGGTGACCCACACCGCGACCCGGCCCGCCTTGAGCTTCGATTGGGAGCCTTCGGCATTCGTGTAACCGCCGTTGCGCGCGAGCCACGCGGCGCGCCACACCAGCAGCCGGGCCGCGTCGATCTCGGTGATCATGTCGGCGAGCATGAACGCGATCGCCTGGTTCTGGATGATCGGCTTGCCGAACGCGACGCGCTCCTTCGCATACGCGAGCGCTTCTTCGTACGCAGCGCGGGCGATGCCGATGGCCTGCGCGGCAACCGAGGGCCGCGTTGCCTCGAACGTCGCCATCGCCGGCTGCTTCTCACCCGTGTGCTGACCCTCTCGCGCCTTGGCGATCTTGGCGTCGAGCTTCTCCTTGCCGCCGAGCAGCATGCGCCCCGGGACGCGACAGTCGTCGAGCACCACCTCAGCGGTGTGTGACGCGCGGATCCCGTGCTTCTTGTACTTCTGCCCCTGAGCGATGCCCTTCGTGCCCTTCGGGACGATGAACGACGCTTGGCCGCGCGAGCCCAGGTGCGGGTCCACCGTCGCGGTCACGACATGCGTGTCTGCGATGCCGCCGTTCGTGGCCCAGGCCTTCGTCCCGTTGAGGACCCACTCGTCCTTCGCTTCGTCGTACACCGCCTTTGTCTTCAACGACGACACATCGGAGCCGGCGTCGGGCTCGGACACGCAGTACGCGCCGATCATGATGTCGTCGGGCCCGCTGCCGAAGCACTGCGGCACCCACTCCATCACCTGCTCGGGCGTGCCGTTGCCGGCGATGCCCGCGGCCGCGAGCCCCGACCCGAAGATCGCGAGCCCGATCCCCGCGTCACCCCAGAACAGCTCCTCGAGGGTGATCGGCAGGGTGAGCCCGGTGTTGTCGCCCATCGACGCTTGGGCGAAGAAGTCGAAGGAGTAGAGGCCGATCTTGGCCGCTTCCTGCACGAGCGGCATCGGGAACTCCTCCCGCTCGTCCCACTCGTGGGCCGCCGGCCGCACCACGGTGGCGGCGAAGTCGTGCACCCACTGCTTGATCTGTTCCTGGTCGTCGTTGAGAGCGAGGGAGAACTCGGCCATGTAGCACTCCAGAGAAAGAAGTTACCGATCGGTAACAAGCAAAATAGCCAGGACGACCAGCGCCGCGCCAACGAGGTACGGAGCCGAGATCGACTGGCCGAACAGATACCCACCGAGGGCGGGACCAACCGATCGGGCCAGTCCGCCCGCGGATTGCTGGAGGCCGAGCGCCTCGCCGCGCCGGTCGGTCGAGGTTCTCCCTGCGACCAACGACGACAGCGTGGGCGCGACGAGGCCTTGCCCGACGATGAGCAACGCGAGCGCGAGCGTGAGCGGCGCCCAGCCCGCGTCGACGGCGACGAGCGAGAGCCCGATCGCGTTGCACGCGAGGCCGAAGCGGACCGTGCGCAGCTCACCCAACTTCACCACGACGGTGTGGATCGCGCCGCCCTGCACGATCACCAGCCCGATGCCGACAAGAAAGAACAGTCCGTACGTCGAGCTCTCGGACAAGTTGAAGCGGGCTTCGGCGAGCAACGAGAACGTCGCCTCGAACCCACTGAACGCGACGAGCGACACGAACGTCACCAACACGAGTCGCCGAACCGACCCCTGCCGTTCTGGCGTCCGGATTTGCCGTATGTGGGATTTCTGGACGCCAGAACGCGATGGGTGGGTCTCCGGGAGGCGCTTCACGGCGGCGAGGGCGTTCACGCCGGCGATGGCGGCGGCGATGAAGAACGGCAACCGGTGGTTCACCAGGGCGGCGACGCCGCCGATGGCCGGGCCGAGCGCGAACCCGGCGCCGAAGGCCGCGCCCAGCAGGCCGAGCAACCGTGCCCGGTCCTCCGGTGGGGCGACATCGGTGACGGCAGCTTGCGCGACGGACACGCTGGCCCCGCTCGCGCCGTCGATGATGCGCGCGAGGAACAGCAGCCACAGCGAGCCGGCGAGCCCGGTCAGCAAGCTGCCCACCGCGGTACCGACCAGCGACATGATGATCACCGGCTTGCGCCCGATCCGGTCGGACAGCCGGCCGTTGATCGGCGAGAACACGAGTTGCGCGATCGAGAACGACGCCACCAGCAGTCCCGCGGTCGCGGGCGACGCGCCCGCATCGCGCGCGTAGCGCGCCAGGACCGGGAACAGGATGCCGAAGCCGATCAGGTCGAGCGCGACCGTGGTCCAGATGACGCCGAAGCCTGGAGGGAGCGGTCGCCGCTCCCGCGTGGTGCGCTGGCTCAACGGCGGCGGAGCCTGGTTCCCGTTGGTGTGTCTTCCACCTCGTAACCCAACTCGATCAGCTGATCGCGGAGCGAATCGGCCAGCTTCCAGTCCTTGTTGTCCCGGGCGATGTCACGCCGCTGTGCCAGCTCGGTTGCGTCGCCGCCGATCGCGCTCGCGGTCGTACGCAACTCGAGCCCGACGGCGTCGCAGATCCGGAACGCGGCGGCGGCCGCCTCGGCGTCGTCGTCGGTGTTCGCTCGGGTCACGAGGTCGAACAGCAGCGCCATGGCTGCCGGAGTGCTGAGGTCGTCGTCCATCAGCTCGCGGAACCTGGCGATGGCGTCCTCGTCCGCCGGGCCACCGACGGCCGACGCGAACCGCTCCGCGAACCGGTCGAGGCGGCGGAGGGCTTCGCCGGCGTCGGCCACGCTGACCCGCGTGACCTCGATCGGCGCGCGGTAGTGCGAGCGCAGCACGAGCAGGCGATACGCGCGGGGGTCGCCCCATTCGACGAGGTCGAGCAAGTTGGTGAAGTTGTCGAGCGACTTCGACATCTTCTCGCCCTCGACGACGACCCAACCGTTGTGCACCCAGTGGCGCACGAACGTGTGCCCTTCCGCAACTGCCTGAGCGCGCTCGTTTTCGTGGTGCGGGAACGCGAGATCCTGTCCGCCGCCATGGATGTCGAAGCCGTCGCCGAGCAAGTCGAGCGACATCACCACGCACTCGGTGTGCCAGCCTGGTCGTCCGTCGCCCCACGGCGAAGGCCAGGAAGGCTCGCCGGGCTTGGCCTTCTTCCAGAGCGCGAAGTCGACCGGCGACCGCTTCTCCTCGATCGTCTCCACGCGGGCGCCCGCCCGCAACGAGTCGATCGACTGCCGCGCGAGGAGCCCATAGTCCTCGATCCGGTCGGCCTGGAAATACACGCCGTCCGCCGTCTCGTACGCCGTGCCGTGCTCGACGAGGTCGCCGACGAGCTCGACCATGCGATCGATGAATGCGCTGGCGTGCGGATCCACGTTGGGGCGCTTGACGCCGATGGCGTCCATCGCCTCGTACCAAACGGCTTCCCAGTGGGTGGCGACCTCGGTCCAGTCGAGGTTCTCGCGCGCGGCGCGGTTGATGATGTTGTCGTCGACGTCGGTGATGTTGGAGACGTACGTGACCTCGAAGCCCGACCATTCGAGGTACCGCCGCAACACGTCGAACACCAGCGAGAACCGGCCGTGGCCGACGTGCGGCGGGCCGTAGACCGTCGGCCCGCACACGTACATCGACACCTTGCCGGGATCTCGCGGCTCGACGGGGTAGATGCCACCCCGCGCCGTGTCGAACAGGCGCAACCTCATTGCGCCGGGGGCGGCGCCCCCGAGCCCCATCGCCGCCCGGCTCCCTGGCGGTCGCTCGGTGGGCATGCGCTCGCTGCGCTCGCTCATGAGCGCCGACAGTAC
Organism: Acidimicrobiaceae bacterium; assembly: GCA_041166365.1. Taxonomy (GTDB): domain Bacteria; phylum Actinomycetota; class Acidimicrobiia; order Acidimicrobiales; family JACDCH01; genus DASUCS01. The sequence continues at coordinate 6,825 of JBEEFX010000156.1, forward strand.
CGGCGAACTAGAGGGTGACCGGCAGGGCTTTCAGGCCGCGCAGCACGAAGTGGTCGCGGTACTCGATCTCCGCCGCGGGCACCGCGAGCTGCATGTCGGGGAAGCGTCGCGCCAGCGTCGAGAACACGACTTGACCTTCGAGCCGAGCGAGCGCCGCGCCCAAGCAGTAATGGATGCCGTGACTGAACGTGAGGTGCTGGTTGTCTTCGCGTCCGATGTCGAGCCGATCGGGATCGGGGAACCGATCCGGGTCGCGGTTGGCGGCGGCGAGCAGCACCACCACCTGGGTCTGCTTCGCGAACGTCCGCCCGGCCAGCTCGATGTCCTCGACCGCGGCCCGCCCGGTGACGTGCACCGGGCCGTCGTATCGCAGCAGCTCCTCGACGGTGCTCTCCTTCAACCCGTCGGGATCGGCGCACAGCCGGTCCCACTGGTCGCGGTGTTGCATCAGCGCGAACAGCCCGTTTCCGATCAGGTTCACGGTCGTCTCGTGACCGGCGAGGAACACGAGTAGGACAATCGAACGCAGCTCCTCCTCGGTGAGGACATCGCCCGCCTCCTCCACCGCGAGGAGGCCGCTCAGCAGGTCGTCCTTCGGCTCCGCCCGCCGCTGCTCGAACAAGCCGTTGAAGTAGTTGAGGAAGTACATCGCCGCGACGATCCCGCGGTTGAACGTGTCCTCGTCGATGTCGCCGTCGAGCAAGCGCGTGGCGTCTGCCGACCAGCCCTCGAATTGGTGACGGTCCTCCAAAGGCACCCCCATCAGCTCGCAGATGACGATGAGTGGAAGCGGATACGCGAACGTCGAGATCACGTCGAACGGCTCCCCCGGCTTCACGTCGGACAACAGGTCGTCGAGGATGTCGGTCACGTGCCCCCGAAGCTGCTCGATGCGGCGCGGCGTGAAGGCCTTCGAGACGAGCCTGCGCAACCGAGTGTGATCGGGTGGGTCGAGGAACAGGAGCGTCTTCATGCCGACCTGGTCCATGTCGTCACTGATGCTCTGGCCGCCGGCCCGATCGACCGGGCGGTGCTCAGGGCTGCTCGACCACTTGGGATCGCGCAGGACGGCCTCGCAGTCCGCCCAGCGCGTCAGGATGTACTCGTCGAACTCCTCGACGTGTGCGATGGGCTGCTCGCGCCGCAACTCGTGATACATCGGATGCGGATCCCGGCGAGTAGCCGGATCACGCATCGTTTCGAACACGTTCGACGCCGTGCTTCCCTCGTTCCCCATCGTTCGACAGTAAGCCTGCGAACAGCTTTCGGGCCATGTGGCATCCGCCACTACCCTGCCGCTTCATGAGCGAGCCCGTCGAGCGCCCAACCGGCTCGGCCGCGGTCCCGGAGAAGCCGTCGCTCGAAGGTCTCGAGACGAAGTGGCGGGATCGCTGGGAGACCGACGGCACCTACGGCTTCGATCGCACGAAGACCCGCGATCAGATCTACGCCATCGACACCCCGCCGCCGACGGTGTCCGGCGCGCTGCACATCGGGCATTGCGCGTCGTACACGCACAAGGACCTCATGGCCCGTTTCTGGCGGATGCGCGGCAAGGAGGTCTTCTACCCGATGGGCTGGGACGACAACGGGCTCAACGTCGAGCGCCGCGTGCAGCTCATGCGCGGCGTCCTCTGCGATCCCTCCCTGCCCTACGACCCGGACTTCACGCCGTCCGACCCGCCGCCGAAGCGGCCGATCCCGGTGTCACGGCCCAACTTCATGCAGATCTGTGCGGAAGTGGTCGAGATGCTCGAGGAGAAGTATCACGAGCTGTGGTCGACGATGGGGCTGTCCGTCGACTGGGCCCAGTCGTACACGACGATCGGCGCGAAGGCGAGACGGGTCTCCCAGTACGGCTTCGTTCGCCTGCTCGAACGCGACCTCGCCTATCGCACGGAAGCTCCGACGCTGTGGGACGTCGACATGAAGACGGCGGTCGCGCAAGCCGAGCTCGAGGACCGAACGATCCCCGGCGCGTATCACCGGCTCGTGTTCCGGCGCGCCGACGGCGAGCCGCTGTACATCGAGACCACGAGACCGGAATTGCTCGCGGCCTGCGTCGCCGTCGTCGCCCATCCCGACGACGAGCGCTACAAGCCCCTGATGGGCACCGAAGTCACCACCCCCCTCTTCAACGTGCGCGTGCCCGTGCTTGCCCACGAGCTCGCCGACCCTGAGAAGGGTTCCGGCATCGCGATGATCTGCACCTTCGGGGACACGACCGACGTGATCTGGTGGCGGGACCTCGCGCTGCCGGTGCGCACCGTCGTCGAGAAGGACGGTCGGGTGGCAACCATGCCGCCGGCGGGTCTGGAAGATGGCGATGGCCGGGCCGCGTACAGCGAGATCGCCGGCCTCAACATGAAGCAGGCCCAGAAGCGCGTCGTCGAACTGTTGCAGGCCGCCGGTGGCATCGAAGGCGAACCGAGACCGATCGAGCATCCGGTGAAGTTCTGGGAGAACGGCAACCGCCCCCTCGAGATCGTCACGAACCGTCAGTGGTACATCCGCTATCCACCGACCGACGAGATGCTGGCCCGCGGCCGCGAGGTGCGCTGGCACCCCGAGTTCATGCACGTCCGCTACGACAACTGGGTCAACGGGCTCGTCGGCGATTGGAACATCACACGACAGCGCTACTTCGGCGTGCCGTTCCCGATCTGGTACCCGATCGACGAAGACGGCAACGTCCTGCACGACCGGTTGCTGATCGCACGCGACGACCAGCTTCCGGTCGACCCGTCGACCGACGTCCCGGATGGCTACGCGCAAGAGCAGCGCGACAAACCCGGAGGCTTCGCCGGGGATCCCGACGTCATGGACACGTGGGCCACGTCGTCGCTCACGCCGCAGATCGCCGGCGGATGGCCTGACGACCTCGACCTCTTCGCGCGCGTCTTCCCGATGGACCTGCGTCCGCAAGCCCACGACATCATCCGGACGTGGCTCTTCTACACCGTGATCCGGTCGCACTACGAGTTCGACACTGCGCCGTGGTCCGACGCGTTGATCTCCGGCTTCGTCCAGGACCCGGATCGCAAGAAGCTCTCGAAGTCGGCCGGGAACTCACCCGACGACCCGATGGCGATCATCGGGGAGTTCGGCGCAGACGCCGTGCGGTACTGGGCCTCCGGTGAACGGCCGGGGATGGATCTGGCCCTCGACCGCAACCAATTCAAGGTCGGCCGCCGGCTGGCGACGAAGATCTTGAACGCGTCGCGGTTCGTGCTGGGTTTCGGCGAGCAACCGGACGCGGCCGCGGCGAGTGCGCCGCTCGATCTCGCGATGCTCGGACTTCTCGCCGAAGTCGTCGACGACGCCACCAAGGCGTTCGAGGAGTACGAGTACACCCGGGCGTTGGAGCGGACGGAGTCGTTCTTCTGGTCGTTCTGCGACGACTACCTCGAGTTGGTGAAGGCCCGGGCCTACACCGGCGACGCGTCGGCGGTCGCCGCGCTTCGGCTTGGTCTGTCAGCGCTGCTCCGGCTGTTCGCGCCCTTCCTGCCGTTCGTCACCGAAGAGGTCTGGAGCTGGTGGCAGGACGGCTCCGTGCATCGCAGCCTGTGGCCCACACCTGGTGAAGTCGCGGCGGACGACGGCGACCCGCTCGTGTTGGAAGTGGCCGCCGAAGTCCTCGGTCAGGTGCGCAAGGCGAAGACGACGGCGAAGAAGTCGTTGCGCGCCGACGTTGCACTGGTCATCGTGCACGGCCGACCGGAGCAACTCGCCGCGCTCGAGGCGGCGCGCTCGGACGTGAGGGAAGCAGGTCGGATCGCGGAGCTGCGCACGGAGCCGGCCGACGAGCTGACAGTTGTGGTCACGCTGTCGGAGTGATCGGCGGCACCGGCACCGCGATGCCGTTCTGCTCGAGCGCCTCTTTGATCCGCAATCGCAACTCGCGCATCAGCTTGAATTGCGCGCCCGGGCGCATCTTGAGCACGAGCCGGATGACGACGGCGCCATCGCGCACGTGCTCGACACCCCACACATCAGGCGGCTCGAGGATGTCGTGCTTCCACTCGTCGTCCTTCGCCATCTCGTCGGCGACCTGCTTGATGACCTCGGACGCTCGGCGGATGTCGGCGTCGTACGACACCGTCACGTCGATCAACGCGCGCGACCAGTCCTGCGACTTGTTGCCGACCCGGACGATCCCGCCGTTGGGCACGTGCCACACGGTCCCGTCGGCTGAACGCAACCGAGTCGAACGGAGGTTCACCGCCTCCACGGTGCCCGTGGCCAGTCCGAGGTCCACGACATCGCCGACCCCGTATTGGTCCTCGATGAGCATGAAGATGCCGGAGAGGAAGTCCTTGACGAGACTCTGCGCGCCGAAGCCGAGAGCCACGCCCGCGATGCCCGCCCCCGCGATCAGCGGGCCGAGGTTGATGCCGACCTCCCCGAGGATCAGCATCCCGGTGAACGTGGAGATGGTCGCCGTCGCCAGGCTGCGAAGCACGATCCCGATGGTCTGGGTCCGCGCCGCGGCGCGCGGGTTCACCGGGACACCTGAGAGCAGACCGCTGGTGGCCCGCCCGGCCAAGGTGTTCACGAAGCGGCGGATGAATCGCTGCGCGAAGCGATTCACGATGACGGCACCGATGACGATGAGCAGGATCTTCAACGGGGTGTGGACGACGAAGTCGGCCAACTTCGCCAGCGTCTGGTTGTGGGTGGCGTCCCAGATGCGCTCGCAGGCCCACCCGGGGCGGTCACCGCACGCGTCGATCAGTCGGGGATCCATGCTCAAAGCGCTTCTCGCTACCCGGATCGACGGGCGGCCAGCACCTCGATGAAGATGCACTCGCCGGGACAGTCGTCGGCGGCCTGCACCACGGCGTGCTCGAGGTGACGGGGAACGGATGCGAGGCTGGCCGAGCTCCCCGGATCGTTCAGTACGCGCTCCGCCTCCTTCACGTAGGCGATGCCGTCCTCGAGCAGGGTGAACACATCAGGCGCATGGTCCGTGCACAAACCGTCGCCGGTGCACAGGTCCTGGTCGATCCACACCTTCATCTCCCTACAGGTGAGCACAGGCTTACCCGCGACCCAAATCGGGCAGGTTTCCGTCCAAGCTGTGGGTAGGACATAATTCGCTCGTCCCCCTCGTCCGTGCAGTACCCGGAGGTTGTTTTCCACGATGGCTCTCGAGGTCGCGCCAAGCGCGCCCACCGAGCAGCGCCGCGCGCTCGCGGGGCCATACATGTGGATCGGCCTCGCCGGCAGCGTCCTGATCGCGATCACCGCGCCGCTGTGGCGACTGTCCGGCCCCACGTGGCGACTGACCGTGCCCGGCGTGCCGCACAACGGCGAACGTCCGGTCACCGCCATCGCCTTCGTCCTCGGCGTGTCGATGCTCGGCCTCGCGTGGATGGGGCTCATCGCGCGGGTCGAGCGCAGTCATCTTCCCGAACGCGCTCGGATGCGCGCCGTCCTGGTGTGCGCGGTGATGTGGTTCGCTCCGTTGCTGCTCGGACCGCCGCTCCTGAGCAGTGACCTCTACAGCTACGCCGCTGAAGGCGCGATGGTCACCCAAGGTCTCGATCCGACGGTCGATGGCATGTACAAGCTGCATTACGGCGACTACGTCGCACGAACCGATCCGGTCTGGCGCGGCAGCTTCGAGGACAAGTCCTACGGCAACCCCTACGGCCCCGTGCAGATGGGAGCTACCGCAGCCGTCGTCGACCTGTCGGGCCACGACGTCGACCTGACGCTGTGGGGCCTCCGTCTTCTGGCCATCGCTTCCGTGTTCGCATCCGTGTGGGGGATCTGGGAGATCGCCCGACACCACGGCGTCGACCCGCCAACCGCCGTCGCGATCGGCATCGCGAATCCGATCACGGTCCTGCACCTCGTCGGCGGCGCGCACAATGACGCGTTCTTGATGGCATTCCTCGTCACCGGCTGCGCGTTCGCGCTGCGAAGACGTTGGGTGCTCGGCGTCGCGTTCATCGCGCTTGCGATGGGCGTCAAGCTTCCGGCCGCTGCGGCCATCGTGTACCTCGGTTGGCAACGAGTCGGAGCGAGCGCGGCCATCCGCGAGCGAGTTCGCAGCGCGGGCCGAGCGTTGGCAGGCGCGTTCGCGATCACCCTCGCTTTGTGCGCCTTGATCGGCATCAGCCTCATCGGCTGGATCCAATCGATGCAGAACAGCGGCAGGACGATGGGCACGCTGTCGGTCACCACTCGGGTCGGCTACGTCGTCAGTTCACTGTTCCGCGCCGTCGGGCTGCCATCGCACGACTCGACGTGGATCGCATTCTTCCGTCTCGGCGGGCTCGCGGCTGCCGGCGCGCTGTGTCTTTGGATGCTTGCTCGTGCCGATCGAATCGGTGCCATCCAGGCCACCGCGATCGCCATGATGGCCGTCGTCCTCCTCGGTCCGGTCGTCTGGCCGTGGTATCTCGCGCCGGCGATCGCGTTGCTCGGCGCCGCGGGCATCGGTCGCTGGCGACCGGCGCTCATCGTGTTGACGGTGGCGTTCTCGTTCGAGGTGTTTCCCGTCGGACCGAACTCGAAGCCGGTCCTCGAAGGCAGCCACTTCGTCAGCCTCGGGTTCATCCTGTTGATCGTCGTGCTCACGGCCATCGCGCCGTTCGTCGTGGAGTGGTGGCGCGGGCTCGACGACGAAGAGCTCCCGGGCTCCGACCCGCTGCCCTTCGCCCCCGCCGACTGATCCCGCTCAGCCGTACTGGACGGTCTTGCCGTCGCGCCATTCACGCAGCACGAGGTACGGGCCCTTGAGCGCGCCGCGATCCCACTGGCCGAATCCCATCGTCGTGGCCTCGTGCCCGCTGGATGCAGGCAGCCGCTTCACGCGCTCGAGCCCGTCACGGATGCCGTCGCGCGTGAGGTGGTCGCCGCGGGCCACCGCCTCGCCCAGCATCCGGCCGATGTCGTACGCGGCCACACCGACCGGCCCGGCCGCGGAGGCGCGATCGAGGTCGCGCAACTTGGTGCGCATCGCGTTGTCGTCACTCACGGTGTCGACGTAGACCCACCCGTCCCAGGCGTCGCGCCAGTCCCGCTGCGCGTACCCGAACATCAGCGCCGAGTTGGCGACGACCGGCACGTTCCATTCCAGCGCCTGCACGGCCAACGACACCGTCCTCGCGGCGACACCCAGACCGAGGTAGACGAGGCCGTCGGGCTTGGATGCTTCGAGCCGGGCGACGAGGTCGGTGGCCTCGGTGGCCAAGGGCGCGATCACCGCGTTGGCCGTGACCTCGATGCCCACGGTCGCGCGGGCGAGCTCGAACCAATGGGCGTACTGCGATCCGACGGGTGAGCGGTCGTGGACGACGGCGACGCGGCGAATCCCTCGGGTGGCGAGATGCTCGGCGAGCACCGCGGGCTCCTCCTCGAGAGAGCCGACTTGGTAGTGGAACATGTACTCGCTGCGCGTGATGGCGCCGCCGGTGTAGTTGATGCAGGAGAGCCCCGCGGCATCGGCGAGGTCGCGGACGACGATGCCGTTGTCGCTGATCGACGGCCCGACGATGGCGAGGACACCCTGTTGCTCGAGCGCCGCAAACTTCTGCTCGACGTCGAACGCGGTGCCGCTCGGCAGGCCCACGGCCAGCTCGCGCACGAACTCCACCGGGCGGTCGAGCTCGACGGTGTCGAGGCCGAGTTGCACCGCTTTGGCGAAGCTGTCGCCACCGTCGTGCTGCGGGAAGTCGTAGAGCAATCCGATGAGAATCGGCGCCGCGGTCATCGATCCAGCTCGAAGAGCGGAAGCGCGGCGGCGTCCGACACCGGCTCGAAGGTGACCCGCACGCGGTCGCCGATGTTGACCTCTTCGGCGGGGGTGCCGACCACGTTGCTCATCATGCGCGGGCCGTCGTCGAGGTCGATCAACGCGACGACGAATGGAATCAAATGCTTGAACGACCGGCTCGGGTTCTGGCGGATGATCGTGCGGCTGTAGATGGTGCCGCGGCCGCTGGCCTCGATCCAGGTGAGAGCGGACGAGTGGCAGTTCGTGCACAGCGAGCGCCCGTACAGCTGACGCCGGCCGCACACCGAGCATTCCTGGACGAGGAGCTTGCCCTCGAGCGTGCCCGACCAGAACGGCGCGGACTCGGCGTCGGGGATCGGCGCGACCCGGGGCTTCGCGCCCTCTGGCAGCGTCGTCACGGCGCGTGGCTCCCGAGCACGAGCGTGGCTCCAGTGGACAGCATCCCGCCGGTGCCGTGCACGAGGGCCACCTCGGCGTTCGCGACGTGCCGCGCCGTGCCTTCCCCGCGTAGCTGCCGAACGGCTTCGACGATCAGGAACATCCCCCGCATCCCGGGATGGCAGGCCGACAGCCCGCCGCCATCGGTGTTCGTCGGCAAGGGCCCGTCCCAACGCAGGCGACCGCCCTCGACGAACGCGCCCCCCTCCCCCTTCCCGCAGAAGCCGAGATCCTCGAGCGTGAGCAACACGGTGATGGTGAACGAGTCGTACACCTGGAGCACGTCGACATCGGCGAGGGACACGCCCGCGCGCTCGAGCGCCAGTGGGCCGCACTGCGCGGCCGCGGTGACATTGATGTCGGGCATCTGGCTGATGTTGAGGTGATGCGTGAGTGCATGGGCGGCGCCGAGGATGTGAGCGGGGGACTTGCGCAAGTCGCGGGCGCGTTCGTTCGACGTGACGACACACGCGGCGCCGCCGTCCGAGATCACGCAGCAGTCGAGCATGTGCAACGGATCGGCGACGAGGCGGGACGACATGACGTCTTCGATCGTGATCGGGTCGCGGTACTGCGCGAGCGGGTTGACCGATGCGTGATCGCGCATCGTGACGGCGATCTCCGCAAGCTGCTCCGAGGTCGTGCCGTAGTCGTGCTGGTGCCGGGCGGCGGCGAGGGCGTAGTTGCCGACGAGCGTGTTGCCCCACACGGCGTCGGCCGCTGCCGGCCCGACGGGAGGCGGCCCGGACCCGCCGGTGCCGAGACGTCGCCCCATCTGCGAGAGCTGCACGCTGCCGTAGGTGATGAGGACGACCTCGGCGTGGCCGCGGTCCACCGCGTGCGCGGCGTGCTCGACGAGTACTTCGAACGACGAGCCGCCGGTGTTGGTCTCGTCGAGGTACTTCGGGTTCAGCCCGAAGTACTCGCACAGCTGCACGGCGTGCATCGGGAAGAAGCCGGCCGACGCGTAGCCGTCGACCTCGTCCCACGAGAGACCGGCATCGGCCAGCGCCCGGTCGGCCGCGATCGCGTGCACCCCGAGCTCGGTCAGCTCGGGATGGTGCGGGTAGTCGGTGGTGGCAACGCCGGCGATCACAGCCACGGAGCGGGGACACTACCCTGACACGAGCGTCAGGTTCCCCGGGGGTGACATGGACATCGACGACCTTGTGCTCGTGAGCGTGGACGACCACGTCGTCGAGCCGCCCGACATGTTCGAGGCGCATCTGCCGGAGAAGTGGCGCGACGTCGCGCCGCGCATGGTGACGCGCGACGACGGCACCGACGTGTGGCTGTACGAAGGCAAGGAGATCGTGAACATCGGGCTCAACGCGGTGGCCGGACGCCCGCCCGACGAGTACGGCATGGAGCCGACGTCGCTGCACGAGATGCGCCCTGGTTGCTACGACATCCACGAGCGCGTGCGCGACATGGACGCGAACGGGCTGCTCGGCTCGATGTGCTTCCCGTCGTTCCCGAACCTGTGCGGCCAATTGTTCGCGCGCTCCAAGGACAAGGAGTCGGCGCTCCCCATCCTCAAGGCGTACAACGACTGGCACATCGACGAGTGGTGCGGCACCTACCCCGGCCGGTTCATCCCGTTGATGCTCCCGCCGATCTGGGATCCCGAGGAGATGGCCATCGAGGTGCGGCGCATGGCGGCCAAGGGCTGTCACGCCGTCTCGTTCTCCGAGAACCCCGAGAAGCTCAAGCTGCCGAGCTTCCACTCCGACCACTGGGACCCGTTCTGGCAGGCGTGTTCCGACGAAGGCACGCTGGTGTGCTTGCACATCGGATCGTCGTCGTCGCTGGTCGTCACCGCGCAGGACGCGCCGATCGACGTGCTCATCACGCTGCAACCGGTGAACATCCTGCAATGCGCGGCCGATCTCATGTGGTCGCCAGTCATGCGGAAGTTCCCCGACCTGCGCGTCGCGTTGTCCGAGGGTGGGATCGGCTGGATCCCCTACCTCATGGAGCGGCTCGACTGGATCTACACCCGGCACCACGCGTGGACCGGACAGGACTTCGGCGGCCGGCTCCCGAGCGACGTGTTCCGGGAGCGAATCGTCACGTGCTTCATCGACGATCCCACTGGTGTGGTGATCCGCGATCGCGTCGGCATCGACTCGATCTGCTGGGAGGCGGACTATCCGCACTCCGATTCCACATGGCCGACCTCGCCCGAGTTCCTGATGAAGTCGCTCGACGGCGTGTCCGACGCCGACATCGACAAGATCTCACACCTCAACGCGATGCGACACTTCCGCTTCGACCCGTTCAGCGTGCGACCCCGCGAGGAGTGCACGGTGGGTGCGCTGCGCCGCAAGGCTGCCGACGCGGGCGTCGACACGTCACCGCTCTCCGTCGAGTCGCGCCGCACCGGTCCCCGCGACACCAGCGCGACGTTCCTGACGAAGCGCCACTGACCTCTCCCGGTTTTCCCTGGCAAACGTGCACACTTTTGTGTCGGTTTGCCAGGGAAAAGCTAAACGGCGGTGCGGCGGGTGACGGAGGAGCGGTAGGCGCCCGAGCGGGCCAGCAGGATCTTGTCGTCGGTGAGCTCGATGCCGTCGGTGACGCGTGTCGGGTCGAAGACGAGCACGTCGCCGTCCTGTTCGCGGTCGAAGGCGAGCCCGGTGATCTCGAGGGCGCCGATCCGCACGCGCTCACGGCCGTCGGGCCAGCTGGCCGTTGGGTCATCGATCGGATCCCCCTCGGCCGCCAGCTCGAGATCGACATGGAACACGGCAGGACCGGCAGCCAACCGCTCCTCGAGCTCGTCGCGCAGATAGTGCTCGCCGCGTGCCGCTGCCTCTTCGTCGCTGATCGACGCGTCGCCGGCGGCGGGGACGAAGTGGTACCGCGCCGGCGTCACCGTGCCGTCGGTGGCCACGAACTTGAACGCGTGAATGGCGTGATACGTGAGCTGGGCATAGCTCGCCGGCATCGGCATCGTGATGGCCGCCGTCACCGCCGGGACGGTTTCCGGATGCTCGGCGAGGAACGCGCCGACCTTCGCCATGTCGAGCGCCCCGGTTTCCGGGTCGGGCCGCCGGGCGACGTTGAACTCGATCAGCTCCTCGGGGGTACGCACGAAGAAGCACGGGAGCGTGATGCCGATGACGTCGGTCGTCGTGCCGTCGTCGAGATACAGCTTCACGGCGATGCCGCGCGCGTCGCGGGTCGTGTCGGGAACCGTCGGATCGCCACCACCGTTCGAGAAGCGGACATGGGCGCGCAGCGGCTCGCCCTGGAAGTGGGCCGCGCGGCTGATCGCGCCCGCCGCGGGCGTGGCCCGGAAGGTGGCGGCGCACAGCACACCCTTCGCATGTGCGGCCCGGTGACCCGCGTGCACGCCGTAGGCACCGTTCAGCGCGTCGACCAGACGGTCGGACAGATCCTCCGCACCCACCGAGCGGACTCTACGCTTCCCCGCCGTGGCGCGGGTCGTGTTCCTCATCGTCGACGCGCTGCCACCCCGGCACGTCACGCCGACGCTCATGCCCGTGCTGTCGACGCTCGGTGACGACGGTGGACGGACCGTCGGCCGGGCGGTGATGACGTCGGCCACGTATCCCAACCACGCCACGTTCGCGACGGGCGTCGATCCGTTGGTACACGGGCTGGTCGCGAACTGGATCGTGGTCGACGGCCAGCCGCGCCCGGCCGAGGCGGTCGGGCCATCGGTACCGACGATCTTCGACGCGTGCCGCGCGGCGGGACGGTCGTCGGCCGCCATCGTCGGCGATCAACACCTGATCCAGGTGATGGGCGCGCATCGCGCCGACGAGCACTGGCCGCCCGACGGCGTGTTGCCCGACGACGTCGACCGCGACGGGCACGGCTACGCCGCCGACCACGAGGTGCTCCCTCGACTCCTGCGCGTGCTCGACGGCGACCAGCCCGATCTCGTCGTCGGCCACTTGAACGAACCCGACACCGCCGAGCACGTCTTCGGTCCCGACAGCGAGGGCGCGTTCGAGTCCTACCGCTCTGCTGATGCGTCGATCGCGCGCATCGTCGAGTCGCTGCGACCCACGTGGGACGGCACGGTGCTCATCGTCGTCAGCGACCATGATCAGGAAGAGGTCGACGAGGAGATCGCTCTCCATCGCGCCGCCGCGGCCGCAGGGCTACCGCTCTTGTGTCTTCCGGAGGGCACCGCGGCGATCGTCTGGGGTGAGGACGAAACGAACGGCGCGTGGCTCGACCACGTCGACGGGGTAGCGGGCCACCGCGAACTCCGTCCGGGAACGCGGCTCGTGTGGAGTGCGCCTCGCTACTGCTTCCGTCCTCCCGCGCCCTTCCGCCAGGAACCAGCAGACCTTGGAGCACATGGCGGAGTGCGCACGCGCGCCCAGGTTGCGGTCGTCGCCGGTGGACACCCGCTCGCGGTCGAGCTGGCCGCAACGCTTCGTGAGCGACCTCAGATCGAGGCGACCGAGTGGGCGCCGACCCTCGCGCGCTTGCTCGACATCGAACCTCCGAACGCGTAGCCGTCGTCCCGCGACGAGCTCAGTCGAGCCCGATCGCAGTGCTGTCGGGCTCGTCGATCACCGGGTTCTCCAGCAGGCCGATGCCCTCGATCTCGATCCGCACCACGTCGCCGGCCTTCAGGAGGCCGGGCGGCTTCATCGCGATGCCGACCCCCGCAGGCGTGCCGGTGGAGATCACGTCGCCGGGCTCCAGCGTGAACGCCGTCGACAGATGCTCGACCATGTCGAAGCAGTCATAGATGAGATCGTCCGTCCTGCCGTCCTGCCGCAGCTCGTCGTTGACCCACGTGCGCAGCGACAGGCGGTGCGGGTCACCGAGCTCGTCGGGGGTGACGACCCACGGACCGAGCGGTCCGTGCGTGTCGAACGACTTGCCCATCGTCATCGTCGGTGTGCGCACTTGCCAGTCGCGCACGCTGACGTCGTTGCAGATCGTGTAACCGGCGATCACCTCGGCGGCGCGCGCCGCGGGCACGTGCCGGCACCGGCGCCCGATGACGAAGGCAAGCTCGCCTTCGTAGTCGACGACCGCCGACGCCTTGGGAATGTGGATCGGCGCGCCGTTGCCGATGGCGCACGTCGACTGCTTGTTGAACCACAGCTGGAAGGCCGGCGCGTCCATCCCCGACTCGGCAACGTGCTTTGCGTAGTTGAGTCCGATCGCGAGGAACTTCGGCGGTCGCAGAACGGGCGACGCCAGCACGGCATCGCGCAACGCGATGCGAGGTGCACCTTCGAGGGCGCCCGCGACCTCATCGAGCAGCCCCGCGGCGAGCACGGCGCCGAGGTCCGGGCCGAAACGGTTGTCGGCGGCGGTGACATCGGCGATCTCGTCACCCTCGACGACACCGAGATGCGAGCCGGCGCTCGATGCGAATGTGACAAGCCTCATGGGAGCCTCCTGTTGGCGATCTCTTCAGCGGTTGCGAGCGCTTGGCTCGGTACCATCCCGGCCCGTGCCGCGAGCCAGCAGGTGATCGGCGCGCTCTGCCGAGCCGACGAGTGGGCCGCGACTCCCGCGAGCGCGAGCAGGTCGTCGATCTCCTGGTCGGTCGGAGGATCGACGCCGACCGCCGTCGCGAAGGCTCGGCACCAGTCGGTGACCTCCTCGGGCACGTGATTCATACGTGATCACTACCATGCGGCGCCGTGACGCTCACGGGGGACGAGCTCATCGACAAGGGCATGGCGACCGCGGTGTACGCCGAGGAGAGCCCGGGTCGGATGGCGGTCACCTCTCCGTACGGCGAGCGCACCTTCCGGGAGCTGAACGACCGTGCAAATCAACTCGTGCGAGCGCTGCGGCAATTCGGGGCGCGATCGGGTGACGCGGTCGCGCTCGTGTGTCGCAACCGGCCGGAGTTCGTCGAGGTCTACGAGGCGGTGTTGCGCAGCGGCCTTCGTCTGACCCCGATCAACTGGCACCTCACCGCCGAGGAGATCGCGTACATCGTCGAGGACAGCGAGGCCGTCGTGCTCATCGGTGACGCATTCTTCGGCGACACGCTGGTGGCGACCTCGAAGCTGCTCGACGCTCCACCCGTGCTGCTCGCACTCGGCGGCGACATCGACGGCTTCGCGTCCTACGACGACGCCCTCGCGGTGCAGGACGCCGGCAACATCGACGATCCCGAGCCGGGTGGCGCGATGCTCTACACCTCGGGCACGACCGGCCGGCCCAAGGGCGTGCGGCGGGCGATGGGGCTGGCGCCGGCGCTGTACCGGCTGCATTCCCGCAACTCCCCGCACGCGGGCGACAGGAACCGCTCGCTCGTGACCGGCCCGCTGTACCACGCGGCGCCGCTGTCCATCTCGCTCACCGCGCCGCTCGCCGCGGGTCTCGGTTTGGTGTTGATGGACGGATGGTCGCCCGAGGAGACGCTCGAGCTCATCGAGCGGCACGGCATCACGCACACGCATCTCGTACCGATCATGTTCCACCGACTGCTGTCCCTCGACGACGAGGTGAAGCAGCGCCACGACCTGTCGTCGCTGAAGCTCGTGCTGCACGGCGCGGCTCCCTGCCCGGTCGACGTGAAGCGCCGGATGATCGAGTGGTGGGGTCCCGTCATCGAGGAGTACTACGCCGCGACCGAAGGCGGCGGCACCTACATCACCGCCGCGGAGTGGCTCGAGCGTCCTGGCAGCGTCGGCAAGGCGACGGCCGGCAGCACGGTGGTGGTGCGCGACGACGCCGGCGAGGTGGCCGAGCCGGGGCAGGTCGGAACCGTGTGGTTCAAGCGCTCGGCGACCGAGCCATTCGAGTACCACCGCGATCCGGAGAAGACCGCGAGCGTGCACGACGGCGACCTCTTCACGCTCGGCGACATGGGCTACATCGACGAGGACGGTTACGTGTTCCTCACCGGGCGCACCGCCGAGCTCATCATCTCGGGGGGCGTGAACATCTACCCGGCGGAGATCGACGCCGTGATCCTCGAGCATCCCGCCGTGCGCGACGTCGCGACGGTCGGCGTGCCCGACCAGGAGTGGGGCGAAGCCGTCAAGGCAGTCGTTGAGGTACGGGAAGGCGTCGCCGCCGACGACACGCTGGCCGCGGAACTGATCACGTTCTGCCGCCAGCGCCTCGCGCACTTCAAGTGCCCGCGCTCGATCGACTTCGCCAACGACCTCCCCCGCTTCGAGACCGGCAAGATCTACCGCCGCCTCGTCCGCGATCGGTACTGGCCCGCGTAACCACGCGGTCGTGGCACCGGGGGTCCGCGTTCGAGCATCCCTACCGCATTTGCGGTGATGTGCGGGTTCACAAACCCAAGGGGTGGGCTACGACACGCTGAAACGTGCGAGACATCCGGGATACGCGGCGGAGGCTTGAGAGAAGGCTTCGTCGTTCAGCCTCGCGAACTCCTCGCCCGACACCGTCCGCCCGTCGATCTGCGCCACCCGAGACTGAAAGTCCTCACCCGCCTTCCTGCAAGTCTCGTCGCGCGTAGGTTTCGAGTCGCTGCAGGCCGCGATCGCGCCGACGAGCATGCCCGCCACAAGCAAGCGGAACCCTCGGGAGGCAGTGATGTCCAGAGACTAGAAACTCGGGCCTTCACTGTCATACCCCCCGCTCATACTGGGTTTGTGAAGTTGACCTTGGCTGAGTTGCGCAAGCGGGTGTCGGACGAGAACGACGCCTACCTCTTGCTGGAAGAACTGCGCTGGCACGGCACCCCGGTCTGCGCTCATTGCGGGCACGACAAGGCGTACTTCCTCACCCCGAAGAACGGCACCAGCCGCGGCACCGGCCCCAAGGACGCCAATGGTCGGCGTAGCCAGAGCGTGCGCCGGGTCTACAAGTGCGCCAAGTGCCGCAAGCAGTTCTCGGTGCTGACGAACACGATCTTTCACGGCACCAAGGTCGCCTTGTCGGACTGGCTGACCGTCATGGTCCTCATGGCGTCCGCGAAGAACGGGATCAGCGCCCGCGAGGTCGAGCGGCTGATCGGTGTCACCCCGGAGACCGCATGGTTCATGCTCCACCGTCTACGCGAGTCGATGAAGCGCGAGCCACTGGTCGGCATGCTGCGCGGTGTCGTCGTCGCGGACGAGACCTTCATCGGCGGCAAGCCACGCAACAAGCACGGCGGCGCGAGGTACGGGATCGGCAAGACCGGCCCAAGCGACAAGATTCCTGTCCTGTCGCTCGTTCACCGCGAGACCGGCGAAGTGCGCTCGGTCGTGATCCCTGACGTGACCGGTGCGACGTTGCGCAAGGCCATCGCGGAACAGGTCGACATGGCGAACAGCGAACTGCACACCGACTCATGGGGCGGCTACCGCCAGCTTGGCCGCGAGTTCGCCGCGCATGAGACCGTCGACCACTCACAAGCCGAGTACGTCCGCTACGACAACGGGCGCGTCATCACGTCGAACGCGGCGGAGAACTTCTTCTCACAGTTGAAGCGGTCACTGGATGGCACGCACCACCACGTCAGCCGCGAACACCTCGGCCGCTACCTCGCAGAGTTCGATTTTCGGTACAGCACCCGGAAGCTGTCGGACTCGGCCCGGTTGGCTCGCATGGTCGACCAGGCAGACGGACGCCGGTTGAGCTACAAGCCACTCACCGAGCGGAGCTAACGGGAGTCGAACCCGTCGGGTACACCGTCCAAGGGCGTCGCCGG
>JBEEFX010000157.1:0-4221 GCA_041166365.1 Acidimicrobiaceae bacterium
GCGTCAGCGTTGAATCTCGTCCTTCACACCTGACCGCGTAATCTCGCCGGTGATCATGGAGCCCACCTTCGGCACGCTCACCCTGATGTTCCCGATGTGGAACGAAGAGGAGATGATCCATCGCACGGTCGGCGCGGCCCGCGAGACCGGCCAGGACCTCGTCGCGTCGGGAGACATCGCCGACTACGAGATCCTCCTCGTCGACGACGCGTCGACCGACGCCACCGCGAAGATCGCCGACGAGCTGGCCGCGGCCGACACGCGCGTGCGCGTCGTCCACCACGCGGAGAATCGCAAGCTCGGCGGCAGCGTCCGCACGGGCCTGAACGAAGCGAGCGGCGACCTCGTGCTGTACACGGACGCCGACATGCCGTTCGATCTCGCCGACCTCGGCAAGGCCCTGCGACTGATGCGCGTGTACGACGCAGACATCGTGAGCGCGTACCGGTTCGACCGTACGGGCGAGGGCGCACTGCGGGCCGTGTACTCGTACGTCTACAACTCGTTGGTGAAGCTCATCCTGGGCCTGCGGATCCGCGATGTGAACTTCGCCTTCAAGCTCGTACGAAAGAACGTCATCGTGCATCTCGAGCTGGAGAGCGAGGGCTCTCTCATCGACGTCGAGCTGCTGGCCAAGGCGCAACGGCTCGGTTTCCACATCATCCAGTTCGGCGTCGACTACTTCCCTCGCGACCGGGGAACATCGACGCTGTCGTCACCGGCGGTCATCGTCAACATCGTGAAGGAGCTCTCCCGGCTGCTGCCGTCGATGCGCAGGGTGGAACGGCTGCCCGACCGCGCCTTGCGTCACCGGTGACCGACGAGCGCGCGCCGGCGCGACTGTTGATCGTCAACGCGGACGACTTCGGGCTGACCGAGGGCGTTTGCCGGGCGATCCTCCGCGCCCACAACGACGGCATCGTGACCTCGACGTCCGCGCTGGCGGTCGCACCCGCGTTCGCAGGCTGCGCCCGCTGGTTGGACGATGCTCCCGGGCTCGGCGTGGGGGTCCATCTCGCCGCCGTCGGCGAAGACCCGCCGCTGTTGACGGCCCGCGAGATCCCGACGCTCGTCGACCGGCGCGGCCACTTCGCCGAGTCGTGGCGCCAATTCCTCCCACGCATGGCGATGCGGCGTATCGACATCGACGATCTCGAGCGCGAGTTCACCGCGCAAGGCGAAGCGGTCCGGTCGGCGGTCGGAGCATCGCGGATCACGCATCTCGACACGCACCAGCACCTGCACCTCTGGCCACGCGTGGCCGCGCTCGTGTGCCAACTCGCGCAGCGTTGGGACGTCGCGGGAGTGCGCGTCACCCGGTCGCTCGGCCGGTCGGCCAAGGGCCGGGTGGTGAACGCCCTGGCCGCGAGGCTCGAGCGGCGGGCGGCGTCGGCCGGGCTGGGTGCGCCCGCCGCGTTCGCCGGCTTCGACGAAGCCGGTGGTGTGGGCGAGTCGCGTCTGGTCGACGTCATCGACCGTCTCGCGGCCACTGGCGCGCTCGCCGCGGAGATCGGTATCCATCCCGGCGAGCACGACGACGACGATCTCGCGCGTTACGAGTGGGGCTACCACTGGGGGGACGAGCTCGACGGACTGCTGGCGCCGGCCGCGCGCGACGCGGTGACGCGAGCCGGCTTCACCCTCGGGACCTTCGCCGCGCTCGGGACTGTCGCTCGTTGAGCCGCGTCGACGCGGTCGGCCGGCGGGTGCAGGCCGCCTTCGCGGCTGCGCCGCGATCCGAGCGGCTCCACGTCACCGGTCGCCTCCGGTCGTGCCCGGTCGCGGCCATCGCAGAGGCGACGCCGACCGCCGGCCGGGTGCTCGACTTCGGCTGCGGCCACGGCGCCATCTCGCTGTACCTCGCGATCACCTCGCCGGCACGCCAGATCACCGGCGTGGACGTCGACGGCGACAAGTTGACCCACGCGCGTGCGGCTGCCGACGCGGCGGGCCTGCCCGTCCGTTTCGAGCAGGTCGCTCCGGACTACCGGCCGGCGGGGGAGTGGGACGCGATCACGATCGTCGACGTCTTGTACCTGCTGGGCCCCGATGCCGCCATGGAGGTCGTCGGCGCCGCCGCGGGTGCGCTCGCGCCCGGCGGGGTGCTGCTGCTCAAGGAGATCGACGTCCGCCCCCGGTGGAAGTTCTGGTTGGCCTCCGCCCAGGAGGTGCTCGCGACCAAACTGTTCCGCATCACGCAGGGCAGCAAAGTGCGCTTTCTGTCGCCGGCTCGATTCGAGGCGAAGCTCGTCGCCGCCGGCCTACAGGTCGAGCATCGTTCGCTCCACCGCGGGCGGTTGCATCCACATCACCTGATCGTGGCGCGCAAGGCGCGCTGATGCCCGATCTCGAGTACCAGCCGGACGCGGCCTACTTCGACACGATGGCCCGTCACGCTCGTACGCACTGGTGGTACGAGGGCCGGCGAGCGTTGGTGCGCGAGACCCTTCGTCGCTTCGAGGTTCCCGACGGGCCGGTGCTCGACGTGGGCTGCGGCACCGGCGACAACCTGGCGATGCTCGCGGACGTCACCGGCCGCCGGGTCGTCGGCACGGATCTGAGCGCGTACGCGCTCCGGCACGCGGCGCGGGGCGGCAGCGTCATCGCGCTGGCCGAGGACCTTCCCGTCGCCAGTGGCGTGTGCGGACTGGTCACGAGCATGGATGTGGTCGAGCACCTCGACGACGATCTCGTCGGGCTGCGCGAGTACCGCCGCGCACTGGCACCGCGCGGTCTGCTCCTGTTGACGGTGCCGGCCTACCAGTGGTTGTGGGGCGACCATGATGTGCGCGCCGCGCACCGGCGTCGGTATCGCTCGGGCGGATTGGTCTCGGTCGTCTCCGCAGCCGGCTTCGGCGTCTTGCACACCACGTACTACAACTCGTTCCTGGTCCCACCGGCGGCGGCACTCCGACGGACACCACTGCGACGCCTCATGAAGGAGACCGACGAGGAGGTGGGAAACACGAGCCGGTTCGTGTCGAACGTGATGACCCGCCTGTCGAACGCCGAACGCCGTTTCGCGGTGCGCGGGTCTGTCCCCTTCGGGCTATCGATCCTGCTCGTCGGCCGTCGCCTGGACTAACGCGTCGATCTCGTCGACGGTGTTGTAGCCGTGCGGCGCGATGCGGACGCCGCCCGCCCGGGGAGCGCACACGAAGTCGGCCGCGTTGAGTCGCTGCGCGACCTCGTCGACCGGCACCCCGTCGACCGCGATGCTGACGATGCCGGACCGTGCCTCCGCAGATCGATCCGAGAGTACGTGCACGCCGTCGATTCCCGCGAGCCCGTGGACCAAGCGGTCGCGTCGTCTACCGCGGCAACCTCGCCGGGTCCTCGGTTCGGGTGGGCGAGGTGTACCGCGACGCGGTCCGCCGCTGCGCCGCCGCCATCGTCGTGGCGCACAACCACCCGAGTGGTGATCCGAGTCCATCGGGGGAGGATCTGCGCATCACCGCGGAGCTCGCCGAAGCAGGCCGCCTCCTCGACATCGAATTGCTCGACCACCTGGTGATCGGCCGCGGACGCTGGACGAGCCTCCGCGCGGTCGGGGGCCTCGCTCAGCCGTCGGCGACGATGCGCGAGACGGTGCCCCCGTCGAGGTCGGCGACGTAGAGGGTGCCATCGGCCCCTTCGCCGAACGAACTGATCGTGATGCCGGCCTGCATGAGCACGCGTGGCGCCGCCGGCTCCGTTGCATCCGAGGGGATGCCGAAGATCGTCCCGCTGCAATAGTCGCCGAACACATACCAGCCGGTGAGTCCGTCGATCGCGGCGCCTAGGTAGACGTGGACACCGGTCATCGAGCAGCCGAGGTCGTGGCCGTACTCCGTGATCGGACCCACATAGGCCTCGGGGTCGCATGCCGAGTCTGCGAAGCAGTGGGACGCCTCCATGACGTTCCATCCAAGGTTGGCGCCGGCTGCCTCGTCCGGGTTGAGCCTGGTGACCTCCTCGAAGGCGTTCTGGCCGACGTCCGCCACCCAGAGTGCATCGGTGTCGGCGTCGAAGCTGAATCGCCACGGGTTGCGCACGCCGAGGACGTAGATCTCCGGCAGCCCGCCGGAACCGACGAACGGGTTGTCCTCCGGGATCGCATAGGCGGCGTCATCGCGGGGTGGCGTGTCGATGTCCAGGCGCAGGATCGATCCGAGCAGGGTGGACGCGTCCTGGCCGTGACCGTGCGGATCGCCCCCGGAGCCGCCGTCCCCGAGCCCCACA
>JBEEFX010000158.1:0-3927 GCA_041166365.1 Acidimicrobiaceae bacterium
CCGCACCTGCCTCACCTGGGCCGACCGCACCCCGGTCTCCGCCCACGTGTTGCGCCACACAGCCATAACCGCGGTCGGCCGCCTCGCCGGCTACCCCGTCGCCCAAGCCTTCGCCGGCCACGCCCCACCATCGGTGACTGGCCGTTACCTGCACGCCAGCCTCGCCGAGATCGCCGCCGCCATCGCCACCCTCACCGGGGAGCCACATCCGCTCGCCGACAGCCCACGCCGAGTCGTGGGCACCGTCGTCTCTTCCGCGTGCGGACGTCGATGAGCGGGGAGCGCGCTCTGGTCGAGCCATCGGCTCGGCCAAATCCGAGACGGCGGCGAGGCGAGCCACTTCGGGGCGCGCCCCGGTCGCGTCGGTTCGCGGGACTCGAACCCCCCACATGGGGGGCGCTCTGCGAGCGCATCCAAGCGACGCTGAGCGCATGAAGCTCCATCGGATCGCGGTCATCGGTGCACTTGTCGTTGCAGGTCTCGCTCCCGGTGTCGCGGCCCGGGCGCAATCGTCGCTCCACGACACGCGCATCGTGATGTCCGACGGAGTGGCGCTCGTCGGTGATGTCGATCTTCCGCCCGGCGAGGGGCCGTTCCCGGTGATCCTTCAACTGACTCCATATGGCCGCTTGACGTACACGACCGCGTATGTGGCCAATGGGTTCGCCCATGTGAACGTCGATGTCCGCGGGACAGGCCGGTCGGCTGGGGTGAATTGCATCACGTGCGCTCGCGAGCAGGACGATGTCGTCGAGGTGATCGACTGGGTGGCACGACAGCCGTGGTCGACGGGCAATGTCGGCATGATCGGCGGGTCGTACTCGGCGTTCCTGCAGCTGCTCGCCGCGGCGAAGCAACCGCCCGCGCTCAAGGCGATCGTCCCTCGCGCGGCGTGGTCGGACCCGTATCGCGATGGCTGGTACCAGAACGGTCTCTTCAACCAGTCGGTGGTTGCCGCGTTCAGCGGCTTCCAGCCTGCAGCGGGCGCCACGGGGATCTCGACGGATCCGGCGCTCCTGCTCTCGCTGGTCAACCGGCCGCAGAACCCCACACCACTCGAGTTGGCGTTAGCACATCCCTTCGACGACGACTTCTACAAGGAGCGTGCGATCTACAACAAGTACGACCGCATCAAGGTGCCGGCGCTGTTCGTCGGCGGGTGGTTCGACATGTTCACCGCCGGCACGGTCCGCAACTTCAACGGCGTCGCGAGCGTCGACAAGCGCCTGATCATGGGACCGTGGACCCACCGACGGGCCGGCGGTTTGGCGGAGACGTTCCCCGAGCCGTACCCCGACGTCTACTGGCCGGGGCCTGATCCGATTCTTCAGTGGTACGAGCACTACGTCGCCGGCATCGACAACGGCGTCGAGCGCGAGCCGCGCGTGCAGTCGTACGACATCGGCACCAGCCAATGGACCGCCTCTGACCGATGGCCGCTGTCCGGCTCGTCGCTTGTCGACCTCCATCTGTCGGGCGAAGCGTCCGGGTCGATCGAGTCGCTGCACGACGGCGCACTCGCGGCCAGGGCCACGCGCGATCCCGTCAGCCTGACGCCAGACAGCTATCTGTACGACGCGACATCAGGAGTCGCCCAAGCGACGTCGAACGACAACGCGGTCTTCCTCACACCCTTCCATCGCTTCGATCAACGCATCGACGAGATGCGATCGATCACCTACACGACGGCCGCGCTCGAGGCACCGATCGAGCTTGCAGGACCGATCGAACTCGACGCATGGGCGTCGACGACAGCGGCTGACGCGGACATCGTCGTCAGAATGAGCGACGTTGGCCCTGACGGCACGTCGCTGCTGCTGACCTCTGGCTTCGTGCGGCTGTCGCAGCGCACGGTCGACACGCGCCGATCGAAGCCGGGACAGCCATGGCTGCGCAACGACGAGCGCGCCGCCGTGCCGCAAGCCACGCCCGTGCACGTCCGCGTGCCTATCGACCCTGTCGACACGACTCTGGCCGCCGGACATCGTCTGAGGATCAGCATCAGCTCGGCCGACGTGGCCGTGCACCAACCCCTGGCGGCGCCATCGATCAACACGATCCTGCACGACCGCGGGCATCCCAGCACGCTCTTCGTCTCGGTCACCGGGGTACGACGCTGGCCGAGCGTGCTGAAATGACGCGCGTGCACTGGGGCGACACCGCTGAGGGCAGCTTCGTGCTGCCGGCCGGAACGGTCACGCTCCTGCTGAGCGATGTGGAGGGATCGGTGCGGTCGTGGGAGGCCGATGCGACCGCCATGACCGCCACAGTCGCGATGCTCGACGAGCTGATCACCGAGATCGTGGCTGAGTGCAACGGTGTCCGCCCCATCGAGCAAGGTGAAGGGGACAGCTTCGTCGCGGCTTTTCCGAAGGCCAGCGACGCGGTCGCGGCCGCGCTCGCCATTCAACTGGGCACTCTCGACGACCGGTGGCCAAGCGCGACTCAACCGCGGTTGCGCATGGCATTGCACAGCGGTGAGGTGCAGCTGCGCGACGAGGGCAACTACATCGGCGGCGCCATCAACCGCTGCGCGCGCATTCGCGCGCTCGGCCACGGACAGCAGATCCTGCTCTCGGCCGCGACGCGAGATCTCGTGCTCGACCACGTCCCGTCCGGCGTCGAACTCATCGATCTCGGATCGCACCGGCTCCGCGACCTGTACCGGCCCGAGCACATCCACCAGCTCGCCCACCCTCGACTGCCACGGGAGCTCCCGCCGCTGCGATCGCTCGACAGCGTGCCGAACAACCTTCCGATTCAACTCACCAGCTTCATTGGCCGTGCGACCGAGATCGACGACGTCGTCGCGGCGCTTCGTCAGCACCGTGCGGTGACGCTCACTGGGTCCGGCGGGAGCGGCAAGACCCGGCTCGCACTGCACGTCGCAGCGTCCATCATTGACGACTACCCCGATGGAGTCTGGTTCGTCGACCTCAGCGCCGTCAGCGAACCGGAGCTCGTCGCTCACTCGATCGCGTCCACGCTCCGTTTGTCGTTACCAGGCAACGGCGGTGTTCAGGATGCCATCGCTTCGCATCTGGCATCGGCCCAGGCCTTGCTGATACTCGACAACTGCGAACACCTCGTCGCACCATGTGCCGCGATCGTCGACGCCGTGCTCCACGCCTGTTCGACCGTCACGGTGCTGAGCACGAGCCGCGAGAACTTGAGCGTTCCCGGCGAGGTGACATGGCCGGTTCCCTCGCTCCGCCTTCCGGCCGCAACCGAGACCGCGAGGATCGAACATCTTGCGACCTTCGATGCCGTCCGGCTGTTCGTCGACCGCGCCACCTCGGCGCGTCCGAACTTCGCCGTCACGAACGCCAACGCGCCGGCCGTGGCCGCGATCTGTGCTCGCCTCGACGGCATACCTCTCGCGTTGGAGCTCGCCGCTGCCCGCACTCGACTCCTCAGCGCGGAGCAGATCGCCGAAGGGCTCGAGCAGCACTACCGCGTCCTCGGGATCGGGCCACGAACCAGCGCCCCGAGACAACAGACTCTCGAGGCCTCAATCGACTGGAGCCACTCGCTCCTCGATGCAGACGAGCGCATTGCCTTCCGTCGCCTGTCGGTCTTCCGAGATGGATTCACCCTCGACGCCGCCGAGCACATCTGCGGCGCGGGCGACCTGGAATCGATGGGCGTGCTCGACCTACTCGGTCAGCTCGTCGACAAGTCGTTGGTCATCGCGGATGACCTCGAGGCAGGAGTGCGTCGCTACCGCCTGCTCGACACCGTTCGACAGTTCGCCGCTGATCAACTCGACATCTCGGGGGAACACGCGACGATCCGATCCCGCCACGTCGACTACTTCGCGAGCTTCATCGAGAAGACCGACCTCGCCTTGGCAGTCGCCGGTCCCGACAGCATCGCGGTCGGTGCTCGCATCCGTCGCGAGACCGCCAACACTCGCGCCGCCACCCA
>JBEEFX010000159.1:0-15530 GCA_041166365.1 Acidimicrobiaceae bacterium
CTGCTGGGCGCGTGCTCGGCCCGAGCGGCCGGGCGATGACGACGGCCGCGACGCGGTCGCGACCGAGACGAGCGGCGTGGCGTCGTGGCCGGCGCCGACCAGTGCCGAGATGTCGGGGGCGTGCAGCGTCGGCTCGAACCCGAGCTTGCGCTGGAGGTCGTTGGCATCGGCCTGCATGTCGTCGCTGACCAGTGACACCACGAGACCAGCGGCGCCGGCCCGACCGGTGCGACCCGAACGGTGCACGTAGTCCTTCTCGCTCCCGGGCGGGTCGAAGTGCACGACGGCGGCGACGTCATCGACGTGGATGCCGCGCGCGGCGACGTCGGTGGCGATGAGCGCCTGCACCTTGCCCGACGAGAACTGCGCGAGCGCCCGCTCCCGCTGGCTCTGCGAGCGATCACCGTGGATGGCGGCGGCCGACACGCCCGCACGCCCGAGCTGCTTGGCCAGTCGATCGGCGCCGTGCTTGGTCCGGCAGAACACGATCGCCGGCCACTCGGCGTTGACGATCTTGGCCGCCACATCGACGCGCTCGCCGCGATCCATCTTCCAGAAGATGTGACGGTTCTTGGGCGCGTCCTCGTCGACCGCAACGGAGTGGGTCACCGGGTTGCGCTGGTAGCGAGTGATGAGCACATCGACGTCGCAGTCGAGCGTGGCGGAGAACAGCAGCGTCTGACGGTTCGGCTTCACTCGATCGAGCAACCGTCGCACCTCGGGCAGGAAGCCCATGTCGGCCATGCGGTCCGCTTCATCGACCACCACGATCTCGACATCGTCGAGGGAGATCGCGTTGCGGCGGACGAGATCGGCGAGACGACCGGGGCAAGCGACGGCGACGTCGACGCCGCGATGCAGCGCGCTCATCTGCGGGCCGAAGCTCACACCGCCGAAGAACGTCGCGATCGTGCGGCCTCGCAGCTTGAGCAGCGGCTTGAGCTCGTCGCTGATCTGGGTCGCGAGCTCACGGGTCGGCGCGAGGATCAACGCCTTCGGGCGGCGCGGCTTGGCCTTGTGGACCCGCTGCGCGATCGGAATACCGAACGCCAGCGTCTTGCCCGAGCCCGTCGGAGCACGGCCGCAGATGTCACGACCGGAAAGGGCAGGAGGCAGCGCTTGGGTCTGGATGTCGAACGCGGTGAGGATGCCGCGTGACGCGAGGTGGTCGACGAGGTCGGCGGGCGCGCCGAGCTCGGCGAAGGTGGAAGGCATGTTGGGAATGACTCGGTTTCTGGTTAGCGGGATGCCGGGGCAGCATCGGCCGTGAGGCCGAGGGCAGCGTCGACACGGGCCGCTGCCTTTTCATCATCGATGCTCCACGAAACGGCGAGCTCGGAGATGAGGATGTACCGGGCCTTGGCGTACATCGACTGCTCTGCAGCCGACAACGACTTCTCCCGGAGTCGGGCAGCCAGGTTACGCACCACTTCGGCGCACTGGTACACATCGCCCGACTTGAGCTTCTCTTGGTGGTTCTTGAATCGGCGCGACCAGTTCGCAGGCACCCGCACATCGCGGACGGCGAGCAAGTCGAGCACTTCGGTGGCATCGGCCTTGGAGATCGCCGGCCGGACACCGAGATTTTCGGCATTCGCCTCGGGAACCGACACCGTCATGGCGCCGGAGGTGCCCCAGCCCTGCTGCGGGACCTCGAGAATCAGGTAGTCGCGCTTCTCGCCGTCGACGACACGCTTCTCACGACGCACGATCTGCGCGACGCCATGCGAGGGATACACAACCTTGGAGCCGACGGCGAAAGCCACGGAATCTGGACCTCCGGAGTCCGCTGGGGGTCTGACAGCGTACCTTTTTTGGGCCAGATTCCGACAATCCCGTACGGGCAAAGGCCTCAGGCGATCTCCGACATCCGGCTGGCGGTGAGTTCCGCCCCTCGGCGCTGCAACCAGGCAAACCGCAGCGGCTCGTCGCGTTGGACGACATAGCGCATGCCCAGCTCCCGAACGGAGCGAGGTGCCAGCCGGTGCGCGACCGCGAAACGATGGAGCAATCGCTGCAACTCACGCTCGCGCTGCTGGCTCCACTCGAACCCGTAACCGGCCCGCACCTTCGGGGGCAGCAGCCCCGCGGTCACGAGCTGGTTGGGGCGGGCCGCGGCAGAACCGAGGCGACCCGGCAACGGCGGAACCATGGTCGCGTGCGCAACAGCTCGGCCGGCGTCCGTCACCCGCAAGTCGTCGGCGACGACTCGATCGAAATACGCGTTGAAATCGGCCAGCGTCGATGGACACCGCTCCGGCGGCACGCCGCACGCATGGGCGACGAGCTTCGACTCCTCGTAGTAGCGAACCCGCCTCTCGGCCGAGAGCGGCCGGCGCACGGACTCGTACATCAGCAAGGCGGTGTCGGACAGCGTGGCCCAGACCCACAGCAACAGGTCCGGATCGAGCGCGGTGTACCGATCGCCCTCTTCGGTCACCCCGGCGACCCGCCGGTGCATCCGCTCGAGCCACCGCGACTGCGCGACAGACACCTCGGGTGCCGCGAAGGCGAGCTTGGCCATCACGTCGACCGTGCGGAACAACCGCCCCCAAGGATCGGTCGCGTAGGTCGAATGTTGCTCGACGCCCGCGGCGACCTTCGGGTGCGCGACCTGCAGCAGGAGCGCGCGTCCCCCGCCGAGAAAGACCACCGGTTCGGCGTTCACCCGCCAAGACACCGAATGCCTGCTCAACGGCAATGTGCTCGGAACCTGCACCTCGGCAGTCAACCACACCGCTGTGGGCGACTACGAGACCGAGACGCCCTTCGGAGCCTGCTGCTTCATGAAGCCGAACAGGTAGCCGGCGACGCGGCGCATCTGGATCTCTTCGCTGCCCTCGGTGATGCGGTACCGGCGGTGATGGCGGTAGATGTGCTCGAACGGCATGTGCCGCGAGTACCCGAGTCCGCCGTGCACTTGCATGGCGCGGTCGGCGGCTTCGCAGCACAGTCGGTTCGACCAGTAGTTGCACATCGAGACCTTGTCGGAGACGGAGAAGGGCCCGTCTCGGTCCATCAGCCACGCGGTCTTGTGGATCAGCGCGCGCAGCATCTCGCATTGGGTGTGGAGCTCGACGAGCGGGAACTGGATCGCCTGGTTCGTGGCGAGCGGCTTGCCGAAGGGCGCGCGGACCTTCGCGTACTCGACAGCTTGATCGATGCAGAACTCTGCGGCACCGAGACTCGACGCCGCCTGCCGAATGCGATTCTCGTTGAAGAAGTGCTGCACGACCTGGAGACCGCGGCCTTCGCCTCCGAAGATCGCGCTGTGCGGCACGCGCACGTCGGTGAGCCGGATGTGCGCGTGGTCGGTCGGCATGTTGAAGGTCCAGAGGAACTCGAGCACCTCGAAGCCCGGACTCTGCGTCGGCACGAGAAAAGCGGTGATGCCCTCGCCGTCGCCGGCCTTACCGCTCGTGCGGGCCATGATCATGTCGTACTGGGCTCGGTGGATTCCCGTGTTCCACGTCTTCTCGCCGTTGATGATCCACTCGTCGCCGTCGCGCACGGCTGACGTCTCCATGTGCGTGGCATCCGAACCGTGCGCCGGTTCGGTGATGCCGAATGCGAAGCCGCGACGGCCTTCCGCCAGGTCGTCGACCCACTCCGCCTTCTGCTCGTCGGTGCCGTACAAGATCATGAGCAGCAGACCCACGTTGTTGCCGACGATCGCATGCTCGTTCTGCAGATCGCAGTGCAGCCCGAGGCCCTTGCGAGCGAGGTGCTCCCGGATCACCGCCATGCCGAGGTTCGTGCCGTCCTTCCCGCCGTACTGCTTCGGGAACGGATAGCGGTAGTGCCCCGCCGCGTCCGCGAGTCGACGGGCCTCGTGCAGCAGCATCTCCCACTCGTCATTCGGGAGCCCGCCGCGGTCCCAGTCCGTGCGCGCGTCCTCGCGCCGGTGATCGAAGAACCGGATGTTGTCGTCCTTCTCCTCGAGCGGCTTGATCTCGCGATCGATGAACTCGTCGAGCTCTACGAGGTAGTCGGCCAAGTCGTTCGGAATCTCGAAGTCCACGGGCGGAAACTACTGACCGGAGGCGGAGACTCGCTGCCCACCTGGTGGGCCTGAGAGCTAATCCCCACTAAGCAGCTCATATTTAGGGGAAAGGCGAACTGGCGCCATTCCGCTACCGTTGTCGCCGGTCGGCGCGTGCCGCGCTGCCGGCCAAACAGCGACTGGTCTCCTCAACGACTCCGATTGCTTGCCATCACGCGGCGAACGGAGGGTCGAAATGCCAGTTGGAACGGTGAAGTGGTTCAACGCCACGAAGGGATTCGGATTCATCGCACCCGAAGACGGAAGTGCGGATGTGTTCGTGCACCACTCCGACATCGACACGCAGGGGTACCGCGAGCTCACCGAGGGCCAGAAGGTGGAATTCGCGGTCGAAGCCGGACAGAAAGGCCCGAAGGCCGCCAAGGTCCGGCCGCTGTGACGAAGCGGCGCAAGAGCGCCGATGCGACCGACAGCGCTCGAGTCATCGAGTTGCGCAGCCATCCGTTTTCGTTTGCGTACATCGCGAACGAGCTCGGCATGAGCAACGCCCGAGACGCGTTCGACGCGTTCCTGCTCGCCATGCAGGCCAGACCTGTCGCCGAGCAGCGCAACCTCCGAACGGAAGAGAGCAGCCGGCTCGATGAGCTCGAGAAGCGAACGCGCAAGCGCTCGACACCGGAGCAGCTCGACAAGAAACTCGCCGCAATCGCGGCGCTGCGCGAGCGGCTCATGGCCGCGAGCTCGTGAGACCGGAGGCGTAAGGACATGCCAAGCGAACAAGAGAAGGCGGCCCGGCGGGTCAGGGTCACGGCCGCGAAGGATGCGTTGAGCCGGTCCGCTGCCCTGAGTGGCGCTCACGTCCCACCGGCGCGGGCTGCGCTGAAGAACTTCCTGCGCCAGCTCAACGAGCCCAGCCAACCGAACGACGCCGTGTTCCAGGTGCTCATCGATGCGCCCTTCCGGGAGATCCCGGTTCGAAGTCAGCAGCGAAGATGACCACGGTCGACGACACGCCCGACGAGGCGTGGTCGATCACCATCGCTGAGGGGCGCGCGGAGATCCGTCTGCTGCGCGCCCTCGACGCCGACGACGCCTTTCCGCTGCGTAACGCGCTGGCCGACCTCACCGCGGGCTGTGCGTCACTGGTGTTCGACGTCGGGGCCGCGTTGTACATCGCTCACTCGGCGCAGGTCGTCATCCGCGAGGAGTGCAAGACCCGCCCGGTGGCGATGCGGGGCATCACGGAGCGACTCCGACGAGTCCTTCGCACCGACAGCGTGCAGTTGCTGGCCGCTGTCATCGAGGAGCCCGCTGCGTGACATCCGACGAGGTTGCTGACGCAACCCCGGATGCGACTCAACCCGATGCCGACGACATCTACGCGTTGGCGTTGCAACTCGCCGTCACCGGCAACTCGCTCAGCGATGCGGCCGAAACCGTTCGAACGCTCACCGGGGGCAACGACGCTCCGATCGAGCTGGCCCTGACGCTCGCCGAGGACGGGTGCCGCGACGCGCCGCTCGACCTCGCCGCTCGACAGGCGATGTACGTGCTCGGGCGAGCACTCCTCACCGAGCAGCTGTAGCGAAAGCGAAAGGCCGACTCAGGCCGCCGCCACAGCCGAGGTGCGCGGGGTGGCGATGAAGGCGAGCGCGTAGAGCAGGCCGACCACGACGAGCAGGAACCGATAGCCCGTCACCAGCGCGAGGTATTCGACCATGCCGCCGACGATGGCGCCGAGCAGGTTGGCTGCGAACGCCGTCGTGGCGGAGCCCACCTGGCGGAAGCGCTGCGCGAAGACGAGGTTGGCGACGAAGATCGGCGCGAACGCGAGCGCGACGGCGGCGGCGAATCGCGGCACCGGGGACAGCGAGAGCAGTGAGTCCTGCGGCACGGCCCACGCGACCGCGAGCAGCAGGAGCAGGACCGGATACAGCCGTCGCGGCTGAGGCAGCTCGATGTGCCGGGCGGCTTCGATCGCCGCGTAGACGCTGAGCAGCACCCCCGCGAACACGAGCGAGTTGACGAACCATGTCGTGCCGAACAGCAGCGCGAACTGCACGACGTTCTTCGTCTCGAGCAACAGGAACGCGCCACCCATGAGGGCGAGGTCGGTGTACTCGATCATGCCCCGAAGCCGTGCGCCCGCGACCCTGACGAGGAGAAGCGAGGCCACCAGCATCAATGCGAGCGTCTGCAGGTAGAAGGTGGGAATCGTGCGCGTCTTGAGGTACGGGAACGGATAGTCGTCCGTGGGTAGCTGGATGTGCTCGCCGCTCCAAGGCGACGCGCAGTTGCGGGTGGCCCCGTCGCCGGCGGTGAGCACGGCCTGATGGCGAGCAGCCAGCGCGTCACCCACCTCGACGCAAGGCGCGGTGCCGTAGGTGTGCTCGAGCGTGGATGCGTACCGATCGACCAGGAACGGCTCGTAGTAGTTGTACATCGCAAAGGTTCCACCGGGATTCAGATGCTCTTTGACCGTCTGCATCGACTCGGTGGTGAACAGATAGTTCTCGAGTCGCAGGCTGCCCTGCCCGGCGAGCAGCGTGAGCGAATCCGGCAGGGCGAACAGGATCAGGTCGTAGTGCTGATCGTTCTGCTGGATGAACGCGCGGCCGTCGTTGATGTGCGCGGTGACGCGGGGGTCCTGATACGGGTGGTCCGGATGATGGTCCCGGCCGAGCGCTTGGATCACCGGATCGATCTCGACCGCGTCGATGTGCTCGGCGCCCTGGGCGAGCGCGACCGCAACGTCGTTGCCGTTCCCGGCGCCCACGATCAGGACGTTGCCGGGCCCGCGGTCTCCGAGATGCTGGTACGGCAGGAAGTAGAACGGCTGGATCTGGTGGAGTGTGGAGACGGGATAGGCCGTCTGGTGAGGGATGTTGTTCGCCGAGATCTCGAGCACGTCGTGCGTGTCGACGCCCGCGACCGACGTGGTCGGGAAGAAGTCGGCGGTGACCTTGTAATACGGCGACCAGTGGTCGTTCGGCGAGAGCGATTCGATCGTCAACAACGCGAGCACGACGACGAGCCCGAGCAGCTGCCAGCGCACCCGTAGCAGCGCGACGAACAACAACGACACGATCACGGCCCACACGATCGGAGGCATCTGGAGGAACGCGAGCGCCGAGAAGACGACGATGCCTCCGATGCTTCCGAGGATGTCGAGGCGGTACGCCTCGAGCGCATCGAACTTGATGAACGCCCGCGCCACCCCATTGCCGACGCACGCCATCACCGCGACGGTCAGGACGAAGATCCCGGTGAGGCTCACCCACCGCGGCAGCGCCGCCCATCCGAACCCGCCCTCGAGCTGGTTGGCACTCGTGCTGAACGAGACCGGGAAGACGAGCAGAAACGCAACGAGGAGCGCGAGCGCCGGAGGCGCCCACGGGAACAGATCGCGGTCTGACTTCGCGCGCAGGAACCCGATGCCGATGCCGAGGAAGCTGGCCATCAGCACGAAGTTCGTCAGGTAGGCGAGATGAACGTTGTTGGATGCTGTCCACCGGATCATCGCCAACTCGAGGAACAGCATGAGAAAGCTGAGGGCGACGAGGCGCAGCCGCAAGCTCGAGTCAGCGACAGGGACCGCCGTATCGGCGCTCTCGGTTTCAACCAGCGATGTGGCCACGAGGGCGGGACCCTAGTTCGTAGTAGAAGGGCTTCCGAAAGAGGGGGTCGTGTCGTGAAGATCGGCATCGGAATCGGTGGTCAGACCGTCGACGAGGTCGTCGCCCAAGCAGAGCGGGTGGCCGCCGACGGTTTCACGACGGCGTGGACGGCGAACATCTTCGGACTCGACGCGATCACGGTGCTCGCCATCGCGGGGCGCGCCGCGCCTGGTCTGCATCTCGGCACCGCGGTGGTGCCGACCTATCCACGGCATCCCCACGCGATGGCTCAACAGGCGATGACCGCGTGGGATGCGACCGGCGGGCGTTTGACGCTCGGCATCGGCTTGTCGCACCGGATCGTGATCGAGTCGATGTTCGGGCTGTCGTTCGACAAGCCGGCCGCGCACATGCGCGAGTACCTCTCGGTGCTGCTCCCGCTCCTGCGCAATGGGAACGCGTCCTTCGACGGCGACCTCTACCGCGTGCACGCACCGCTCGAACGAGCCGGTGACCCGGCCGGGCCGCCCGTGCTCCTGGCCGCCATGGCTCCCGTCATGTTGCGCCTCGCCGGCGAGGTCGCCGACGGCACGTTGCTCTGGATGACGGGGCCGAAGACGGTCGAAAGCCATGTCGCTCCCCGCATCAACAAGGCCGCGGCCGATGCCGGCCGGCCGACGCCACAGATCGTGGCCGCATTGCCGATCGCCGTCACCAACGACGTCGACGCCACCAAGGAGAGCGCCGCGAAGACGTTCGAGATCTACGGCGGCCTGCCGTCCTACCGCGCCATGCTCGACGTGGAGGGCGCCGCCGGGCCTGCGGATGTCGCGATCTTCGGCGATGAGTCGGTCGTCGCCGCAGGTGTGCAGGCGATGGCCGATGCCGGGGTGACCGAGTTCAACGCCTCGTGCTTCGGCGATGGGGACACCATCCGGCGCACCACCGCCCTGCTGAAGGATCTCCGCTAGCGCTGCGCGACGTCGCGCCGACCACGTGAATGGCCCGCGCGTACATGCCCTCGGGTGGGCCGTAACGTCGACTCGTCATGCGCCAGACGCCGCGCCGCGGTCACCTGTGGGCTCGAGCCCTTCTCGCTGTGCTGGTGCTCGCTGGCTGCTCGTCGAGCAGCGGGCGCACCAACGGCTCCAGCCAGGGAACGGCCAGCTCGGCTCGGCCGCCGGCGACCGGCAAGCCGAATGTGCTCTTCGTGCTCACAGACGACATGCGCCTCGATGACCTGCAGTTCATGCCGAAGGTCAAGGAGCTCCTCGGTGACCAGGGCGTGACCTTCGACGGCTACTTCGACAACGTCACGCTCTGCTGTCCGGCCCGCGCATCGATCCTGCGCGGTCAGTACTCGCACAACACGGGGGTGCTCTCGAACGGAGGCACCACGGGCGGATTCGAGCGCGCGTTCGCCGGCAAGATCGAGCAGGCGACGATCGCGACCGCGATGCATGACGCCGGGTACACGACCGGGCTCTTCGGCAAGTACTTGAACGGCTACCCGAACACTGCCGGTCCGGACTACGTGCCACCCGGTTGGGATCGATGGTCGAGCTCCTCGAAGGGTGACGCGTACGGCGAGTTCAACTACACGCTGAACGAGAACGGCAAGCAGGTCGAGTACGGCCACGGACCCGACGACTACGGCACCGACGTGTACGTCCGTCAGACGCGCGACTTCATCACCAGTGCCGTTGGATCGTCGTCTCCGTTCTTCGCCTACCTGTCGGTGTACGCGCCGCACGAGCCCGCCACCCCCGCACCGCAGGACGCGAAGGCGTTCCCCGGCTTGCAGGCACCGCGCGATCCCGCATTCGACGAAGCCGACGTCAGCGACAAACCGAAGTACATCCAGCGCATGCCGCCGTTGTCGGACACGCAACAAAAGCAGATCGATGTCCGCTATCGCAACCGGGCGCAGTCGCTGCAGGCCGTCGATCGTGGCGTCGCCACGCTGGTGGATCAGCTGCGCGCCAACCATCAGTTCGACAACACGTACATCATCTTCACGTCCGACAACGGGTTCCACCTCGGCCAGCACCGCCTGCCCTCCGGCAAGCAGACCGCCTACGAGACCGACATCCACCTTCCGTTGCTCGTGGCCGGCCCAGGCATCACGCCTGGGTCGCACGTCAGCGCGATCGCCGGCAACGTCGATCTCGCACCGACGATTGCCGAGATGGGCGCGGCTCAACTGACCGACAACCCCGACGGGCGATCGCTCGTCCCCTTGCTGACCGGCGGAGACGGGAGCGGTGGAGCGTCGTGGCGCCAGGCGTTCCTCCTGGAGCACTGGGGTGAAACCGCCGGCGGTCAGGATCGCACGGGCGCCGGCCAACTCGAGCCTGGCGATCTCGACCAAGCCGACAGCACGCAGAGCACCGACCCCACGACCACGATCTCCTCGGCGCCCAGACGAGCCACGGCCTCGGCGACCACCATTCCCGAGTACCAAGGGTTGCGGGTCGCGAACTTCACCTACGTCGAGTATTCGACAGGAGAAATCGAGCTCTACGACCTCACGCAGGATCCGGACGAGCTGAACAACCTCGCCGGCACGGCCAGCGCCGCGCTTCGCGACACGCTCCACCAGCGACTCGAAGGGCTGCGGCACTGCGCGGGCGACACCTGCCGCGCCATCGAGAGCGCCCCGCTGAACCTCCCGCGCTGAACCCGCGTCACTCCCCGGCTACACCCCGTTCGCTCACCGTGCCGGGAGCGCCCGAGAGTTGCCATCCGATGTGGCCTGGCTCGGTGCTCGCGAGCGCGTGGAAGTATCCGGCCGGGCTGATGGGGTAACGCCGGCGGTGTGACACAGGCGGAACGAACCTTTCGAACGCGGCCGTCCGGTGGCCCGATGGTCGAACTGACGCCGGAAGAGCGGCGCGGCCGCCAGCGGGAGACCCTCGAGACGCCCGAGCGCTCCTACGGCATCGACGCTCGTGTGATCTTCTGGCTCGAAGACCGGGCGTGGGGCACCGACCGGACCTTGTCGAAATTCAAGGCCCGCGAGCTCGTGGCTCGGTCTCCGTATGGCGCCTGGGCGCGGGCGCATCCCGACAAGGGATTGGACCTGGAGGAGAAGGACAACGAGGTCTCGCATTGGCGCATCCTGCGCGAGCTGATCGCCGAGGACGAGTGTCGCGACAACCCGGTGCGCTTCGCGCTGCTGCCGGCGCTGGGGGCGGCCGCGATGTTCACGTTCACGAGCTTGCAGCACCGTCTGGATCCCGAGCGGAGCCATCGCTTGAACGCCGACATCGAGGATCACGCCGAACACGAGTACGCGCGTCTCGTCGCGGAGCATCCAGAGTGGGAGGCGCGCCCGTACACACCGGCCGTTGCCGAGTATGGCGAGTACGAATCCCGAGCGGATGTCCTGCGCCAGATCAGCTGTGACGAGCGGGCCCACAAGGAGCTCAGTTTGCGGGCATCGAGGAGCCGTACGATCGACCGGTGAGCTTCGTCACCTGCCGCGTCGTGAACGCTTCACTTGGCGTGTGACCACTCGAATCGGTTTCTTGCGCGCCGTCAACGTCGGCAAACGCACGGTCAAGATGGCGCACCTCGTCGAGGTCGTCGAACGGCTCGGCTACGACGGTGTCTGGACGCACATCAACAGCGGCAACGTGGTGTTCGACGCCACCGGGTCGCGCGATGCTCTCGAGCACACACTGGAGCAGGCGTTCGAGTCGGCGTTCGGTTTCGAGGTGACGACGTTCGTGCGCACGCCTGCTGAACTGCGACGAGCCGTTGCCCTCGAGCCGTTCGACGTGGCCAGCGGCGACACGTACTTCTTGACGTTTCTGAAGTCGAGCCCGACGGCCGCTCGAGCCCGGGCCTTGGAAGCGCTCACGAATCGGTTCGACACCTTGGTGGTGCAAGGGCGCGATGTCCACTGGCGGATGCGCGGCAAATCGACTGACACGAAGCTGGGAACCAAGGACTGGGAGAGCCTCGTCGGGCGACACCGGAGCACGAGCCGAAACATGACGATGCTCCGCAAGCTCGTCGACAAGCTCGACTGATCCCGCGACGCAGAGGGAGCAGCGCCTAGCGCGATTGCATCATGCCGACGTCAACCAGGCGTCGTCAGAATCGGAGGGCGTGACCGCGAGCGAGCGTGATCTAGCGAGAATCGATCGCGCGCGGGCCGCCCAGGAACGCGAGCTGGCCACAGCTGCGGAAGGCGACGAGCGCGCCCGACATGACGAGGCGGCACGGTCCTTCGAAGAATCGGCGGCGTTCCACGACCGGCTCGCGGA
Organism: Acidimicrobiaceae bacterium; assembly: GCA_041166365.1. GTDB lineage: Bacteria > Actinomycetota > Acidimicrobiia > Acidimicrobiales > JACDCH01 > DASUCS01. Next base: position 11,895 of record JBEEFX010000159.1, read on the forward strand.
GATCCTCGACCAGTACGACCCCTGATCGCTCGATACCGAGAGATGGGTCCGAACGGGACTCACGCTCAGACCGAAGGAGCGACGGTCACGGTGAGGCGGCGTTGTCGATTATCCGCTGGGCAAGGGCTGTCAGCTTCTCGTTGAGTCGTTGCGAGGCGCGCCGCAGCAGATCGAAGGCTTCATCGGCGCTGACATGCGATTGGGCCATGAGGATTCCTTTGGCTTGGCCGATGATGTCGCGACTTGCGAGCGCGGCTTGGAGCTGCTCTCGCTCCATCGCCGCGCCGAACGCGACTGCGGCGTGGGCAGCGAAGAGAGCGCCCGCGGCGAGGTCTTCGGGGCCAAAGACGTCAGAGGTGTCGGCGTAGAGGTCGAGAGCACCGATCGTTCTCTCCGCGAGGACGAGCGGGAGTCCGAGACAGCTTCGTACGGGCGTCTCCGCCAAGCAGCGCGAGGTGAAGCGCGGCCACCGATGCTCGCTTTCCAGGTCAGACGCCTCGACGGGCTGGCCGATTTCGTACGTGTCGATACAGGGACCTTCGTGGAACTCTGCCTCGATTGACAGAACGCGAGTGGCGACCCAGTCGGTCGTGCCGGGCACGGTCACGATGCCGCCGGCAGTGATCACCATGACGTCAGCGTGATCACAGGCGTCGATGGTCGCCACTGCCAGTTGGCAGGTGCGCGTGATCGTGGCGGGGAGATCAGATTCGACCGACAGTGCTTGTGCCACTGCGGCCAAGGTCGACGCCAGATCGGCGTCTCGCTCGGCAGGAGTCACGGGTCGATCATGCCCGTCCCCTCAAGACGCGGCTTGTTTGGCTTCCTGCACGCGAGTTGCCAGTGCTTGCAGCTCGGCTTGATCGACAGCCTCGCGAAACTTGGGGAAGCCTTCGGATTCCTCTTCCTCGACGTGGTGCTGGACATCGGCCTTGAGCTCGTCGAGAACGGCGTCGACCTCGTCGGTGGTGGCATCCATCGCTTCGAGCTGCGCGATGAGCTGTTTGACCTTGCTGTGCTCCTGCTCGGCTTCGTCGACGATCTCGTTGAGGCCTGCTTCGCGCATCGCCGGGTAGACGATCTGCTCTTCTACCTCGGCGTGCAACGTCAGCTCGGACGCGATCTTGGTGACGACCTGCTGCTTGGCCGCGCCGCTCGTCGATTCCGCCTTGGCGAAGAGATCTTCGACCTCGCGGTGATCGGTCTCGAGCAGCTTGATGACGTCGGGCATGTAACTCTCCTCCTTCTTGCCTGTTTGCAGGATGGTCAGCATGTGGTCGCCTCGATACCCACGCCGATCAGCACCTTATTCATGCGTCATTCGGGCTGACGCAGTCGTCTCGTGCCGTGTGATTCCTTCGTTCGTGGTGTCCAGCTGAGATGTCTATGGCCTTGTCGATTCCGCTGATCTCCAACGCGCGTCGCACCGCGGGTTGCGGGTTCACGACGCACACCGTGGCGCCGTCGCGCACGGCCCGGGCGAGGCAACCGATAGCGCTCGAGTCGAGGAACGACACTGCTGTCGCATCGACGACGACACGGCGCCCGGAATCGGCGGCGGCGTCGAACGCCTCGGTCAACGCGTCGCGTGCGGCCAGGTCGACTTCCCCGCGCAACACGATGTGGGTCGTCCCGTCGACCGCTACGGCGTGAACGCTGAACACACCATCGTCGGACGCGTGCGTTGCCACTACAGGATCCCGGGGAACGTTTCGGAGTACGGAACCTCATGGTTTCGACCGAGGTCGATGTAGCCGTCGTTGAGCGCCTGAGCGACATAGTCGTGCTGAATGCCCGTGAAACCGGAACCGTCCGTCAGATAGCGGTCGAGTTGGGGCAGCGAGGCCGCGCCGCCGAGGGCGGCATAGGCCAGCCAGAGGGTCTCGATCGACAACCCGAGGTCGCGGCGAGCATGTTCGGCGTGCTGGTGGGCGTCCACCGAGACCGTCACCGCAAGCGCAGGAGAAGATCCGAACCGAGCAACCCCAAGTCAGTCATGGTGCCTCCAAAGCACATTCGCGCACGAATGTGGCTGTGTAAGGCCCTCGCTGTTGAAGGTGCACGAACGATAAACACCGGCGCAGAAGATCCGCAAGCGGACATCGCGAACGAACCCAGTAAGGTGCCGGCGAGTCGGAGTCCGTCCTTGAGCACCAGGGAACTGGCCCCATCCCGCGAAGGGACCGTAGTGGCCGAGTACCCAGACCGTTTCGTGGCAGGCCTACGCGCGTTGTCGCAGCTCATGGTCGACGAGGAGAGCCTCGACCAGACGTTGCAGCGGATCGTGACGTTGGCGTGCATGTCGCTCTCCGGGTGTGACTGCGCCAGCGTCACCGTCGAACGATCCGGTCAGCCGCGCACGGCGGCCTGCACCGACAAGATCGCCTTGGAGATCGACGAGGCGCAGTACGCCGGCGATGCCGGACCGTGCCTGCAAGCCCTCCGTGAACGAACGGTCGTCGCGGTGCACTCCATCCCCGAAGATGGTCGCTGGCCGTTGTTCCGCGCGGCCGCGGTTCAACACAACATGCTGAGTTCCCTGTCACTACCGCTCGTGCACCGCGGCGAAGGCCAAGGTGCGTTCAATCTCTACGCCCGACCACGCGGCGGGTTCTCCCCCGAAGATCAGGAGCACGGAGCCCTTTTCGCCGAGCAAGCGGTCGTCGCCATCGCGAACGCTGAGGTCTATTGGCGCACGTACGACCTCACGCAAAATCTGCAAGCGGCGTTGGAGAGCCGTGACCTCATCGGGCAAGCCAAGGGCATCATCATGGCCCGCCACGGTTACACCGCCGAGCAGGCCTTCGACGAACTCCGACGCGCGTCGCAACGACGCAACGTCAAACTTCGTGACGTCGCCGACACTGTCGCGCGCACCGGTGATCTCCCCGTCGACTGAGCTCCGCGGGGGCCGTTCACGAAGATCGGCGAGGCGCAGGAACTGAACGATGTCTATCCCGCCGGATGAAGGGGCATCCGTGCCCCGGGTTGAAACCACAGCCACAGGCCCGAAACGCGGGGGTTCTTGTGTCGCTCATCGACCTCAAAGCAACCGTCGGAACGGCCGACGACGGTTCCATCGTGCTGTGGCTCGAGGGTGGGCTGAGCGTCGAGTCTGCTCCACTGATCAACACCGTGGTCCATACCGCGTTGCGCGAAGGCGAGACGAAGGTGGTGCTCGATCTCTCCGAGGTCGACGTTCTTGATTCGTTCGGTGTCGGTGTGCTGCTGGTCGCTCATCGGGCCGCGGAGCTGCGAGGCGCGACGCTCACCGTGCGGGCGCCTCGCAAGCAGGCGCTCGACACATTGCTGCTCACGGGGTGCGAGCACGTCCTCCACGTTCAGCTCGAGTAGTTCGCGATCTGGAGCGAACCGCCTTCGAAGGGGGCCTTGGTAGAGGGTGACCCTCTCGCTCTGCACAGCTGCCGCGCCCAAGGCGTGGGCGTCAGTAGCGACGGGCGAGCACGAGCTGGTGGTCGTTGCAGAATCGGTACACGCCGCGGGCGTCACGGCACGGTTCCAATGCGTCGACCACCGCTGTCTTCACTGCCGCGTGGCCCGCGTGGTGCAGCGCGGGGACCGCGGGACCGATGCTGGCGAGGGCCCGCCACGCGATCTCCGGATCGGGCCACTCGA